>CAIYAG010000169.1 GCA_903924075.1 uncultured Bacteroidota bacterium | reverse complement strand
TAATACCGGTTTTGGGTTTCTTCAAAATGTACAGATCGATGCTGGTTCTATCGAGCAATTACAATATAATTTATTGGTATCTCATGCTTGCGGTCTGGGAGAAGAAGTGCCCAAAGAAATTGTAAAACTGATGTTGATGCTCAAAGTGAAGTCTTTGAGTTATGGCAATAGTGGTGTTCAAATTGATACGGTGAATCGATTGGTGGATATGTTCAACAACGACATCACACCAGTCATTTTTACACAAGGTTCTTTAGGTGCATCAGGTGATCTGGCACCGTTGAGTCATCTGAGTTTGCCTTTATTAGGTTTGGGTGAAGTATATTATCAGGGTGAGAAATTACCCAGCAAAGCAGTTTTAGAAAAATTCAACTGGAAGCCAATTCAGTTGCAGAGCAAAGAAGGTTTGGCATTGATCAATGGTACACAATTCATGACTGCATACGGACTTTACTGTTTAAAGAAAGCGGAACATTTAATTGCCATGGCAGATTTGATCAGTGCCATGTCATTTGATGCGTTCGATTGTATCCAAGAACCTTTGGATCCGCATATTCATGCCATACGTGCACACAAGGGTCAGGTTGCTACAGCTAGTGCTTTAAGATATTATTTAAAGGATAGTGAGATCTCAAGTTTGTCTAAAAAACAAGTACAAGACCCTTATTCATTTAGGTGCATCCCACAAGTACATGGAGCTACGAAAGATGCGTTTGACCATGTGCAATCTGTTTTTATGCGTGAAGCAAATTCAGTGACTGATAATCCCAATGTTTTTCCTGAGGATGATCTGATTGTTAGCGGCGGTAATTTTCATGGTCAGCCTTTGGCATTGGTATTGGACTACTTGTCTATTGCAATGAGTGAATTAGGAAATATTTCAGAGAGAAGAACCTATCAGCTCATCAGCGGACAAAGGGACTTGCCACTGTTCTTGGTTAAAAATCCTGGATTAAACTCTGGATTCATGATCCCGCAATACACTGCCGCTGGCATTGTGAGCGAAAACAAACAATTGAGCACCCCATCTTCTGTGGATAGTATTTCATCATCCAATAATCAGGAAGACCATGTTAGCATGGGAGCTAATGGGGCAACTAAATGTTTGCGCGTCATTAATAATGTTGAAAAAATATTGGGTATTGAATTAATGAGTGCTGCTCAAGCACTTGATTTTAGAAGGCCAATGAAAAGTTCCAGTTATGTAGAAGCACTGATGACAGGGTTCAGAAAAGTAGTAAGTTTCAACGAAGTGGACAGGCTTTTGCACGATGATATGTTGCGCTCAATTGCCTATATGACCGACTATCAAATATTTAATAAATAATTTTATCATATTTCCATTAAATCAATAGAATAAGTATTAATTTTTCCTCGTAAATAATCTATATGAAAAAAACTCTATCGTTATTCGTTGCTATATGTATTACTGTAGCATCCTTTGCTCAAGCTACTGAACAACAGCTTTCAGAAAAAGTAAAAGTTGTATTTCCTGGTAAACCAGAAGCTACAGAAATACCAAATGGTCCCAAAGTATTCGCCTATAAAAAAGATAGCACCGTTGCTTATATGGGATTTGGATTCGATTTAAGTCCGATGGGATTAACAGAAGAAACAATTACTGCATTAGGAGATGGCTTATGGGATCAATTAAAGGCTCAAATGATGGGCCAGATGGCAGGCGCTAACCTTACAAAAGACGAAATCGTTCAGTTTAAAGGTAAAAGTTCGCTTTATTTAGAGATTGATGGAAAAGATGCAACAGCTCCGCAAATACAGGGTAAAAAAGCATTTGGGTACTTGTTTTTTAACGGATCAGTTTTGCACCAAGTGTTTTTCTATTCATCAAACGCTGCCGCAAAAAAAGAAGATGCTGCTGCATTTTTCGATTCTGTAGTGATCACTAAATAAGAGATCAAAATTTTTAGATAATAGCCGGATTGCTTACCATAAGCAATCCGGCTGTTGTTTTAGTAACTGGGCTGGCATTTTTAAGGAAGCCCTCAATTCCGTACATTCGCAGTCTAGAAATGAAATGTAATGAGTGAAGAAAAGAGCCTGAATTTTATTGAAGAAATTGTTGAAGCCGATTTGAATAGTGGTAAATACCAGTCTATTCTTACCAGATTTCCTCCTGAGCCTAATGGATATCTCCATATCGGACATGCGAAAAGCATTTGTTTGAATTTCGGACTGGCAAAAAAATATGGCGGAAAAACCAATCTTCGTTTTGATGATACCAACCCAAGTACAGAGGAAACAGAATATGTGGATAGTATCAAGGAAGATGTAAAATGGCTGGGTTTTGAATGGGCAGAAGAGTTGTATGCATCAAACTATTTTGAACAGCTGTATCAATTTGCAGTTCAGTTGATCGAAAAAGGACTTGCATATGTGGATGATAGTAATAGTGAAACCATTGCTTCTGAAAAAGGAACGCCAACTCAAGCTGGTGTAGAAAACGTTTTTAGAAGCAGATCAATTGCAGAGAACTTGCAATTATTTGCAGACATGCGCGCTGGTAAATATCAAGATGGCGAGAAAGTACTTCGCGCTAAAATTGATATGGCAAGTCCGAATATGCACATGCGAGACCCGATCATTTATCGGATCAAACACGCTCATCATCATAGAACAGGTGATAATTGGTGTATTTACCCGATGTATGATTTTGCGCACGGACAAAGTGATTCAATTGAAAATATCACGCATTCTATTTGTACACTGGAATTTATTCCACATCGCCCTTTATACGATTGGTGTATTGAACAATTGGAGATCTTTCCTTCTAAGCAATATGAGTTTGCTCGTTTAAACATGACTTATACAGTGATGAGTAAGCGAAAATTGTTACAATTGGTAAATGAAAATCATGTGAATGGATGGGATGATCCAAGGATGAGTACCATTTCTGCGATGCGTAGAAGGGGCTACCCCGCAGAAAGTATCCGTGATTTCTGTGATAAAATTGGCGTAGCAAAAAGAGAGAATTTAATTGACTTTAGTTTACTTGAATTTTGTGTGCGTGAACAATTGAATAAAACTGCCCAAAGGCGCATGGTTGTTTTTGATCCATTAAAAATTGTGATCACGAATTACCCGGATACCACAGAATATCTGGAAAGTGAAAACAATCCAGAAGATAGTAATGGTGGTACTAGAAGCATTCCATTTAGCAAAGAATTGTATATCGAGAAAGACGACTTTATGGAAGTGGCACCTAAGAAATATTTCAGATTATCACCCGGACAAATGGTACGCTTAAAAAGTGCTTATATTATTAAGTGTGACGAAGTGATCAAAGACGCATCAGGAAATGTACAGGAATTGCATTGTTCTTATATCCCAGAAAGTAAAAGTGGTTCAGATACTTCTGGAATTAATGTAAAAGGTACGTTGCATTGGGTAAGTGTTGCTACGGCAATCAAAGCAGAGATCAGATTATATGATCGTTTGTTTAAGGTAGAAGACGTAGCTAATGCAGAAGGTGATTTTAAAGATTATATCAATCCTGATTCATTGCAAGTGATCGCAAATGCTTATGCTGAGCCTGCTTTGAAAACAGATAATACCAATATTGGATTCCAATTTATCCGTAAAGGATATTTTGTAATTGATAGAGACAGTACTTCTGATCAATTGGTTTTCAATAGAACAGTCAATTTAAAAGACGGATGGGCTAAAGAAGTAAAGAAAGCTTAATTAAAAGCAATGGATCTATCTATACAGTTTCAAAAACAATGGAAAGATCAATTTCCAGATTTTAATACTGGTAATTGTTTTTTAATAGTGGCAGTAAGTGGGGGAGTAGATAGTGTTGCTTTAACGGATCTAATTTCTAAAGCGGGTTTTGATTTTAGTATTGCGCATTGTAATTTTCAACTGAGAGGAGCAGATAGTGATAGAGATGAATTATTTGTGTCTTCGCTTAGTGGGGCTACAGAAATTTTCATTAAAAAATTTGATACCAGCTCATTCGCATCGGATAATAAAATGGCGATCCAGGAAGCTGCAAGAAAACTCCGTTATAACTGGTTTGCAGAGTTGATCAACGAACATCGTGATAGATTTATCCATGCAAAGAAAGGCGATCAACTATTTGGTAAACGCCCTTTATTAGTAACTGCTCACCATGCAGATGATAATATCGAAACGGTACTCATGAATTTTTTTAGAGGCACTGGTGTTTTAGGAATGCGGGGTATTTTGCCATTTCAAAAAGAGCGTTCGCTGATTAGGCCTTTATTACATTTCAGGAAGCAAGATTTAATCAAATATGCTTCTGAAAATCAATTGGTATTTGTGGAAGATGTTTCGAATGCCTCTGATAAATACACTAGAAATTTTTTCAGGAATCAATTGATACCTCAGGTGCAATCAGTATTTCCCAATGCAGAAGAAAATATATTGGAGAATATTGAGCGGATGCGAGATGTTGCAGAGATCTATCAAGAGTCGATCGATGCGCAGCTAAAAAAACTCATGGTACAAAAAGCTGCTGAAATTCATGTCCCGATTTTAAAATTGAAGCAGCAAAAAAATTTAACCACCATCCTCTGGGAAATCGCTAAACAATTTGATTTTGGTGCCGCACAAACTGCTGAAATCATCAAATTAATGGATGCTGATAATGGTTCATTTGTGTCTTCTCAAACACATCGAATCATTCGAAATAGAAAATGGTTGATCATTGCAAAGAATGCCATAAATGATTCATCGCATTATATTATTGATGAAGGAGAAAGTCAATTGTTTTTTTCGAATGGCAATTTGCTACTGAGTTTATTAGAAAAATCGGAAAGCATTATTAACCCCAGCCCTGAATTTGCTCAAGTAGATCTTAAAAAGATCCAATTTCCTTTATTGCTAAGGAAGCCAAGAACAGGGGATTATTTTTATCCATTGGGTATGCAGAAAAAGAAAAAAATAAGTCGTTTTTTAATAGATCAAAAATTATCCAAGACCCAGAAGGAAGCATGTTGGGTCTTAGAAAGCAATAAAAAAATTGTTTGGGTGGTTGGCCACCGGATCGACGATCGGTTTAAACTGCTGTCTAGTACAGAACAAGTTTTACAGATCCAGTTTTGTCCTACATTCCTTTGAAATAATCACTGACCTGCATGATAAATGATTGCACAGGTCGATAGTCGCTTAAAAATTGACTACATACAATTAGAAAAACGATCCCGAATATGCCACCCCAAATATGTGCAGAGTGATTAATATTACCATGCCCTTTTTTAGCAAGATAGGCTGAGATCAATAAAAAGATGGGGCCAAATACAAAACCAGGAACCCCTACTGGAATCAGAAATAAACCAATTTTCATGGTCGGGAAAATGAAAATTCCTGCGAAAATTACAGCGGATACGGCACCTGATGCACCAAGACTCCGGTAGTGATAATTGTCTTTATTTTGAAGATATGTTGGTAATAAGCAAACTACCAAAGCAATCACATATAGAAGCAGGTAGAGGATCTTTCCTTTGTCTCCAAAAATCTGTTGGAAAGCCTCCTCCAACATTTTGCCAAACAAGTAAAAAGAATACATATTAAAAGCAAGGTGCATGATATCTGCATGAATAAATCCGCTGGTGATAAAACGGTACCATTGATTTCTATTAGTAATAGCTGGCGGATAAAAGATCAGATCATCTGAGATTTTCTGATTTGAGAAAGCCATAAAAGAAACCACACAAGTAATGGCAAGTATCGCGATGGTAATAGTAATCATGCCAGCAATTTAATATATTCTGTTTGTGAATGGTAGTAACTAAGATGAATATTATGTTAGAAATTTGGATTCCAGCTTAAACGTGGTGGTATTTTTCATTTCTAAGAATACTACAAGCGCGATAGATCTGCTCTGAAAGCATCAATCGAACCAACATGTGAGGGAAAACTAATTTCGACAAACTCCAGGTGGTATTAGCTCTTTTAAAGACTGTTTCGTCCACTCCAAATGCGCCACCAATAAGAAATACCAACCTTTTGCAACTTTCATTGGCTCTTTGTTGGATCAGCTGGGCTACACCTGGGGAATTGAATGATTGTCCCCTTTCGTCTAAGAGGATCAAATAATCATCCTGCGAAAGTTGTTGTATGATCAGTGCTGCTTCTGCTTTTTTTAATGAGATCTCAGACAAACTTGCTGCATTTTTAGGGGGGGCGATGATCTGCCAACTTACGGGAAAGTATTTTGAAATTCTACCAG
>CAIYAG010000168.1 GCA_903924075.1 uncultured Bacteroidota bacterium | reverse complement strand
GCAATCTTGTAAATTGAAGTTATTATTTATAACTTAAGTTATTATATGCGTTTGCCATTCTTTTTACTATTCATTATTACAAACATGTTTCTGCCTAAAACGAATGGACAGCAAGTTGTAAATACTTCAACCGCCAAAAGCTATCATACATCCAATCTTATTGCAGAAAATGCCCAGCTGCAATTAATTTCTAATCAATTTGGTTTTACAGAAGGTCCGGCTTCAGATAAAAATGGCAATGTTTTTTTTACGGATCAACCCAATAATCGGATCTGGAAATATAGCACGGAAGGAAAACTTTCTATTTATTTAGAAAACGCAGGTAGATCAAATGGGATGTATTTCGACAAACTGGGTAATTTGATTACTTGTGCAGACGAACACAATCAACTATGGCAGATACAGCCAAATGGAAAAATAAAAGTGCTGCTTACCGATTTGAATGGAGCACATTTTAATGGGCCGAATGATTTGTGGATCAGCCCATCCAATGGAATCTATTTCACTGACCCATATTATCAGCGCGATTATTGGACAAGGAAAACCTCAGAATTAGATGGTCAGAAAGTATATTATCTAGCAGCCAATTCAAAGCCCACGATTGTTGCTGATAACCTTGTGCAGCCTAATGGCATCATTGGAACTCCTGATGGTAAATTTCTTTATGTTGCCGATATCGGAGATAACAAAACCTATCGCTATCATATTGATGCCGCAGGTAAACTAAAAGATCAGCAATTGTTTGCGCCAATGGGTTCTGACGGGATGACGATTGATGAAAAAGGAAATATTTATTTAACAGGTAAGGGAGTAAGTATTTATAATAATAAGGGGGAATTGATGGAACACATAGATGTTCCTGAAGAATGGACAGGCAATGTAACGTTTGGAGGCAAAGAGAAAAATATATTATTTATCACAGCATCTAAGTCGCTCTATATATTGAAGATGAAATTAAAAGGTGGAAATTAAAAAAAAATTGAAATAAAGTGTATGAAAAAGTTAATTATTTCTGCCGTCATCATTATTAGTATAATGGGGTTTAGCAAAACAAATGAAATTGCTGAAAAAGGCTGGACCAGTTTGTTCGATGGTAAGTCGTTGGTAGGTTGGAAAGTGGGTAAAAACGCAGAAACCTTTTCTGTTGATAGCGGAATGATCGTAGTACATGGTAAAACTGCACATCTCTTTTATGATGGCAATTTGTTGGATCATAACTTCAAAAACTTTGAATTCAAAGCCGAAGTAAAAACGATGCCTGGTGCAAATTCCGGCATTTATTTTCACACCCAATTTCAAGAAGGTGGCTGGCCTGAAAAAGGATATGAAGTGCAAGTAAACAATTCGCATACAGATTGGCGAAGAACAGGAAGTTTGTACGGGATCATGGATGTTAAAGAACAATTTATACCAGATAATGTATGGTTTACAGAATACATAAAAGTAGAAGGTAAAAGGGTGATCATTAAACTGAATGATAAAATTGTAGTAGATTATACTGAGCCAGAAAATGTAAAGGCACAAAGAGAGCAGGATGATTCACTTCGAGTAATTTCAAGTGGAACATTTGCTTTACAAGGCCATGATCCAAAGAGTATTGTTTATTTTAAAAATATAATGGTAAAGCCGCTTTCTGAATAACCTTATATTTATTGCAAAACAAAAAATTGATAATTCCTAAAAATAGCAGCATGCGTTTATTTTTGATACTGATTTTAAGTTATCCAATAATGGCTCTTTCGCAGGTGAATAAAGACAGTGTCATGATAAAAAGACTGTCAGACGAAATTATGACCAATGGGAAAGCCTATGATCTATTAAGGGAACTCACAAAAAATATTGGTGGCAGGTTGGCTGGATCACCTGAACAACACAATGCTGCCATATGGGGTAAAGTAAATATGGAAGCTTTTCATCCTGATAAAGTATTTTTTCAGCCATGCAAAACGCCGAATTGGAAAAGAGGAGGAAAGGACTATGCTGCCATTGTTGGTATTGATGGGAAAGTAATGAACAAAAAGCTTGCGGTAATGGCACTTGGAAATTCATTTAGCAGTAAAGGATTGGTCGAAGCTGATGTAATGGTTGTTGCAGATTTTGATGAATTGGAAAAAAGAAAGAATGAAGTAAAAGGTAAAATTGTTTATTACCATAGCATATTGGATCCAAACATGATTGAAACTGGCAGAGCATATGAGAATGCATATAGCTATCGTTCTGATGGTCCAAGCAGGGCTGCAAAATATGGTGCAGTGGCAGTGATGATACATTCTTTGAGCACAGCCCCTGATAATGAGCCACAAACTGGTGTAATGGAATACAATGATTCTTTTCCTAAAATTCCAGCAATTGCTTTAGGACCAATGGATGCTAAAGCTTTATACGCCCAAGCAAGAACATCCACTATTAGAGTACAAATGGAAACATTCGGTTTTTTCTTGCCAGATGCTGATGAAAACAATGTTGTTGCAGAATTAAAAGGGTCAGAGTTCCCCAATGAAGTAATCACAATAGGAGGGCATCTTGATAGTTGGGATGTAAATGAAGGTGCCCATGATGATGGAACTGGAGTTGTACATACGATGGAGGTATTGCGTGCTTTTAAAGCTTTGAATTATCATCCAAAACGGACCATCAGATTTGTATTATTTGCAAATGAAGAAAATGGCGGCAGGGGTGGTTTGAAATATGCAGAACTTGCTAAATCAAATAACGAAAAACACATACTTGCTTTAGAAAGTGATGATGGAGGGTTTACACCAAGAGCAATTGGAATTGGTTGTAGCGCCACTCAATTAAAAAGATTCCAGAACTGGAACCCATTATTAAAAAGATATGGTACGGAAGTGATAGCTGGAGGTGGGGGTGCAGATCTTGAACCTTTAGGATTAAATGATAAAAAAACAATCCTAACAAGTTTATTAGTAGATGGTCAGCGATATTTTGATTTACATCATGCTGTTACAGATGTATTTGAAAATGTGAACAAACGCGAATTACATTTGGGAGCTGTAAATATTGCTGCATTTATTTATTTGGTTGATCAGTATGGAGTTGGAAATTAATCCAGCAATTGAGTAGTTCATTATTTAGATGCAAAAACTTTAACCCAGTCTACATACATTGTTCCGGTTTCAATAAGTGCAGGATTAAGGTTCGGAAAAAATCCCCCGCCAATTGCGAGGTTTAAAACAACTTTTTCGTTTTTTCCAAAAAGATCTGGTAAGTGTGTACCCGTTTTTTTTGACTCTACTAATTTGCCATCAAGATAAGAGTTCAATGCGTTTTGAGTCCATTCAAATTCATACACATGAAAACAGGTACTTAAATCAGAAATAGTATTGATCGTACCCGTATTGTCTTCATTGAATATCACGCCGGGATTAGTTCCATAATAGTAGTTGGTGAGATACTGAAATGTATTATTACCTCTTGCTTCCAGATAGTCAATTTCGCCCTGTGTTGGCCAGGGATCACCATAACTCCAGAATGCTGGCCACATGCCATATCCCTTCGGTAATTGTATGCGCGCAATGATCCTTATTTTTGGCGTATTGGCGTTTGCAGAAATAGTTGTTTTGCATTCAATTCTGCCAGAAGTATAATCGAATTTTTTGATCGTTGAATTTGTAGGAAGTGTAGCTCCAGAAACCGCTTCTTTTTTTGCCTTGATATTTAAAATGCCATTCAATAATTCTAGGTTAGCAGCCTGATATAACTGTAATTCATTGTTATAGGCACCGCCATTCCAAATGGTCCATTTTGATAGATCCGAATCAAAATTATCTTCAAAGGTTTTTATCCATCCACTAGCTAACAGTGCTGATTCGTTAAATTGATAATCGCATCCCATTTTTGTAGAGTCGGTTAGAGGTATTTCCAGGTTCCCAGATTTGCAACCTAAGCATAAATAAATGCATAAGATTAGAAAACCAGTACACAAATTTCTTATGAAAGTAGGGGGCATGCTGCGTATAGGTTGAAAAGCAAACATTAAAAATAAAGTGAATTATTATCTATATTTAAACTAGAGGCAGAAACTGTTTCATTGTTAATTCTAAATTATGTCAAAAAATCAATCCAGAAGAAATTTTGTGAAGCAAACTGCTGCAAGCATTGGTGTTTTTAGTTTGCCTGCGATGCTATCTGCACAAGCAGTTACAGAAAACAATAAAAAGAAAGTGGTTTGTTTGGGAGGTCATCCAGATGATCCTGAATCGGGCTGTGGTGGAACTTTAGCAGTTATGAGAAAAGCTGGTCATGATGTAACCATCATCTATTTAACAACAGGAGAAGCGGGGATCCCTGGAACATCGCATGATAAAGCAGCAGCAATCAGAAAAGAGGAAGCAATTCAGGCATGTAAAATTTTGGATGCCAAATATATTTTTGCAGGCCAGATCGACGGTGATTCGATCATGAACAATGAGTGGTTACAAAAAGTAAAACAGATCATTGCAGATGAAAAGCCAGATATAATGTTTACCCATTGGCCTGTAGATGCACATAAAGACCATCAGGTGGCAAGTTTATTAGCTATTCAAAGCTGGGTAAGATTAGGGAAAAACTTTGCTTTGTATTTCTTTGAAGCTTGCACAGGCATGCAATCATTCATATTTCATCCCACTGATTATGTTGATATTTCCGATACGCAGGAGCAGAAGCGCAAAGCCGTTTATTGTCATGTAAGTCAGGACCCACCAAGTATTTACCAATGTGGGCACGCAGTCTTGGAGGATTTTCGTGGAAGGGAAATGGGCGTGAATGCTGCAGAAGCATTTATTAGAATGAATGGGCAATTGCCCATCAACTAATTGATTCAGGTTCCTATTATTTAGCTACATCATAGTTTTTGAAGAACCAAACTTTTAGGAGGTCTGCAGTAATCACATAAAAGACAACAATTATCAGCATAGCTGCCAAGTTTATAAACGGCAATGGTGATAATCCAATGTCATTTGCAAAAGGCAAATAGGGCAAGATCAGTGTTAATATAAATCCAAGGATACTTAATATAAAAAGGTACTTTCCTGGTTTGCTTTTGAAGAAATTTTGATGTGTTCTAATAATAAACAGAATAAACAGCTCCGTTAAAATGGACTCAATGAACCAGCCAGTTTGGAAGGCAGATTCTTTTACTTTTAAAACGTATAGCAGTGTTAAGAAGGTGATCACATCAAATAAGGAACTATGTATTCCAAATACGATCATATAGTTTCTAATAAATTTCAGATTCCATTTTCCGGGTCTATTTAATTGTGATTGATCAACATTATCAGAAGCAACTGTCAAAAAAGGGAAGTCGGTTAAAAAATTCATTAATAGTATTTGCTTCGGAAGCATGGGTAAAAATGGTAATAGTAAAGATGCAATAGCCACACTGAACATATTTCCAAAAGTGGAACCGGTATTGATGAAAATGTATTTTAAGGTATTGGCAAATGTTTTTCTTCCTTCTTTAATTCCATCAACCAAAACCATTAAGCTTTTTTCCATCAGAACAAAATCAGCTGCTTCTCGTGCCACATCTACTGCATTTTCCACTGAGATGCCAACGTCGGCAGCATTCAATGCAGAGACATCATTGATCCCATCACCCATATAAGCGATCGTGTAATTTTTCTTAAGTGCAAAAATGATCCGTTCTTTTTGTTGGGGTTCAACTTCTGCAAAAATGTGCGTTTTTTTAACCAGATTTTGTAATGCCTCTGTACTAGTATTAAATATTTCTGGACCGGTTAAAATGATAGGGTTTACAACTCCAATTTTTAAAGCAATCGATCTCGCAACATTTTTATTATCGCCAGTAATGATCTTTAAACTTACATGCAATTTGTGCAGTTCATTGATGGTTTCAATAATTCCTTCTTTGATGGGATCTTCTAAAAGGATAAAACCAGCAAAGATCATTTCAGATTCATCAGATGTTGCAATAGTATCAACTTCTATATTTTTGTAACAGATACCAATGGCACGTAATCCGTCCATTCCATACTGTTCGTATCTTTTATTTAAAGCTGCTTTATGTAAACTAAGGTCCTCATAATTATTATCTCCCACTTTTACTTTTGTACAGATTTCAATGATTTGATCAAAAGCCCCTTTTGTGATAAGAATTTTGTTATTGCTGGTTTTAATAGCGATACTTAATCTCTTACGAAGAAAATCATAGGGAATTTCACTGATTCTTTCAGCCTGAACATTTGACTGAACAGGTATCTTTTTCAATGCGTCATCAATCGGATTCGAATAGCCAGTTTCAAAAAACGCATTCCAATAGGCCAACTGTTTCACAAATTCATTTTCCTGACCATTGCTATCCATCAAGCCTTTTATTTGAATGGAACCTTCAGTGATAGTACCAGTTTTATCTGTACATAATAAATTTACCTCACCAAGATTTTGAATGGAAGATAATTTTTTTACGATCACTTTTTTTTCAAGCATTCTTTTTGCGCCAGCACTCATGGCGATTGTTGTAATGGCTGGTAATAATTCCGGAGCCATACCAACAGCTAGTGCCAATGCAAACAATGCTGATTCGATAGGGCTTTTGTGGTTGATCAAATTAATGACCAATATAAAAATCGAAAGCACTAAAGTTATCTTCATCAGAAAAAAACCAAAATCCTTGATTCCCTTTTCAAATGTGGTTTCAATTTTTTGAGTAGCACTTTTCGTGATACTTCCGAAAATGGTATTTTCTCCAGTTTGTATAACCAAAGCTTTTGCGTTTCCACTCACCACATTTGTTCCTTCCCAAAGGCAGTTGATCCTTTTAGAAAGTTCTGTATTTTCAGCTAGTTTACCTGCTTGCTTTCGAACAGGATAGGACTCACCTGTTAAGCTGGCTTCGTTTGCATGCATTTCATTGCCTTCTATGATCAAGCAATCTGCAGGGATCATATCACCTGCCTTGAATAAAATAAGATCCCCTGCAACGATCTCAGAAGATTCGATCATTACTTCCTTTTTGTCTCTTAAAACTGTACTTTTAAAAGCGATCAGTGACTGCAATTTTTCAACTACTCTTCCAGCATTTCTTTCTTGAAAAAAACTTAGTAACCCTGTAGATAGTACAATAAATAAAATGATAAAAACATCGGAAGTATCACCTAAAAATGCAGAAAGGAGAACCGCACCAATCAGTAAAAGCATTAGGGGACTTTTAAATTGCCCTATAAATAGTTCGAGATCTTTACTCCATGTTGATTGCGTTTTTTTATGACCTCCGGTATATAAAAAAATAGTTTCCGCCTCTTTTTGAGAGAGACCGTGATTAGAGCTATTTAATTTTTGTAGCCAATAGTCTGTATCGTATTGCCAAAATCTATTTTCTTTTCTGTCTTCCATAAATTTTGAACGGCGGGATTTTAATTATTATTACCTTATATAAATCTCCACTTAATTCCTGAAACCCGGCTTTTTAAAATAGAAAAGTTAATATACCCTGTTTTAGGACAGGTATTTGAATAACGCATCTAATATTGAATAAACATCACAAAAGTTAGCACATGCATTAATTTAGGATTTGATCAGTAAATTGCAGCCTAATTGAATCATTAGGCATTGAAGCAATTTGTTGTTTGGATAGTTTTATTCTTATTACCTCTGGCTTTATTTGCTCAGCAAAAGTCGGTTGTTTATGAGCAGCAAATTTGGCCAGGATACAATTTCAATATCAAGTTTAATAACAGGTGGGGTATTTGGTTAGATGGCGAAGTACATACCAACGATCATTATTTCAATAATTTCTCTCAGTTTACGCTTCGTTTTGCAGGAACCTATTTCTTAAAAAACAATAACAAGTTCACTGCCGGTTATGGTTATACAGATAATTTACCCGGCGAGGGACATAAAAATATATCCATACCCGAACACCAACTATGGGAACAGTTCCAGTGGTTCAATAATACCTCAAAGCACAAGCTCATGCAATGGGTGCGGCTAGAGCAAAAGCGGAAAGAAAATGTATTGAATGATTCTACAGCTGCGGATAATTTTACAAACACGTATAAAGTACGATACAATATCTTTTATTCATTACCGCTTAGCAAAAAGGGGTTCAATCCAAAATCACTTTCTTTGGCGTTTGGTGATGAGTTGTATCTCTACTATAGTCCTACACTTTCAAATCATGTATTTGATCAGAATCGTACGTTTATAGGATTCAGTTTTGCGGTGAACAAGCACGATAATTTTGTTTTTGGATATATGAATATTCAGCAACAAAATGCAGCAGCTACGCAATTGAAAATTTCAAGTGTGATCAAAGGAACCCTATTTTTAAATATTGGTTACTGACGTAGAAATTGGATCACTTCTTTGTTTACCAGTTCCGGTTTTTCTAGATAGGGCAGGTGTCCTGCATCAGCAACCTGCAAAAATCGAACTTGTAGAATGGCTTTAATGGAATCACTATATTTTAAAGGAACAGTATGATCTTCGGTTCCCCAAATCAGTAATACAGGTTTTTTCAAACTGTTCAAACTTTTATAGCGATCTAAGTATGCTATAGAATCGTAATGAAATCTGGTAGAAGCCAATGCCATTCTAGTGCCTTTGTATTGCATTTGAACTTTATAATCTGTTACCCAATTTGGAAATTGATTGGGATATTTAAAATCTTCTAACTGACTTTGGGCCCGTTGATCTGAATTCATTCCCATCCATTTTTCTACATCTTGTACTGTGCCCTGATTGTTATTGCGTTCTGAAGCCGGATCGATCAGTATTAATTTTTTAACGAGTTGCGGATACGCAAGGGCGAAATTGGTACTAACAATACCTCCGAATGAAACGCCTATAATATTTACAGGTGTTTTAATATTCAAACCTTTTAGTAGGTCTTTTATTTGTTGTGTATAAACTGCCGAAGTATAATCCTTTTTCAATCTGTCGGAATACCCTCTCCCAAATTCATCATACCTGATCACCTGAAACCCATTTGAGACAAGGTTTTCAAAGAATCCATTCCAGATAAAATAGGGCACACTAAATCCGTGCACCAATACAACAATTCCCTGTTTAGGTTCGCCTGATAATTCATAATGTGTAATGCCGTCAGTCAATTGAATAAAGCTTCCCGAAACGCCTTTTCTAGCATCGGCATTCATTTCTTTCTGTTCAGGATCCTGCCATTGAGCGGATAATTGCATGCAATAAAAACAAACGAATAAAACAAAGATTGATTTGATCATGTGGGATTGATTTATATTTTTTTGATTGGTTTTGCCGGATTGCCAGCAACAATAGTATTGTCGGGAACATCTTTTGTAACAATGGCACCAGCGGCAACGATCGCATTTTCCCCAACTGTGATTCCTGGCAAAATTGTAGCAGCCGCACCGATCCAAGCATTGTTTTTGATCACAATAGGTTTGCCAATCAAAGAATTCCTTTGAGTGGGATCGATAGGATGATTTTCTGAAACCAAATTTACTTTAGGGCCGATCAAAACATTGTCGCCAATGGTGATGCCACCCATATCTAAAAAGGAGCAGGCATGGTTGATGAATACATTTTTACCAATGGTGATATACCTGCCAAAATTGGTAAAGAATGGGGCAAAGATGGTGGTACTCTTATCGATCTCAGTTCCAATAATATCGCTTAATCTATTTCTAAACTGATCTGTATTGGTAGAAGCATTTAGTTCAATCGACAATCTTAAGGTTCTATCTTTAAGATCATTGATTTCTTGAAATGCCGGATCGTCTAATCGAAAAGGGTTGCCAGAGCACATCCTTTCAAATAATTCTAAATTCATAAATCATATATTAGCTCATAAAACAAAAATAATCAATGTATAATTTCAAGATACAGCAAGTTAATATAAATGACATTTTGAAATTGCAAGAAATAGGAATCACCACTTTTTCTGAAACATTCTCAGCGTCAAATACGGCAGAGAATATGGCGGAATATTTAAAAAAGGGGTTCTCAATCGAAAAACTGACTGAGGAATTGGCTAATAATCATTCTCAATTCTTTTTCGCTTTATATGATGGTCGATTAATTGGTTATTTGAAATTGAATTTTGGAGCATCACAAACCGAACTAAAAGATAGCAAAGCCTTGGAAATAGAAAGGATCTATGTGTTAAATGAATTCCATGGAAAAAAAGTTGGGCAATTATTATATCAGAAAGCCATAGAAATTGCGCATCAAATGCAAGTAAATTATGTTTGGTTAGGGGTTTGGGAGGAAAACCTAAGAGCTTTAAACTTTTACAAAAAAAACGGATTCGTTGAATTTGACAAACACCTTTTCAAATTGGGTGAGGATGAACAAACCGATATCATGATGAAAATGATATTACTCTAATTATTAATCGCAATTACATCTAAGGAAACTTACAACCATTTTACATAATAGTGTAATAAACGGAAGGTCTCTGGTTTCTACCTTTAATTTTCAATTTATCCTATCAAATGTATTTTTCTTAAACTCGCAACGTCTCTATTATTGGGATCAATCCATCTCATCGCCAACTCTCAAATGGCAGTGGTTTCGGTAGGAGGCAGTGTATTAACAAGTTCTGGTTCTATAAATTATACCATCGGTCAGATCGATTATACAAGTATCCATGGTTCATTTGTTGTTTTGTATTTGGGTATACAGCAAGTTTATGATCCTTATGTGACTTCTATTGACGAGAATACAGACATATCAATCTGGCCTAATCCTGTTGCTACCACTTTAAATATTGAAGTAAAAAGCATTAAAAACCTGGGGATCCTTTACCAGTTATATACCATCGACGGAAAATTATTGGAAAGCAAACAGTCGGCCGATAAAAGAACCACACTTAACATGATGCAATACGCGCAAGGTACTTATGTGTTGATGGTAAGATATGCAGATAAAAGAACGCTTAAGTTTAAAATCATTAAAATCTAATCAATGTGAAAAAGCTACTCATATTATTTTCTGTTATCTTAATGGTGATACAAGTATTCGCACAAGCCCCTCAAAAAATGAGTTTTCAAGCGGTGATTCGCAAAAGCAATAATGGCTTGGTGATGATGCAACCTGTTAGTATGCGAATTAGTATCCTTCAGGGAAATGCAAATGGCACAATTGTTTATCAGGAAACCCATAAACCAATTACAAATAGTAATGGACTTGTTACGCTAGAAATTGGAACCGGAACTATTATTGTTGGTACTTTTTCCAGAATCAATTGGGGTACTGGCCCATTTTTTATTAAAACAGAAACCGATCCTTTATGCGGAACCGATTACACGATTGTTGGTGTAAGTGAATTTCTTAGTGTTCCCTATGCTTTATTTGCCTTGAACGCAGTTGGTTTACAAGGGCCACAAGGTCTTCAAGGATTAACAGGAGCAACCGGCGTAACTGGTGCTCAAGGTGATATTGGATTAATAGGGGCAACTGGTTTGCAGGGCTTAACAGGATTAACTGGAGCAACTGGCCCACAAGGGGTTATTGGATTAACAGGTTCTCAGGGTTTGGTTGGAGTAGGCTTAACAGGAGCAATGGGTCCGCAGGGCTTAATGGGATTAACAGGAGCTACGGGTTCTCAAGGTGTTATTGGCTTAACTGGGGCAAGAGGTTTGAACGGCTTAACCGGAGCTACAGGTGCAACGGGTTTTCAAGGTTTTACTGGATTAACAGGACCTGCTGGATCAGATGGATTAACCGGCGCGCAAGGCTTAACTGGTTCAATTGGCGCAAATGGTCCACAAGGCATTCAAGGAAATACTGGATTAACTGGTGCAGAAGGAAAATCTGCATATGAATTAGCAGTGATGAATGGATTTGTGGGAACCTCAATAGATTTTATTGCATCATTAAAAGGAGTGAATGGAAATACAGGAGCGCAGGGAATTAATGGACTGACTGGTTCAACAGGCGCAACTGGTTCACAAGGTTTAATCGGATTAACAGGAGCAACAGGTTTAACAGGTGCTGTTGGTTCACAAGGGCCTCAAGGTGCAAGTGGCACTGCAGGCACCAATGGTTCCAATGGCGTTGATGGAGCAATTGGCCTAACGGGTCCTCAAGGGGTTATTGGATTAACAGGTGCTATCGGTTCACAAGGAGTAATAGGCAATACCGGCTTACAAGGAATTACTGGATTTACAGGAGCAACAGGAGGACAAGGAATTCAAGGTGCAAGTGGCACTGCGGGTACAAATGGAGCTACTGGTCCGATTGGTCCTCAAGGAGATATTGGAAATACGGGCTCACAAGGAGTAATAGGTTTGACTGGACCAATCGGTCCACAAGGTGATATAGGATTGACAGGTCCGACTGGTGGTTTTAATCCAGCATCTATCTTATTACCCCAAAATGGCGGAACTGGAATTGTCAATAACACATTATCTACACTAACGATCACTGGTGCAAATCCAATGACGTTTACGAATACTGGTATAACAGCTATTACGCTTCCAACAAGTGGAACACTTTATGGTACATCAAACGCAAGTATCAGTTCTTTAAATATTTTCAATTCTTTATCCAACAAAACAGGCACAGGTGATCCTGTTTTCGCAATATCACCTGCATTTACAGTAACCCCAACTGCACCAACTGCAGCTATAGGAACGAATACTACTCAATTAGCTACAACAGAATTTGTAATGCAAAATAATGCACCTACACAATTTTCAATTACTTCAGGAACAGAAATTAGTACTACAACTACTAGTGATGCATTAGCTGGTGATATGGCTTTAACTCCTGGTGCTGGAAAGTATTTTGTAACATTTAATAGTCAATACACAATTTCAACATCTGATCGAATCGGATTAAGCAAAACTGATTTAAGTAATTTATATACTACTTTGATGGCCAAGCCTACTACCGTAACATCTCATAGTGTAACTTTTGCTAGCGAAACATTACTGGCCGGTGTATATTCAACTACTGGTGCATCAACAGCAGCAGGCATTATCACACTTGATGCTGGAGGAAATCCGAATGCAGAATTTATATTCAAATTTGGAGGAGCTTTTAGCACCGCTGCTAGTACTACTATTGTTCTTATCAATGGTGCTTCAGCGTGTAATGTGTATTGGATTGCAGAAGGTGCCATTGCATTAGGTACAAATACTTCTATGTATGGCACTATGATTGCTAATAACGATGCAATAACAATAGCTAGTGGAAGCATAATTGTAGGAAGGTTGTTTTCTACTGCCGGTGCGATAGGTTTTGACCATACCAATCTGTCATTGCCTGTTTGTTCATCCCCAACAAATTATGGTATGCTGAATAGCTTTGCTGCTTATACATCTGCTGGCGCTCTTACTAATACAGGAATTACTACAATTTCAGGAGATATAGGAACAGATGTTGGTGCGATTACTGGTTTTGAATCTGCGACAATCAATGGTTATTATTTTGCACCTAGTTTAACCTCTCGAGCTGCTGCAAGTTTCAGCATTTATCAAAATGGAATATTGATCCCTTTTTCTACAAGAACAAGAATCAATACATTAAATCTTGCAGAGGTTTATTTAACTGCCATTGCAACAGTTGGTGCTAGTGAAGCAATAGATATCAGATGGAAAATAGATGCAGGCACCATTAAATTACAAAATAGAATTCTTACTTTAATTGCAGTGAAATAAACACTGCAATTAAAGATTCAAATTTATTTATTTAATCTATCCGCAATATTCTTTCCTAATTGCTGATCTGCTTTGTAGAAATGAGCTAATTGACGTTGAATAATCTCATTCTTTTGTACTCCACATATCCCGTTCATAGAGGTAACGATATTATCAACTAAATTTTTTCTACCCTCTTCGTTCAATGCATCGCGATATAATAGACCAGGTTGTGTATAATGATCATCATCATTTTCATTTCGATCATACCAGTCTGCAATATTGGAATCTAAATACAATGCAGGCTCCTTTTTAGTTTCATCAATTACAATATCATCAAAACTATTAGGACGATAATTGGGATTTGACCCGCCATTTGCACCCGTTTGCATCGATCCATCACGTTGGTAATTGTTTACTTCGTAAGGGCATTTATTTACAGGAATTGTTTCATAGTTCACTCCTAAGCGATAACGCTGCGCATCGGGATAAGAAAGTATACGACCCTGTAATACCTTATCATAGGAATAGCCGATACCATTCACTACATGTGCTGGTGCAAATGCAACCTGCTCTACATCGCGAAAATAATTTTCTGGAATTTCATTCAATTCCATAATACCCACATCTATCAATGGAAAAGATTTATGACTCCAAACTTTGGTAAGATCAAACGGATTGAATTGGAAATTCTTTGCTTGCTCATCTGTCATTACTTGGATCTGTAATGTCCATTTAGGAAAATCTTTTTTTGTAATCGCATCCACCATATCCCGCTGTGCTTGATCGAGGTCGATACCTTTCATTTCATTCGCTTCTTTGTTCGTAAAGTTTTTGATCCCTTGCATCGTTTTGAAATGAAATTTCACCCAAACGCGTTCTTCGTTTTTATTGATCAACGAAAAAGTATGACTTCCAAATCCATGCATGTGCCGATATGAAAAAGGTGTTCCTCGATCACTCATCAAGATCAATACCTGGTGCAAGCTTTCAGGATTTAAACTAAAAAAATCCCACATCATCGTCGGACTTTTACAATTGGTTTTTGGATCACGCTTTTGAGTATGAATAAAGTGAGAGAATTTCTTAGGATCCTTAATGAAAAATACGGGTGTGTTATTGCCAGCCAGGTCCCAATTACCTTCTTCTGTATAAAATTTAATGGCAAAACCGCGTGGATCTCTTTCACTATCTGCACCACCTTTCTCACCACCAACAATAGAGAAGCGCGTAAATATTTTTGTTTGTTTGCCGATCTCTGAAAATAAATTGGCGCAGGTATATTGAGTAATATCATGTGTTACAGTGAAAACACCAAATGCTCCTGTACCTTTTGCATGAACTACTCTTTCCGGAATTCTTTCTCGGTTAAAGTGGGCCATATCTTCATGAAGAAAATAATCTTGTAAAAGTATCGGTCCTCGATTGCCAACAGATAATGAATTGTCAAACTCGGTATAAGGCCTACCACTTGCTGTAGTTAATTTTTTCTTATTCATTGGGTATTTTTATTTGCGTGATCTGATCTCTTGCGGCACTGATACATAAAAGCACATGGTCCATCACTTGAGGAGTGATAGATACATTGAGTGGGAAGATTTTAAGCGCAAAAATCATGGCTTCACTATCTTTTAAATCTCTGTTGTATGCTGCCGGTCGAAACCTTGAAGTAAAACTGAGATAAGGTGTACACTGACCATTTATTTTTTTTCCTGAACGAAACCATTCAAATAGAAGATCTCCAATGGCGTGTGTCAAATTGTTATGCTTTAGGAGATCTTCTTTATGCGCTTTGTCTTTCAACTCAAGCTCATATTGAACGGATGTATGAATACCAGGGGGATATATCCTTAGTAGTGTAACGAAACCAAAATCTTCGGGATTCACACAAACGATACTTGGGTGATCTTTCATTTTTTGTAACAAGTAGACCTTATTCTCCAGTATTCCACCCAACACAGATTGAAAACCCTCGTGTCCAAAAAATTTAAGTGTTGCCCATCCAGCCATTGAACCAGTTGCGGTTCTGGAAACTTCTAAAGTATAATTTAAAGGATTGTAGGGCGAGCGAGGTTGTAAATAGGATGAGCAGGGGCGTGAAAGCAATGACTCAAATGCAGCTGCATCTTTATAAACAAAGGCGCTACTGATATAAGGGGAAAATCCTGTTTTATGAAAATCCGCACCAAATGCATCAGCAAAAAAAATGCCCTTAACTGCGTTATAATTTTCTTCGATATAGGGTAATACTGCTTCGGAAAAACCAAGCGGATTTATTTTGAAATCATAATTCTTAAAAGTTAACCAAGACCAACCAATTACCGAATCGCAATACAAAAATATTTTACCAAAGCCATTAGGGTTGGGATATTTATTGATCAAATGATATACTTGTTCAACAGGATCATAGGCATTTGCATCAGTGGTTCCCATGGTGCATACTACGGATGCAACAGGTATTTTTTTAGACTGACAATCTTTTAATACCTCTTCCAAGTGCCCCATATCCATTGCATTGGTGTCGATATCTGTTTTAATCAATATGAGATTGTCCATGCCCAAACCCATCCAGTCTGTACTGTTCAACATAGTGTAGTGCGCTTGCTGCGAGCAAATGACTTTTGCATCGGTACGAATCCCTTTATTTCTGGAATCTGGAAGTACACTCGTTAATGCATATTTTAAGTGATAGGTCCAACAGCCTGATCCTCCATAAGTATACACACAGCCTGATTTTTTCGATTCCCATCCAGCTAAGTTGGCAAGGATGGCGCCTGATTCTAATTCAGCTTGATGGATATTCCAAGCATATTCGCCTTCTAAAATATTCGGTGCAAAAATTTCTGTAAGAATGGAAGCTACAATAGCAGCGGTGTTTCCCTGTGGATTCACATTATTCATGGTGAGTGGATGCCCCCAATTTGGTAGACCTTCAAACAATTTGATAGCCTTTTGAATTACTTCGCTTGAAGTTTGCATGCCGTTTTCAAGTACAGCCTCTTTAACATGTTCAAAATCTATTACCAAATTTGGATCAGTTCCTAAAAATGCAGCACCTCCTTTTTTTTCTGGCTTAAGTTGATCTAAAGTGCGAATGGCTTTTGTGATTTCATCTGCCAAAGAATCTTTCTCTCCTTTATATGGAGATGGAAAAGATTGAAGCATTTCTGATCGGTACTTTGACCAGCGTGGAATAGTCTGATCTACTAATTCTTCTTTAGCAATTTGCTCTTCTGTTATTTCGCTCATATAGTTTTAAATGACTAAAATTAGTTGCCATTATATAAAACTAAATTGAGCTATTTTAAAAGGATAAATGTTACACTATTTCTTAAAATAGTTGTAAGAAGCACGTATGAATTATTTACTTTCTTAGATTTGTTTTGCTCTTTGTTAGGTTGAACAACACTTGAGTTATATTTTGAAAAATTTCATGAAATATTTTGTAAAGGTTTGATATTGAACCACAGAGGACATTTTATTTACTAAGGAAGGAAATCTTTGAAATATTCTCATTAAACAGGTACTATAGAATAATTGCCTACCTAATTTTTTATAAACGGTCTTGTCGAAATTTCGCATATAATTAGCAGAAAAATCGGCATCACTAAAACATCTAATTGCTTGTTCTGCAGCTAGTATTCCACTCCACATTGCATTGTCAATTCCATTTCCGCCAACTGGGTTTATTAATGCTGCTGCATCCCCACACAACATAAATCGTTCACCAGAAATTTGATTTTTACGAGTGCCTAGGGGTAGCGCAAAACCTTTATAGCCACCGATAAGTTCTGCATTTTGAAAACGAGGTGCAATTGAAGGAAATTCAGAAATAATTTTCTGCATTACTTCCCTCAAATTTATTGTTTCTTTATTTTTACCGGTTTTATCTGCGAAGATTCCGTAACCAACATTTGACCATCCATTTTCTAATGGGAAAATCCAGAAATATCCAGGCATTAATTCTTTAAAAAAATGTACTTCATTAACGCCCTTTTTTAATCCTTCAACGTCTCTAAAATAGCATCTTACAGCAGTAGCTAAATGATCACCTCTAAAATCAAAATTACCTAATTGCCGAGCAATGACAGAATTTGCTCCATCACAACCTATAATAACAGACGCTTTTAAAAGTTTTCCGTCTAGTAATGTTAGTTCTACAAATTCATTATTGATTGTTGCATTCACAACCCTGTTATTTTCAAGTATGGTAGTACTAGTATTAGTTTTAACAAGTTGTAATAGAAAGTTGTCTAAATCAATGCGTTTGCAATTATAGGAGTACCCCGACCAGTTACGTTTGATAGATTTTCCATTTGGAAGAAAAGCTTCAGTTGAATTGATCTCTGTTTTTTCAGAAAAATCCCGCATTGTTTTACCCCAATCATGACCGAGATGATCCATTGCTTTGAATGCCATACCAGGAACAGCATCACCACATACCTTATCACGTGGAAAGATTTCCTTATCAACTATTACAACGCTTAAACCACTATTTCGAAGCGCTAATGCGCATGCAGATCCACTAGGCCCAGCTCCGATTATAGCAATATCAAATGTTTGTGATGGCATATTAAACTATCAAAAGTGTAAATTATAATCAAAAGAACAGATATTAGAAATAGTTGTTTAAATAGGCCCAAATTCTATCGGCAATCAATCGCATAGCTCGATCATTGGGATGCCTGCTAATCCTTTGTTCTTGGATACTGAAGATAAATCAGTAATGGAAATCAATGGATATTTTTTGGATAATGCATAATTGCGAATATCATTGTTTACATCCGGATGGTCCCAAAAACCATCAACAATTAGTTTAACAGCTTTGTTAGCGGGATCAAGATATTGTATCAATTTGTCGTAATCACTTATGAATTGATTATAGTTAGGATCGGCTGTAAAGTTCACGTTTTCTCCGATCTTCATCACAATCAAATCGGCATTCTTGAGAGTATCTATAGTGCTAAATTGAAAAGACGCATGATTAAATTCAAAATCTGCAATGTTCTTAAACTTAACTATGATTCTGTTGTCTTTAGACTGCAGGTTACGAATTAGGATATGTACAAAATCGTTTTCTTGAATACTTGCATCCAAACCCCAGTCGCCAGTCCACCCCAAACTAGGATCAGGCCCATACCTTACAATGCTATTACCCAATATTACCACTGTTCTAATCTTTCCGACCATAGTAGTATCTATTGGCTTGGGATAAATTATTTCTGCCTTTTTACAACTATTGTTTAGAAGTAAAAAGAATATAATCAGAATATGTAAAATAATTTTTCGCATATAATTCGTGTAAATAAAATAAAAAAGGGCTATACTTTCAAGTATAACCCTTTTTTCTGCTCCCCTTATAAACAGAAACTGCAACTTTTCTTCCCTGATTAAATACATAACTATCAGAAATTCAAGCATTTAGAATTCTAAGTGGTGCTATTGAATAGCATTTCACAAATAAATTTTATTAAATATAATACATTGTATAACGATGTATTATATTTTCAATTATCTTCGATTTATGAAAAATGAATTTTTAAGGAATTGGGATACCCAATTGAAAAAGGGGTTATTGCCTTTATTTGTTTTGCAGGCACTTAAAAAGAAAGAATGTTACGGGTATGAATTGATCCAGGAATTAAAGTCCTCTTTTGGTATGGAAGTTACGGAAGGAACCATTTATCCTTTGTTGATAAGGTTGATGAAAGAAGGGCTGCTTGTTCATAAATGGGTAGAACAATCATCTGGCATTCCAAGAAAATATTATTTCATTTCAGAAACTGGGGAAATAAATTTTAATGAAATGAAAAAAAATATTGAAGAAACACTTTTAAAAGTAAACTAGTACCATGAAATTATTACAACTTGAAAATAGCTCAGCACAAAGAATTTATGATGACTACATAGTTAGATGTAAGAAGTCTTTAAGAATACTATCAGAAGAAGATAAGGAAGATTGTTTATTAGAAATCAATAGCTATATCTATGAATACCTTGCTGCCAATAAGGAAAATGATAAAGATGCAGTGGAGAACTTATTAAACATTTTAGATAGGATTGGTATTCCTGAAGAAACTTTCATGGAATTAATTGCTTCTAAGAAGATAACGCAGGCGGTTAAAACATTTAATCCAAAAGTTTTAATGCAAGCATTATTTTTAAATATTCAGAATGGATTTATTTATGTCATACTATCTATTTTATTTCTTTTTCTAGCGGCCTTTCCTATTCTGATAGTATTAAAGTTATTTAAACCCAATAGTATAGGGCTTTACGTAAGC
The DNA here is from genome assembly GCA_903924075.1 of uncultured Bacteroidota bacterium. Classification (GTDB taxonomy): domain Bacteria; phylum Bacteroidota; class Bacteroidia; order Chitinophagales; family Chitinophagaceae; genus Sediminibacterium. Next base: position 125 of record CAIYAG010000168.1, on the reverse strand, counting down.
TACCATTCATTCTTTTTTGGCTTTGCAAATCCAACAAACAGAGGAACTGAACTATTGGGGAATGGGTTTATTCCTGTATCAATTATAACAACAGCATTTATATATTTCTTAATTCTATTTATTCT
>CAIYAG010000167.1 GCA_903924075.1 uncultured Bacteroidota bacterium | reverse complement strand
CCAACACTAACTGAAGATCAGTGGCAAAATATTATTGACTACTATGTGTCGTTGGCTCCTCAGAAAAGCGAATCAAAACAAGTTCGTCCATATCCTATTAAAAATGAATTGCCTTTATTCACTGCACTCATGCCAGCATCAAAAGCAGGTATACCTGCTACTTCCTATGTAAAAATTGATGAAGGATCACCTGAGATGCCTTTTATTTTTTCTGATGTGATCAAACATTCGGTGTATCGGTATGACAAAAATTTTAAGCAAGTAGATTCAATCGTTACTAGAGGCCCAGTTGTGAACATTGAACTCTCGCCTAAAGAATGGTTTACCTGTGATATAGGAGTGCTGAATCCAAATAATGATAGATTAGGCTCTGGAAAAAAAATCGGGATTGGCGCTGATGGTAAAATGCAACAAACCAAGGTAGACCCTTTGATCAAACAATTACAAAGGCCTGTACAATTAACTGCAGTTGATCTAAACAAAGATGGTAAAGAAGATATCATTGCCTGCGAATTTGGATTTATAACAGGTCAACTTTCTTGGTTTGAAAACAAAGGCGCTGGCAAATACGACAAACACATATTAAGACCTTTGCCAGGTGCTATCAAAGCAATGGTAGAAGATTATAACCACGATGGGTTACCCGATATCTGGGTATTGTTTGCGCAAGGTGATGAAGGTATTTATTTATATACCAATAAAGGGAATGGGAAGTTTGAGGAAAGCCGTGTATTACGTTTTCCATCCATCAATGGTTCATCTTCTTTTGATATGATCGATATGAACAATGATGGCTTTAAAGATATCATTTATACTTGCGGTGATAATGCAGATTATTCAACCGTGCTTAAGCCATATCATGGCGTTTACATTTATTTAAACGATGGTAAGAACCAATTTACTCAGAAATACTTTTATCCTTTAAATGGATGTTATAAAGCCATTGCCAGAGATTTTGATAACGACGGCGACCTTGACATTGCAACGATCTCTTATTTTGCCGATTACCAAAATCAACCAGAAGAAGGATTTGTATATTTTAGGAACGACGGAAATTTTGATTTCAAACCATTTAGTTTGCCAATCACACAGAAGGGTAGATGGTTAACCATGGATGCAGGAGACTACGATCATGATGGTAAGATCGATCTGATACTTGGAAATCTTTCCGTTGCCCCATCTTTTATCAAATCAAATACAGATTGGAAAAAAGGGCCGGCGTTTATGGTACTGAAGAACACAGGAAATAAGTGAAAAGATAAAAGTGAAAAGTGAAAAGTGGAGAATCAATCGTCTCCTTATAATAATTATAAAAACCTAGGCGCAGCCTAGGTTTAATCGTTTAGACAATGACTGTCCATTTTTCACTTTTCACTTTTATCTTTTCACTTCAATTGTTTGTTCCTGATATCCCGTCTTCCCATCCTTTGTGATTCCCTGCACTACAATTACGTATTTACCTGGAATGTCTGAGGTGAAGAATGATAATTCGTTTTTGCCTTTTTCATTGGTGTTCACATCGGGCGACCAAAACAGTAAATGCCTGAAATCGGGTAATCTGGTATTTACCTGATCCTTTACAGTATAGTCTGGCGTAATAAATTCTCTTTGTGATTGTAAGCCTTTAAAATCTAAAACAACTGCCTGAGGATCTAGATCATATCCTTCCATCTTACCTGTGTAGGTAGTGAAATTCATAATGCCATAATAGGTCATATTACCAAGGAAATACATCCTGTCAACGATCTCTAACTTCCTGATTTTTAAAGGATCATAAGCCATGAACTTTTTAAGATCAGTAATGGGAAACCCATCTAATAATATGAGCGGCTGATTATTAAAGAATCGCTTTTGAACATTATCATATACAGCAATATTGTAATTGTCTCCTGATGTATTCAACTTAACATTGGTCATATATTCTCTAAAAACCTCTTCAAGTGTTGTAAACCTAGAATACTCGTCAAGCAGATATCTTTCATCTGGTTTGTGATAAAATGCTGTGGTGTCTATATTATATGCTTCAAACTTATTAGAAAAATCTAAATTATAATAGTTTTGAACTTCAAGATCTCGGTGATAATTCTTGATCTGATATTTCTCATCATTGGTATAAGGAAGAAATAGGGTATTGCTGATATTGCTTGATTTAGCAAATGAGTTATTGATCTCTATTTTATAATTTGACGCATTGTTTTTTTCGATTTGAGCGATCACTTGGTCATCGTTGTAGAAATCGGTAAACTGAAATTTTAAATTCCCATTTTGATCGCTGATAGAAGATCTGAACTGCGTTCTTTTACTGGGCATTGAAATAAAAGCAGTGATTCCGTTCAAGGGTAAATTGTCTTTGATTGGAACTACTTTGCCCGTAACAATCTTGCCAGCAATTTCTGGCAGGAATTCAAATGCAGGTTTTTTATCGTTCAAAACATTATCCCAATTAAATCTTCTCCAACCATTAATGAGCATTAAATTATCCATCGCCTGAAACCTTTGTGGGTCAGCTTCATTGAAATAACTATTCGGCGATTCTATTTTACCAACTAAATCAGAACTTAGCCATAAATAGTTTTGAATATTTGTTTCATCAATAGGTTGCAATTCATCGATCTTATATACAGCCATGGAAAGATCTGCTGGAATGCCCTTGCCAGAAAGCGAGAACGAATTTAATTTCAGTGACACTTTATTTCGAACAGCATATTCTTTTGCATCTGTTGCAACAGAAAGCCCCAAGTTTTCTTCGGGGTATTTAAAAAACAATCTTTCACAAACAGGATTCCTGTTCTCGTCGAAAAGGGTAAAACTATTGATCCCATTTCCCAAATTATTAAT
>CAIYAG010000166.1 GCA_903924075.1 uncultured Bacteroidota bacterium | reverse complement strand
ACTTAATCGCTTTGTTTTTAACTTGAATTTCTAAATTTTTTCCATGCTACAAAAATTATGTTTTTCAGTCGTTTTATTGATGGCAGTTGGCACAGCAATTTCTCAGGATCTGTATCAACCTAGAGATGTACAACAAGCCTATAAAAAAGGAACCAGAACTTTAAACGGTGTTCCCGGTTCTAATTATTGGCAGAATAAGGGGATCTATAATATTCAGATTACTTCTGCCCCTCCTAATAGAACCGTCAAAGGTTCGGAGCAGATCACGTATATCAATAATAGTCCGGATACACTCAAGAATCTGGTTATTAAACTGATTCAAAATATTCACAAACCAGGAGCAAGCAGAAATAACGATGCGCAAGCAGACTATTTAACTGCAGGGGTGCAAATTGATGGATGTACAGTAAATGGCAAAACGGTTAATTTCAAAGAAAACAATAACCATTTAACTTGGAATGCACTTCGCTTAAGTAGTGGGCTTTTACCAAAAGACTCTGTAAAGCTTAGTTTCGATTGGCATTTTGATGCATCAAAAGAAAGTGGTAGAGAAGGTATGCTAGACAGCACCAGTTTTTACCTAGCCTACTTTTATCCAAGGGTTGCCGTGTATGATGATTATAATGGTTGGGACCGTGCCACTTTCACGGATATGCAGGAATTCTATAACGATTTTAACGACTATCGTTTAACCGTAAAACTTCCTAAAAATTATATTGCCTGGGCTACTGGAACACTTGAAAATACACAGGATGTTTTGAACAAAGAATTCGCTGATCGTTTAGAGAAATCAATGACATCGAATGAGCTGATCCATATTGCTACAAATGATGAATTAAAAGCAAAAAATGTTACGCAACAAAAGGATTGGAATGATTGGGTATTTACTTCAACCCATATTCCTGACGTAGCCGTTTGTATTAGCGATCATTATGTGTGGGATGCATCTAGTGTAATTGTTGACGACGCAACTAAAAGAAGAGCGAGTGTGCAATCTGCCTACTTAGAAAAAGCGAAAGACTTCCATTATATGGTAGGATTTGCACAACATGCATTGGATTGGTTCTCGCATAACTGGCCAGGAGTTGCTTACCCTTATCCTAAAATGACCGTCTGCCAAGGGTTTGCGGATATGGAATATCCCATGATGGTGAACGATGGCAGTACGGGCGACACCACATTCTCAAGATTTGTAGCAGAACACGAGATCGCACATACTTATTTCCCGTTCTATATGGGCATCAATGAACACCGCTATCCGTTTATGGATGAAGGCTGGGCAACTACATTGGAATTATTAATTGGCAGAACCGAATCTGGAAAAGAAAAAGCAGAAAACTTGTATAAACAATTCAGGGTGGCAGGTTGGATCAACGACAAAGAAGCTTCAGAAGACTTGCCGATCATTACACCTGCAACTGCTTTAGGTAGTAGTGCGGGTTATGGCAATAATACTTACGGTAAACCATCTCTAGGATATCTTGCAATGATTGACTATTTAGGAGAAGACCTATTTAAGAAATGTTTGCATACTTATATGGAAAGATGGAATGGCAAGCACCCAATTCCCTGGGACTTCTTCTACTCATTCAACGATGCATCTGGACAGGATTTGAATTGGTTCTGGAATAACTGGTACTTCAGTAATAACTATATCGATTTTGCGATCGAAAAAGTAGAAAAATCGAGGAAAGGATTTGCGGTAAGTATAAAAAACATCGGCGGCTATCCAGCTCCATTTGATTTGATCGTAACTTACGATGACAATAGCACAGAAAGTTTGCATCAATCACCTGCTCTTTGGAAAACACAAAACAAAGAAGCAAAAATTCAAATCAATAGCAGTAAAAAAGTAAAAACAGTACAAATCAAAGGGGGCATTTTTATGGATGCTAACGAGAAAGATAATAGCTGGAAAGCAGAATAATCAATTCAACCTAAATCAAAAAACCCCTGGCGCAGCCGGGGGTTTCTCATTTAAGACAAAGATTGTCCACTCTTCACTCTTCACTCTTCACTCTTCACTCTTCACTCTTCACTCTTCACTCTTCACTCTTCACTCTTCACTCTTCACTTAATTCAGTCCTCATTACGAAATACAACTACCCCATCGAAAACGTCCACTAAAACGTTCTTCGTTTTATCTATCTGACCAGATAGAATTTTCTTACTCAAATCATTCACGATCATTTTTTGAATTAACCTTTTCAAAGGTCTTGCACCAAACTGTGGATCGTAACCTTGTTCTGCTAAGAACTCTAATAAGTAATCGCTATAACTTAATTGAATGCCATTCTCGGCAACAAGTTTGCGAAGACCCTCCAATTGAATTTTTACGATACCCATGATCTGCTTTTTCAGCAATGGTTGGAACATGATGATCTCATCCACACGATTTAAAAATTCTGGACGCACGGTTTGGCGTAACAGATTCATGACATCTAATTTTGTTTTCTCGATCACCAGATCCACATTGTTCTCATCAATATCTTCAAATGCATCTTGTATAATGGAGCTTCCAATATTGCTGGTCATGATGATGATGGTATTTTTAAAATTCACCACCCTGCCTTTATTATCAGTAAGACGACCATCATCCAATACTTGCAATAATATATTCCAAACATCTGGATGCGCTTTTTCGATCTCATCTAATAATACTACGCTATAAGGCTTTCTGCGAACGGCTTCTGTTAACTGCCCGCCTTCTTCATAACCTATATATCCCGGAGGTGCCCCTACTAATCTTGAAACAGTATGTTTCTCTTGGTATTCACTCATATCGATCCGCGTCATCATTGACTCATCATCAAATAAATATTCTGCCAAAGCTTTTGCTAACTCTGTTTTACCTACACCAGTTGTACCCAAGAAAATAAACGACCCGATCGGTTTTTTGGGATCTTGCAATCCGGCCCTGCTTCTTCTGATGGCATCCGCCACTGCAGTGATGGCTTCTTCCTGCCCCACTACGCGATTATGCAATTCATCTTCTAAGTGCAATAATTTTTCGCGTTCACTCTGCAACATTTTGGATACTGGAATTCCTGTTGCTTTTGCAATATTATCTGCAATGTCTTCAGCATCCACTTCTTCTTTCATCAAACGCTTACTGTGTGCGCTGAGTGCATTGAGTTGAACCGTTGCAGCTTCAATTACCTTTTCCTCTTCTTTTACTTTACCATACCTGATCTCAGCCACTTTTCCATAATCTCCATTTCTTTCTGCCTGATCTGCTTCTAACTTCAAGCTTTCGATATTGGCCTTTGTATTTTGGATCTTTTCTACGATCTCTTTTTCCTCACGCCACTTCGCGCGCAAAGTGTCTCTCTCTACACTAAGATTACTGATCTCGATATTCAAATCTTTCAATAAACTCTCATCTTTCTCACGCTTGATGGCTTCTCTTTCAATTTCGAGCTGACGAATTTGCCTTTCCAATTTATCCAGTTCTTCCGGCATTGAATTCATTTCCAGGCGCAATTTTGCAGCGCTCTCATCAATTAAATCGATGGCTTTATCGGGAAGAAAACGATCGGTGATATACCTGCTAGATAATTCCACAGCAGCAATGATCGCTTCGTCTTTGATGCGCACATGGTGGTGCGTTTCGTATCGATCTTTTAATCCACGCAAAATAGAGATCGCATCTTCATTGCTAGGTTCATCGATCATCACTTTCTGGAATCTACGTTCCAAAGCCTTATCCTTCTCAAAATATTTTTGATACTCATTCAGTGTAGTTGCACCAATGGCTCTGAGTTCTCCACGTGCCAGTGCAGGCTTCAATATATTAGCTGCGTCCATTGCTCCTTCACCGCCGCCTGCTCCTATTAAAGTATGGATCTCATCAATAAACAAAATAATTTCCCCATCACTTCCCGCAACTTCTTTTACAACACCTTTCAATCGCTCTTCAAATTCACCTTTATATTTTGCGCCTGCGATCAATTGACCCATGTCCAATGCAAAAATGGTTTTTGATTTCAAGTTATCAGGTACGTCGCCATTAATGATCCGCATGGCAAGACCTTCCACAATCGCTGTTTTACCAACACCCGGTTCGCCAACTAATATCGGGTTGTTTTTACTTCTGCGTGTTAGGATATGCAGTGTTCTTCTAATTTCTTCATCCCGACCGATCACAGGATCTAGTTTTCCCTGACGCGCCATATCATTTAAATTCTTGGCAAACTTGTTCAGGTTATTCATCTGTGTTTCTTGGGTCTGCGAATTGATGGTATCACCCTTTCTCAGATCCTTGATCGCAGTGATCAATCCTTTTTCAGTTAAACCTGCAGCTTTTAATGTTTTAGCAACATCATCGTTCACTTGCATTAATCCTAACAGCAAATGCTCAGGACTCACAAACTCATCACCAAATTCTTTCAATACTTTATTGGCCTGTAACATTACATTTCCTAGGTCGCGGCTAATATTCTGTGCAGCCTCAGCACCTGTTTGTTTGGGAAGTTTTGCAATGGCTTCATCCATCTTAGATTCTACAAAAGCAATATTGATATTGTTACGCTTCAAAAGAAACGCAACAGTACTGTCTGTATCTGCCAATAACACTTTCAGCAAGTGATTGGTTTCTAAATTCGGGTTGCCATTATTAAAAGCCAATTGCTGGGCTTTCTGAATGGTTTCCTGTGCTTTAATGGTGTAATTATTTAGATTCATAAATTATCCTCCTGGTTCAATTAAGAACTGCTTAACGATTGAATGTTTAACTTCCCATCCGATTTCAATAAGAAGCTATAAATTAGAATCAAAAATCGTTCTACAACCCGAATGCGGTTTTGGGCTATTTAAAATCGGTAATTATGACTGTAAAGTTCCACTTTTTATGCGTAAAAGTCAGTGCCATCTTGATTTTTCTGCTATTCTTTCAGGGAATAAATGCGCAATATAATTTTGTGGCATTAGACAATAAAATGGATGCTGCTAAGAAAGAATTAGGCGGCGGCTTTGTGACCCTGATTTATAAGGATGGGAAACTGATCTATCAAAAAGCAGAGGGCGAATTCACCGCAAAAACGCAGGCCCCAATTGCCAGCTGCAGCAAATGGTTAACTGCTGCACTAGTAATGAGTTTTGTGGATCAGGGTAAACTTTCGCTCGACGATAAAGTTAGCAAGTACATCCCCATTTTTGCGAGTTACTCAAAAGGATATATCACCATCAGAGATTGTTTGAGTCATATGACCGGCATTAAATCTGATCCCAATTTAATTACAAGAATGATGGAAAGAAAATCCTTTGCTTCCTTAGAAGAAGAAGTAGTTGATTTTGCATCCAAAAAAGAAATCCAATCAAACCCCGGCCTCGAATTTCGATATAGCAATATTGGATTGAACATCGCAGGACGCATTGTAGAGATCGTAGGAAAGCGAGGCTTTGAACAATTAATGAAAGAAAGGATCACACGCCCATTGTTAATGCGCAATACCAGTTTCTCAAGTCTTGATGCAGTTAACCCTTCAGGAGGTGCTATCTCTACGGCAAATGATTATATGAATTTCTTAGTGATGATTTTAAATAAGGGAGAATTTAATGGCAAAAGAGTTTTGTCAGAAAAATCGATCAATGAAATGCATACGCTAAGAACCAATAGTGGCACTATCAAATTTGCACCTAAAGTTGCAGAAGGATTTAATTATGGATTAGGTGAATGGATCCAGGATACCGATGAAAATGGCAAAGCCACTGTTGTAAGTTGTCCCGGACTTTTTGGTACCTGGCCCCTTGTGGATCTTTGCAGGGGTTACGCATGTATTGTGTTTACCAATAGTT
>CAIYAG010000165.1 GCA_903924075.1 uncultured Bacteroidota bacterium | reverse complement strand
GAAGCTAGTTTTCACGAAACCATCATCAATAAGCCAAAAGGGTGTTTAACCAATGTCAGTATTTGGTCTTCTTACAGTTTTCAACCATTTCATTTTGTGAATTACCAACAAGGCACCATCAATTATGCTGGCAATGCCTTAACAGGCGTTCCGAGAAATATTTGGGTTACGGGTATGGATCTTGTGTTTAAAAATAGATGCACCTTTCATGGCTCCATCAATGCTGTAGCCCGAATACCATTAACGGACGCGAATGATGTTTTTGCAGACCCTTATCAATTGGTACAATTAAAATTCGACTATTTATTACGAATGAAGCACTGGAATGCACTTTGTTTTATTGGAATTGATAATGCTTTAAACCAAGTATACAGTTTAGGAAACGATATTAATGCCGCTGGAAAAAGATATTATAATCCAGCAGCTGAAAGGAATATTTTTGCTGGGATTCAATTTCAGTTGAATAATTAGGCTTTGATTATCTTAGCAAACTTGAATTAAACAAACACTATGGCCCAAATTCTAATTATTGATGACGAACGTTCTATTCGAAATGTATTGAAAGATATATTAACCAATGAAGGTTTTAAAGTAGACGAAGCTGCTGATGGAGAAGAGGGAATTAAAAAATTCAATTCACAAGCATATGACTTGGTTTTGTGTGATATTAAAATGCCCAAAGTAGATGGACTTGAATTTTTAGATAGCGTTACACAATCAAATTCTGAAGTGCCCGTGATCATGATCAGTGGGCATGGGAATATTGAAACTGCTGTAGATGCTGTGAAGAAAGGTGCATTTGATTATATTTCTAAACCACCGGATCTAAACAGATTATTGATCACTATCAGAAATGCGTTAGACAAGAATAATTTGGTGAAAGAAACCAAGGTTCTGAAAAGAAAAGTATCAAAGGTTCAAGAGATTATTGGAAATAGCGAAGCCATTAAGAAGATCAAAGAAACAATAGAAAAAGTTGCAACAACAGATGCAAGGGTATTAGTAACTGGAGAAAATGGAACCGGAAAGGAATTAGTAGCAAGATGGTTACACGAAAAAAGTAATCGGTCAGATGCGCCATTGATCGAAGTGAATTGTGCAGCAATCCCTACTGAATTAATAGAAAGCGAATTATTTGGTCATGAGAAAGGTTCTTTCACTTCAGCAATTAAACAAAGAATTGGAAAATTTGAACAAGCAAACGGCGGCACTTTGTTTTTGGATGAGGTAGGCGACATGAGTTTATCTGCACAAGCTAAAGTGCTAAGGGCATTGCAAGAGTCAAAGATCACCAGAGTTGGAGGAGATAAAGAAATAAATGTAGATGTTCGTGTGATCGCTGCCACCAATAAAGATCTCTTGAAAGAAGTGGAATTGAAAAATTTCAGATTAGACTTATATCATCGGCTTGGGGTGATCTTGATCCATGTGCCATCATTGAATCAGCGCTTGGATGATATTCCATTATTGGTAGAAAAATTCTTAGTAGATATTGCACAGGAATACGGACAAGCACCTAAAACTATTGATAAGAAAGCAATGGAAGCACTACAGGGTCATAGTTGGACAGGCAATATCAGAGAATTAAGAAATGTTGTGGAACGATTGATCATACTTTCAGGTAAAACAATAACAGCCGCTGATATTGCTAGTTATGTAATACCGGGTTCTTAAATCGGGCAGTAAAATCAATCATGTCTTCCAGAGATTTTAGAATAATAAGATTGGGCGATTTTGTTGTTAAATTTTTAGATTGTGCACTTGAAACAATTAATTTTAGTTCAGGGAAACTGCTTAGAATTTCTTGGGTATACTCGTCAAAAGTTTTTCCTGTTAGGTTAGTGATAAGATGGAAGAACAAGTGCGAAACATTTCTTTTACTCAGACAGTAGGATAATTCTTCTGAAGAAACATTGCTGCCAAGATAGCAAACCTTTTTACCATTTTTCTTAAACAACCAATAAGCAAATAGTAAAGGTATTTCATGAAATTCACCAATAGGAGTAAACAATAGGATTTCACCCATCGAATCTTTTTTCACTTTGGGCAGATTTTCAATTGCATTGATCAAAGTGTTTTTGATCAAATTTGAGGCGAAATGTTCTTGTGCGGGTATCAAGTGGTCTGTTAGCCAAAGTAGGCCTATTCGCCTTAATAAACCATATCCAATTTCAGAAATGGCTCTTTCAAATCCATATTGTTTAATACCTGCCTTAAATATTTTTTCGAATCCCACAGTATCATATTCAAGAATGGTATTGATCAATTGAAGAATATAGGCTTCTGTAGATTTAGAATTAGAATAATCGATATGTGCGAATGTGGTGATCGCATCTTTACTCAATTTAGCTATCTGTGAGATTTTGAACTCAGATTCGTAGAGGTATGTGATCCTGAGAATTGTTTTTAAATCATCATTATCAAAGATGCG
>CAIYAG010000164.1 GCA_903924075.1 uncultured Bacteroidota bacterium | reverse complement strand
GGAAGCTCCATCTTCATTCACTAAAAATATGGGAAGTCCTAATTGCATTTTTTTGATGAACTGCTCAGTCTCTCTACCTGCAGTACCATCACCAATGGCGAATACTTCAATCTCGTATTGTTTCACTAATTCTTTGATCTTATATTCCCCATCATATAAACGATTCGCTTCATGAATATAGATCAGCTCTGTCTTTTTTAATTCCCCCTTTTCATCTAGGCAAACAACTTTACATCCAGTTCTGTAACCAGGATCTATAGCCAATATTCTTTTACTTCCAAGTGGTGAGCTCAATAACAATTGACGTAGATTTTCTGCAAAAACAGCGATTGCTTCTTCGTCGGCCTTTTGTTTTAAAGCAGACCTGAATTCCGATTCCAGGCTTGGTTGCAATAACCTACGATAAGCGTCCTTAATGGCTTTTTTGACCTGATCCCCCGATTCGCTCATCCCTTTTATATATTGCGTTTCTGTTAATGCTAATGCATCCTCTTCTAATGGCAAAATACTCATTCGAAGGAACCCTTCAAGAAACCCTCTGAGTACAGCCAAAATTCTATGAGAAGGTATTTTATGAATGGGTTCAGAAAATTCGAAGTAGTCTTTGTATTTAATTCCCTCGGTTTCCTTACCAGTTAAAACTTTGCTTTGCAAAAGTGCCGTGTCTTCAAAAAGCTTTCTCATTTTTGCTCTCACAAGCGCATCTTCATTGATCATTTCAGCAATGATATCTCTGGAACCTTGAAGCGCCTCGTCAATAGTCAACACCTTCTCATTGAGATATTTTTCTGCTTCTTTTGCAATAACTATTTGCGTTTGTTCTAGTATCAATAAAGCCAAGGGTTCTAACCCATTTTCTCTTGCGGCCTGAGCTTTTGTTTTGCGTTTTGGTTTGAATGGAAGATAGATATCTTCTAATTCAGATAATGTTGTAGCAGCATTCAGTTTGAGCTGAATGGCTTCTGTCATTTTTTCTTGTTCAATAATTGTTTTCTCTATAAAAGCCTTCCGCTCAAAAAATTCTTTCAATGATTTTGACTCATCTTGAATGTGCTGGATCTGAACTTCATCGAGGCCACCTGTTTTATCTTTCCGATATCGCGCAATAAACGGGATGGTAGCAGCTTCTGCCAACAATTCAAGAACAGCTTCCACCTGATTCACACGGATCTGTAATTTGGAAGCGATCAAAGATACAAATGCATTCATAGTACAAAAATTAACCTTAGATATAAAACATTTAAAGGGATGCGAATGTAGGGGCTTGATTGGAAAAATAAAAATAGAAAATATCAACAATGAGCAAATCTGCTATTGTCTTTGACTATGCAATTTTGATCACTTTAGCAGGATATCTTTCTACGAAATTTCGAATCATTGATTTGATCACCTCATTTTCGGGATATTCAGTTAAAAGAGGTTTAATATCAGCTAATTCAATCATTTCTACTTGTTTATCGATCGATCCCATTCCATAAAACCGGCCTTCCTCTACTAGTACATAGTTATTTTTTTCCCTAATCAAGTAGGTTTCTTTTTTGGAGCGGATCCAATGAATGGCAGATAAAACAGAAAGATTGTATTCATCAGCATCAGGATAAGATTCCATC
>CAIYAG010000163.1 GCA_903924075.1 uncultured Bacteroidota bacterium | reverse complement strand
TTTTAAAAGATCATTAATGAATAGTGCAAACATTTCAGGTCTTTCTAACTTACCGCCATAACTGTCTGGTGCATTCTTTGGTCCTTCTGGGAAAATGATGATCGCATTTCTGTTTGCATCTCTAAACTGTTCGGTTAATCCATAAAATCCATTAGCACTATCTATATTATTACTCCATCCATGAAACCAGATCACCAGTTCCAATGGTTTTTTATAACTGATATTTTTGGGTACAAAAATATCAACCGAACTATCATTATAATGATCCTTAAAGGAAAAGTGTTGACCATTATAATCATGCCCATTTGATCGAGCGGAATCAGGGAATGGGGCATACCTAGAATGGGTTGAAATACTATATTCCTTTGGCCCTTTACCTGGATCTGAAATGGTCAAAAAATGTTCTTTTTGTGCGTTTGCATTCATCACAAAAAAGAAGCAAATACTAAGTCCAATGAAAAATTTTATTCTTTGCATCCTTAAAAATATCAATTAAAAATCCGTCCTCAAAGTTTAGATTAACTCTCAGTTGAATTTAATCAATTATCTTAGTATTTAAATTCTCCCCACGTGCTGAAAGACATGATCATTGCCATACAGGCCTACTTCCTAGCTCATCGCTTTATTAAAAAGCATAAGCTTTGGAAATGGATCCTCATTCCCGGCATTATTTATTCGATCCTTTTTGTTTTTGGGATGTATTATTTTGTGCATACATCTGGTCAGTTTATCGAATGGTTGAGTTTAAAAACCGGATTGAAAACCTGGCTCGATACAGTAAACAATAGTTTTCTGGGCTTCCTATTTACCATGGGTAGTTTACTGCTTTGGCTGATCCTTTTATTATTTTATTTCTCCCTATTTAAATACTTATTTCTCATCATTGGCGCTCCGGTTTTTGCCTATCTCAGCGAAAAAACCGAAGCCATTATTGAAGGAAAAGACATCCCATTTAATTTCACACAACTATTAAAAGATATTATCAGAGGTGTCAGACTTTCAGCAAGAAATAGTCTCTGGCAAACAGTGTATACGCTCTCTATTTTGTTACTCAGTTTCATCCCCATTTTGGGTTGGTTAACACCAGCATTAGCCATCTTGATCGAATGTTATTACTATGGTTTCTCGATGTTAGATTATAGCATGGAAAGGCATAAGAAATCACCAGCAGAAAGTATTTACTATGTGGCTAGTCATAAGGGACTTGCCATTGGAAACGGCATGGTATTTTATATGCTTCATTTTTTACCGATCATTGGTTGGGTACTAGCACCTGCTTATGCAGTAGTAGCAGCTACACTCAGCATGTATCCACTCAAGCAACAGGAAAATTAAAATGGCAACAGGAAAAGTATATTTAATTCCCACGGTGCTTTACGAAGAAAGCTTAGAAACTATACCTTCCTATATCCTCGACGCCATCAAAGATTGTCAGGTATTTTTTGTAGAGAACGAAAAAACAACACGTCGTTTTTTTAAAAAGCTCTGGAGAGAAATGGTGATCGACGATTACCAATGGTTTGCTATCCACAAAGCAGAAGAAGCTGTTAAGCAAGAATTTTTACAACAACTAAAAGCAGGAAAAAATATTGGGATCGTGAGCGAAGCAGGATGCCCTGGTGTGGCCGATCCTGGTCAGCATTTAGTTGCTGCCGCACAAAAAGCAGGCATACAAATCAAACCGCTAGTTGGCCCTAGCTCTATTCTATTGGCACTGATGGCAAGCGGCATGAATGGCCAGTGCTTTCAGTTTCATGGATACTTACCGATTGATTCCCTGGAAAGAAAAAACAAGATCAAAGATTTAGAAACCGATTCGCAAAGAAGAAATTGTACGCAGATCTTTATTGAAACACCCTACAGAAATAATGCGTTGGTAAAAGACATTCTATCAAACTGTAAAGAAACAACCCTGCTGTGTATGGCGGTTGATATCACCGGACCAACAGAAAGCATTCTAACAAAAACCGTACGGAATTGGAACCTGGGCGTTCCAGACATCCATAAGCGATTAGCGATATTCCTCTTACTCGCAGAGTGAGTTTTTAGTGAAGAGATAAGAGTGAAGAGTGAAGAACGGACTGAGATTGTCTAAACGATTAAAACTAAGCTGCGCTTTGTTTTAAGTAACGGAGTAACTTCTTCAAAAAGAAAAACCCTAGGTGCACCTAGGGTTTAATAAAATATTATCACGAGACGATTGTTTCTTCACTCTTCACTCTTCACTCTTATCTCTTATCTCTTATCTCTTCACTTATTATTTGGGTTTTATATCCATCTGAATACTCGCTCCTTGTACAGCGTAAACACTATCTACAATATAACTTTCATCACCACGCCAAGGCAAGCTTCCAATATGCCTTTTATAGTGTAGTTCTACTTCTTTACCCGAGCTATGTAATAACGTATTAGCTACAGATTCACTCGTAACGCTAAATTCGAAATAGTTACTTTCTACATTGGCTTTGAAACCACTCTGGATAATTTTTCCTTCGTAAGTTTTGAAGAGGATGCCTTTTCGTTGAAAAGTGTTCAGCTGACCAGCCTTAGTTCCTTCTGCTAACACAAAATAGAAACGCCAGTAGAAAAAGACAACAAATGCAACCAACACGATTGCTGTAAAAATCCAAAGTATTTTTTTCATAACATTAATTTATAATCCGTATTGGTCTACAAGATAAATCAAACCCGCCATATTTACGGCACCCAAGAGTAATTCTCTTTTGTTGACGTTCTCAAAAACATCGCTTCTTGCATGGTGCAGATCAAAATATCTTTGCGGATCGGGGATCAAACCTGACATGGGTGTTCCGAAAGCGCCTGCCAGCGGACCAATATCAGCACCACCACCACCTTCGATCATTCGATCTGTTCCATAAGGTCTTAATAGAGGCAACCAGCTTTGCACTTTAGCCAATTTTGATTTGTCTTTAAAAGAAAATCCAAATCCTCTTGGCGTAAATCCGCCCTCATCGCTTTCTAATGCAAAAATGTGTTTCTCATTATTTGCTTTTGCTACTTCTGCATATTTAGATCCGCCCCTTAATCCATTTTCTTCATTGGCAAATAAAACAAAATGGATCGTGTGTTTTGGTTTATATCCAATGGCTTTCATGGCACGAAGAATTTCAATGGTGTGTACAATTCCAGCACCATCATCATGTGCGCCTTCGTTTACATCCCAGCTATCTAAGTGACCACCAATGGTAATAATTTCATCTGGAAATTCTGAGCCTTTCAACACTGCAATTACATTGTGTCCGATGGTATCAGGAAGAAATTGACCATTGGTTTTTAAGGATACTTTAAATCCGGTTTTGATACTCCAAAGGTAGTCTGCATCTCTAGGCCCAACTGCAACAGCAGGGATCTTTGCAATCCCTTCTGTATAAGCCATGGCACCTGTATGCGGATCATTTGCA
>CAIYAG010000162.1 GCA_903924075.1 uncultured Bacteroidota bacterium | reverse complement strand
GGTATTGCTGTATCATTTGGGATATTATGTCTTGGTGATGGGATATTTTATAGGTAGGGGAAGATTTACAAAATTAAAATTTACTTTTAACGGAATTTTAGATGGGATAAGGAATGGCAATTTTAAATAAAACTAGTAAAGACAAAATCTTGCGATCGCCATTTGGTTTTATTTACAAATGGTACCTGAATCTTAGATTGCATCACGAGCGGAAGTTTGCGGGTATGTCTACCAAAGAAATTATGACAAGCATTTATGCCCAAAAATTATGGAGTGGTACAGGAGATTTTTATTCTGGAGAGGGATCGCATTTGCCCGCAATTACGCAACCCTATATTACAAAACTGACTGAATTCTTAAACAGTTTTCCTGAAAAATTAATTGTTTGCGATTTTGGCTGTGGCGATTTTGAAGTAGGTAAAGAATTAGTTGATGCAGCCAAACAATATTTAGCATTTGATATTGTAGATGGTTTGATTGAGCGAAACAAAAAAATGTATCAAAAAGAAAATCTGCATTTTGATACAATCGATTTGGTAACAGACAAGTTACCCCATGCAGATGTTGCTATAGTGCGTCAAGTATTACAACACCTTTCAAACAGGGAAATAGGCATCATCACCGAAAAACTACGCCAGTACAAATATTTGCTGATCACTGAAAATGTACCAGAAAAACATTTTGTGGCAAATATTGATAAACCTGCAGGCCCCTACACCCGTGTTTTAACAAAAAATAGTGGTGTAGTATTAACTGAAGCCCCCTTTCATTTAAAGCCAATTTCAAATATAGAATTATTATGTACCAATGATTTTGATGGGTCGCATATGGTGACCCATTTATATACCATGTATTAAGTTTCGATTACCAGTAACGGTATAACATTTTCTAATTATATTTATCAGGTAAACCAAGCTATGTTGAAATATTTACTGCTGATAGCCCTTTTTTTTATAGCCCTGCATGATACTGCAAAAGCCCAAACAATTCCTTTGGGAACTTTGCAAAGTATGGATGCCAGGAATGAGCAATTATTAAATGGCTCAGATTCATTGCGTTCATTTGTTGTGATGCCTGCCGAAAAAACACCCGATACTCAGGAACCGAAATTTATTTTTAAGGCCTTACCTTTTTATTTTAACACACAATATAATACACACCATCCCTTTGGCTATAACGACGGATCGATGATTGCTGCAAAAGGATTTCAAACACAATTAAGTGCGGGCTTCTATGCAAAAGCAGGACCATTGGCCATTCAAATTCAACCCGAATTGGTATACGCTGCTAACCCGGTGTATGAATCAAACACTGCTTATGGTTATAGCAATGCAAAAGCGTATAAAAAAATATTTGCTGGGCAATCTTCTATTAGTTTGTCGGCTAGTGCTTTTAGCATGGGTGTTTCTACCGCCAATATCTGGTGGGGTCCCGGCATACATAGTGCCTTAATTATGAGCAATAATGCACCGGGTTTTACGCATGCTTTTATTAAAACTAGGAGACCTGCAAAAACACCAATCGGGAACTTTGAATTTGAATTAATTGGAGGAAAACTTGTTTTTGATAGTGCGATGGCGTATGAAAATTTTCATTTAAAAAATGCTCCAGGACTAAAAAACGACTGGCGATATTTGAATGCCTACATCTTGAGTTATCAACCCAAATGGGTGCCTGGTTTGTACCTTGGTTTAATTAGAGGGATCCAAAGATATGCTTCCGATATTGCTAATAGTTCCGGTGGTTTTGCAACTAAATACCTTCCCATAATCACAAAAGCCTTGCAGAAAAAGAATGCCGTGTATGATGATACCCTTAATACCGATCAGGTGGCATCATTCTTTATGCGCATGGTATTTAAAAAAGTAAAGGCCGAATTTTATGCTGAATATGGGTTTAACGACTATAACGAAAATACCAGAGATTATCTGATGTCTCCCACACACTCGGCCGCCTATACTGTGGGGTTGAAAAAAATGGTTCCTTTACAAAATGGGAAATATATAGACCTAGGTGTTGAACTCACGCAGTTAAGCGAATCGCCAGATGCCATTACTCGGCCGGCTGG
>CAIYAG010000161.1 GCA_903924075.1 uncultured Bacteroidota bacterium | reverse complement strand
ATGTGAAAGACAGACCAGGACACGATCGCCGCTATGCTATTGATGCAAGCAAAATTAATCGTGAGCTGGGCTGGAAACCAACTGTAACTTTTGAACAAGGTTTGAGTGAAACAATTGATTGGTTCTTGAACAACAAAGAATGGTTAAATAATGTAACCAGTGGCGCATATCAGAATTATTACACAGGGATGTACGAAAACAGATAGTATTTATGACAGTAGAACAAACAAAATTGGCCGATTGCATTATTATTCATGATACTGTTTTTGGTGATAATCGTGGTTATTTTTTTGAAAGCTTTAATAAGAAAACATTTCTGGATAAAACAGGAATGGATATCAACTTCATTCAAGACAATCAATCCAAATCAAGTAAAGGTGTTTTGCGCGGATTGCATTTTCAACATGGCGAATTTTCTCAGGCCAAATTAGTTCGTGTATTGGAAGGCAAGGTCTTAGACATTGCAGTAGACCTAAGAAGAAACTCACCTACATTCAAACAACATATTGCAGTTGAATTATCTGCAGAAAGTAGAACACAATTTTTTGTGCCACGTGGCTTTGCCCATGGGTTTGTGGTATTAAGTGAAACCGCTACTTTCTTTTATAAATGTGATAATTTATATAACAAAGCATCTGAAGGTGGCGTGATTTATAGTGATCCTGAATTAAATATCGACTGGCAATTGCCCGCAGATCAGTTATTGATCTCTGATAAGGATCAGGTTTTACCGATGTTGAGCGAAATGGTGGATAGTATTCAGTTTTAATTTTTTTGAACAGAAAATATTGACAACATAAAATCAATCAAGATGAAAGGAATTATTCTAGCAGGCGGTTCAGGTACAAGATTGTATCCGATTACCAGAGGTATTAGCAAGCAGTTGATGCCCGTGTACGACAAGCCAATGATATTCTACCCTTTGTCGATTTTGATGTTGGCAGGTATCAAAGAAATTTTGATCATTACTACTCCTGAAGATTCTTCACAATTTCAGCGCTTGTTGGGGGATGGAAAGGATCTGGGATGTAGGTTTGAGTATGCGGTGCAGGCGGTTCCTAACGGACTGGCACAGGCATTTGTGATTGGTGAAAAATTCATCGGTGATGATAAGGTTGCCTTGATCTTAGGAGATAATATTTTTTATGGAGCAGGATTTGGGAAACTAGTAGAAAGTTTCAACGATGTGACTGGTGCAGCTGTATTTGCCTATGAAGTAAACGACCCTGAAAGATATGGTGTGGTGGCTTTTGATGAGAATAATATTGCCATCTCAATTGAAGAAAAACCCAAAGAACCAAAATCTAATTTCGCTGTACCAGGTTTGTACTTCTACGATAATACAGTTGTTGAGATCGCAAAAAATATCAAACCTTCTCCTCGTGGCGAATACGAGATCACGGATGTAAATAGGGTATACCTCGAATCAGGAAAACTCAATGTGGGTGTCATGAGCAGGGGTACTGCCTGGTTGGATACCGGTACTTTTGATTCTTTTGCAGACGCTTGTGAGTTTGTACGTGTAATTGAGAAAAGACAAAGTCAGAAGATCGGCTGTATCGAGGAAATTGCTTTCCGTAAGGGCTTTATCGATCGCGCACAGCTTTTGGTGATCGCCGATAAATATGCCAAAAGTGGTTATGGAGAATACCTTCGCCGCCTAAAATAGGATCAGGT
Organism: uncultured Bacteroidota bacterium; assembly: GCA_903924075.1. Classification (GTDB taxonomy): domain Bacteria; phylum Bacteroidota; class Bacteroidia; order Chitinophagales; family Chitinophagaceae; genus Sediminibacterium. The sequence goes on along the minus strand of CAIYAG010000161.1, from coordinate 1,085 downwards.
TGGTAAAAAATTAAGATTTAGGGGTCAAAGATTAAACAAAATGCTATCTTAACTGTAATTACAGTTATGAACGCGTTTACCATTAAAGATTTAGAAAACCTATCAGGCATTAAAGCCCATACGATTCGTATTTGGGAACAGCGTTATTCATTTCTTACACCTTGTAGAACAGATACCAATATCCGTTATTATAGCAACGACGAGTTAAAGACCGTGTTGAACATTGCTTTATTGAATAAATACGGCTATAAAATTTCTCATATCGATCAAATGACGGAGGAAGATCTGAAAGGAAAGATCCTTTCCTTATCGCATTTGCAAGCGCAACAAGAACGCATTGTAAATGATATGATCACTTGCATGATCGATCTTGATTTTGATGAATTTGAATCCATCCTTGACGAAAACATTTTCAAAAAAGGCATTGAAAAAACAATCACTCAAATCATTTTTCCATTCCTGGAAAGAGTTGGTGTGTTGTGGGTTACAAACCATATTAATCCTGCACAAGAACATTTAGTTACCAATATTATACGACAGAAATTGATATTGGGAATTGAAACTGCCACATGCATATTTAGCAGTAAAAAACAGTGCATTCTATTCTTACCCGAAGGAGAGCATCATGAATTAGGATTATTGTATTTGCACTATTTATTAAAAACAAAAGGGGTTAAAGTAATTTATCTGGGTGCCAATGTTCCGATCAAGGATATTGAATATGTGAGCAAATTAAAATCGCCAGATTTTATATATACGCATTTGACATCTGTTGCCAACAATTTCAACTTCGAAAAATTCCTGAATCATATCAGCACTAAAATCCCAAATCAAAGGGTTTATGTATCTGGGCAGCTTACCAGTGGCTACAAAAAAAGGATCCCTGAAAATGTGCAATTCAAGACCTCTCTAGCCCAGGTTTCTGAATTTGTAGGCTCACTGAACGACTAAAAAGCCCAAAATCCGACTCCCAAAAAAGACCCCAAACTCCTTATTTAATGCTAACTCATTGATTTGCTTTGTTTTATTTTTAATAGTAAAATATTAAACAAAAAAGATGCAATTGATCCAAATTTTGTTTAGCT
>CAIYAG010000160.1 GCA_903924075.1 uncultured Bacteroidota bacterium | reverse complement strand
CATCCCATCTTCCAATGAAGTTTCAAAAGTATACGCACTATTCATATGAATATACTTAATTAGGCCCCTAAATCTTGACTTCTTTAGGTGGAGAGAAGTTTCCTGAAGCAAAGATTCGGGAAGCACAATTTGGGTAAAACGAAAAGGGCTTTCAAGGCTCGTACTCCTTTGGCTGGTTAAGCCTGAATCAACATTTAGCATTGAGATTAAGGCATGCATAATAACATCCACATAAATTAAAGCCCCTTGATTCGTGGTATGAACTCCATCATATAAGATGTCAGTAGTTTTATAGGAATCAGTCAGAATGAATGAATTGATTTTTTCACGCACATTGATAGAAGGAATCTTGTAAGAATCAATAACTTCTTCGTATAAAGAAATAATTTCATCTGCTCGTTCTGGTAACGTATGTGTATTATACAGATGAAGAAAACAAATTTTAGTGGACGAGGAAATAAGTTTTTGAATTATCCCTTCTATAGAAGGTTTTAGATAATGATTTGGGGTAGCATAACCAATATCTGCAACCGTACATTCGACAAAACAGATGTCAGGTTTATGTCTGAGAACAAAGTCCTCCATCATAAAGCAGGATGCTAAGGAGCCCATTCCTCCTAATCCAGCGAAGATGAATTCATGAGTAGGTGAAAAATAAGTTTTAATTTGATTTGCCAGTTGATATGCATATCCTTCTTTTTGAGCGGTAATGCTATTTCCCAAGAATGCAATTTTACATGACCGTGTATGTAAATCTCTTTTTAAAGTATGAAGACCTTCTCTTGGGTGAAAATAAGCATTCATATTATCCGCGGGATTGATTCAATGATGAAATAAAGCTAGCCAACGAATCTGCAATGAGGCTTGGATCATTTCCCAAATTGAACCTATAACAAGGAGTTTGGTGTAAAATTGCAGATAAAACATGAAACATTTCGTTACCTGCACTTGGCAGCAAATTTTTCGTTGAGGAGCATATAACGCTCAAAGCTTTTGCAAAAGATATTTTTTGAAAACTAATTACCAACGAAGGGTCTTGATGAGGAATGATAACAGCCTTAATTTCCCCGGATTTTGGAAGCTGGGGATGAAATTGATTATAGAAGAAATAAACTTCTTTCTCATAAAATTCTTCGAAATGACTATTGACTGAACAAGCTAAATCGGGGAAAAATTTCAAATCAGCACTAAATGTCTTGCCAGATGAATAAATTCCATAAACGGTGGGAATATTATCCTTATTCGAAATCGCACAGATATCATCTCCCATATAAAACAATCCACCAGCAAGGCACCTGAGGGCAGTAGATGATTTACCTGCACCACTGTTCCCTCCAATTAATACACTTCCATCTGGTGTCCCGACAGATGCGGCATGAATCATGGTTGTTTCATTCCGGCGTAAAATCCAACTTAAAATTCCTCTTAATGGACATGCAAGTTCAAACGCAGGAATATCTAAAAAAGTTGCCAAACATACTACACCATGTTTTTTATCGTGATCAATAAGCGTCAACATGCGAGCATGCGTAAAAAACGCTACCTCAAATCTTTCAGAATTAAACCCATGTAATTCTCCACGAACTAAAATATCATCAATTCCGCATGGAGCAATGGGAAATGCCATTTGGGTAGACTCGCTATCCCAAATATCAATTTTATATTCTGGCAGGTACTCTCTTGCATCAAGTAGCAGGTGTTCCAAGGCTGGCAAGATTACTGGTATTAGGGCAGATCCGGCAAATCGGCATTGAAGCGTAATTCCAGCGATAGAAAAAAAACGAGTATTAATTTCTGAGTTCAAAGAAAAAACTGATTCAGTAATATTAAAAACTGATTCATAAAAACGATTAATTTTTCCCAT
>CAIYAG010000159.1 GCA_903924075.1 uncultured Bacteroidota bacterium | reverse complement strand
TTAAAAAAAGAATGTTAGCCTGGGACAGTCCTGTGGAGTATGTGAATAATATGTACGGGTCACATACAAATGATTCAAAAATGGAATACTTTGATAAAGTTTTTAAAAAATGAAGGCAGATTCCTCGCTTGACCCTTATTTCGACATCTGGAAAGGCAAGGTTGCAAGGCTGATCGATGAACATCCCCTTCAGATCATCAGCTGGGAGGCGACCCGCAGGTGCAACTTGCGATGCAACCATTGCGGTTCCCCCAGTGAATTTGTAAACCTGAAGGACGAAATGACAACGGAAGAGGTCATAGGGGCTTTTGATCAGATTGCCAGGGATTTTGATATGTCAGGATTCCGGCATATTAATATTACTGGTGGGGAACCTTTTGTTCGCGAAGATCTTTTTAATATCCTCACTCATCTTGCCTCGTATTCTTTTTACCGAAATATTGATATCCAAACGAATGGTCTTTATATTGCAGAGCATCCCGAAATTTTACCATTTTTAAAAGACAACGGGGTTACGGGCTTGGGTATAAGCATAGACGGGCTCGGAGAAACCCATGATCATTTCAGAAATTATACCGGTGGGTTTGAAAAATCCGTTTTCGCAGCGCAACAGGCAGTTAGTGAAGGGATGGTTGTCACTGTATCAGTCGTGGCACATTCCGGGAATGTTGATCATCTTGAAGAGTTGTATGAATTTGCTCTCAAGGAGATCAGTCCACGGGTTTTCAGGGTGATGTTTATTGATCCTATCGGGCGAACCGATCATGACTCTAAATACCTTTTAAATGATTCCCAAAAGTCGAAAATCATCAGGTTCCTGCAGGAAAAATATGAAAGTACCTGTCAGGATTATCCCGATAGGAAAACGATGATGGTCGAGCTCGGATGCGGTGGATGGTTTGGCAGGGAACTCGAGGGAACATTCCGCCCCTTTATCTTTCATTGTATTGCCGGCCTAAACAATCTGGGGATCCTCTATGACGGGAAGCTAGCCTCCTGCAGTAACATCTCACGGGAATTTATTGAAGGAGACCTGAGAAAGGAAAAAATCAGGGATGTTTGGGAAAACAAATATCAACGCTATCGTAACCGCACCTGGCGTAAAACTGGGAAATGTGAGAATTGTCTAGACTGGGATTTATGTCATGGAGGAGCGTTTCATCTTAAAGAGAACCCCGATTGCAAATCAAATGTCTAAATCGTATAAGATGAGCAAAAATGAAGAGGCAAAAAAAGAAATTTTAATTTATCGGTCTGCTGATATTTTAAATACAATATATAAATCAGCAAAAGCAAAGTTTGGGGTTGATACAAATTTTTTTATTTATTATGAAATACCTAAATTAAATGCCTTTTCATATCTGTTCTCTACTACCCCAGAAACTTCTAATGTATCTGTAATTTCAGAATTACTACGCTTGCTCCATAAGAAAAAAACAAATATTCTTAGGGCAGAGGAGATAAATATCATTGCAAGTACAGTGATTCATTCCTATAACTTAGATGATACATTTGATAAATTTAAATCAGCAATACATTCTTATCAAGAACACAAAGAATGCATGGATATCCCAATCAATGATAATATTTCCGTTCTTAGATATTATTTAGAAGCCCTCAATGAATTTAATATAAATAAAGTATTAGACGTACCAAAAAATATTCTCAAAGAACTATTATATATCCTATTTTTAGCATTACCACAGACAAAGGAAATTTCTAAGGATACTAACATTTATAAAAGAAGATCCTTAGTTGCAAAGATTCAAGATTTATATGATAGAATAAAAAAACACCAGGAAAACCAAGAGGAATTCATTTTTTCTAATAAGATTTTTTTATTGTCGTCCATTCTTGAGGGATTCTTGTGGGATTCAATGTATTTAGGGGATGATGTAAAAGTTAAAGATATCCTGGTTGAAAATAAGAGTGATATTGAACCGTCTGGACATTTTGTTTCTGTTAATCTTTACGATATTTTACATTCTTTAAAAATAGAAAGTTATATTGATACAATTAAGGAAAATTCGTTCTACCTTAAACTTTTTAACTTTTATATTTTTT
>CAIYAG010000158.1 GCA_903924075.1 uncultured Bacteroidota bacterium | reverse complement strand
TTACACAATTCATTATATGCATCGATCTCTTTGCCTAAACTAGTTTTATGTTGCTTTTCAGCAAAGGGAGTTACGGTCCAATCAGGTATTGATAATACGATTACATGATCAGCTTTTTTATTTGCTAAGTGAATCGCTTTTTTTAATAAGTATTCGAAATCGCTTGCAAAATCTGTGATGGGTAGCCCCCGGTATTGGTTGTTGACGCCGATCAATAAACACACAAAGTCATAGCTCTCGTTTAATTTCCAATTGATCAGATGATCAGCCAATTCAAAACTGGTCCATCCCGTTTGTGCAATTATTTCTGGTGCATGAAAATGCAATCCTGCAGCCCTTAATAATTGAATGGTTTGATAGGGATATGATCCGTGTAATGGAATTGATTCAGCAATCGTATATGAATCACCCAGACACAATAAACTGTTGATATGTGTGCTCATAAAATCTATCTAATGAATTAGAAATGTTCCCTTAAGATACTATAAAATTGATAGACATCCTGAAAACTACAATAGAGTGGGGCAGGTGCCACACGAATTACACCTGGCTCTCTATAATCTACAATAATGCCATTCTCCTGCATTTTGTTGTGAATGGCCTTACCGTTTTCTTTAAAAAAAAGCGATAATTGAGCGCCCCGCTCATCAATTGATATAGGAGTAATGATCTCAAATGGTAGATTGGGCAATTCCTTTAATAAAAATTCTAAATAGGAGGTTAATCGAATGCTTTTATTTCGGATCTGTTGTATCCCTGCTTGATCAAAGATCTCAAGTGAAGCTTTTAATCCGATCATATTGAATACGGGAGTAGTGCTGATATTCCAGCCACTGGCATTGGGTTTTGCATGAAAACCCTTTTCCATTTTAAACCTTGTTTTTTCATCATTGCCCCACCAACCTCCCAATCGAGGTGTTTGACTATTGGTCGACCATTTTTCGTGTACAAAAATTCCGCCCACTGCACCCGGACCAGCATTGAGGTATTTATAACTACACCAAACTGCAAAATCAATTTCCCAATCATGTAATGAAACTGGAATATTCCCCACCACATGAGCAAGATCAAATCCGCAAATCGCTCCAATTTGATGGGCTGCACTTGCAATTTTTTTCAAATCATACAATTGCCCTGTATAATAATTCATACCCCCTAATAACACAAGTGCTACAGTGGTATCGTGTTCGATGATGGTACCAATTATAGAATTTGTATGTAATATTTTTTCTCCAGCTAAAGGTTCAATTTCAATGATTGCATCTGCAGGATCTAGACCCCATTGTTTTACGGTCGTCTCAACTGCATATTGGTCGGACGGAAATGCACCCGCTTCCATAATGATCTTATACCTCGTTGCAGTAGGTTTATAGAAACTTAATAGCATGAGATGCAGGTTCACTGTAAGGGTATTACTGACAGTGATTTCTTCTTTATTAGCGCCAATGATCTTTGCTAAACTAGGCGTTAATAATTCATGATAATATAACCAGGGATGCTTACCTCCGAAATAGCCGCCAACTGCCAGATCCCTCCATGCATTCAATTCAATTTGTATGGCAGATTCTACAGTTTTTGGTTGCAAGCCTAATGAATTACCACAAAAATAAATCGCATTTTTTCCTTGATGTTGAGGAAAGAAAAACCTGTCTTTATATGAAGCTAAAATATCTTCGGCATCTTGTTGAACAGCATATTCTTTAGTTGACTTAAAATCAAAATTCATGTTAATCAATTAATCAGGGTTTCACATATTCATTTTCGCTTTTTGCAATCACCAGTGTAGCAACGCCGTTGCCAATCAAATTTGTGATGGCCCTTGCTTCACTCATAAATTTATCTACGCCTAATAAAAAAGCCAATCCTTCTAATGGTATTCTATGTAAAGCCGTGAGTGTTGAAGCAAGAACAATAAAACCGCTGCCCGTAACGCCTGCAGCACCTTTGGATGTGATCATCAATATCAATAGCATCATTCCTAATTCACTCGGACTTAAAGCAACATTATACAATTGGGCTAAAAAAATGGCTGCCATCGAAAGATAAATAGATGTGCCATCTAAATTAAATGAGTAACCTGTTGGAATAACTAAACCCACCACAGATTTGCTGCATCCCATTTTTTCAAGTTTGCGCATCATCGATGGCAATGCAGCTTCTGAGGATGATGTACCTAATACGATCAGTAATTCTTCTTTGATATCTTTTAAATATTGCCAGATACTTAGCTTGCTATACCGCATAATGGAACCCAAAACAAGGAATACAAAAAGGAACATTGTTAAGTAAACACATCCCATCAATTTTGCTAAGGGGACTAAAGTTTTTAACCCAAATTTTCCAATGGTAAATGCCATGCCACCAAAAGCACCGAGCGGTGCTAGGTACATGAACCATTTTAAAGCAGTAAATACATAATGAGATATGGTTCCTAAAAAATGAACCGCTTTTAATCGGTAGGATGAATAATTTAAAATGATGCCAATGATGATGGCAATGATCAATACTTGTAAAGTACTGTTTGTTTTAAAGAATTGGATCCAATTAAAACTGGCAGCTGCCTGATTGGTATATTTTGAGGCATCCTGAATGGCAAGACCTTCGCGGTTAATTTTTCCGGGTTCTAACCAGATAGCAACAAGAATTCCAATTCCAAGTGCAAGGGTAGTAACTATTTCAAAATAGAGTAAGGCTTTGACTCCAATCCGTCCAACTTTTTTCAAATCACCAATACTACTTATGCCTAAAACGATCGTCAGAAAAATGATCGGGATAATAAATAGCTTGATCCCATCCACAAACCACTTCCCAATTTTTTCCATTTTCACTGCTTCCGATGGAAAAAAGTAACCCAATAAAATGCCTAAACTAATTGCGATCAATACATAAAAACTTAGGTTAGTGCTTATTTGTTGCCAGGTAGATTTATTTCCTGATTGATATGGTTGTTTCGTTATCAAGGATCTAGTTTTTTATAGGTTTGCCAGAAGCAAAGCTTCCAATTGCTGCTGTATACCAAGGGTGTATTTCAAATATGAATCTACCTGCCTTGATCGCAGGATCTGTTTCTAAAAGCGTGGTAACTTCCGCTTCATTGGGGCAATCAAATATGAATAGGCCCTGAGCGAGGCTTTCGTCGCCAAATGGACCCGCAACCTTTAATTTTCCTTCCTCATAAAGCTTCCGGATATTGGCCATATGGCCAGCTTGAATTTTTTGTGCGGTTAGGGAATCCTGATTTCTATTTTTCCCAGCCTTTAATAATACAAACCAAAACTGTTTGATTTGTTGAGGCGGATTGTTGTTCGGTTTTGATTGAGCCAAAACCATCATTGGCAGCAGAAAAAAGAAAAATACGAGCAGTTTTCTCATTAGTTCCTTGTTGATTGAAATAAAAATACAACAAAAGGGGTTCAACTGATTTCATCTCTTTAATTTTGTTGTAACAGTATAACTGTATAAGCTAGTAATTTCAGAGATTATAATTTACAACTATGGCCGCCAGAACCGATTTATATCAATCCCCCGATTATTATTTGTTAGATGAACTGTTAACAGAAGAACATAGGTTGATCAGAGAATCTGTACGCAGTTATGTAAAAAAAGAAATATCACCCATCATAGAAGACTATGCACAAAGGGCAGAATTTCCTATTCAAATAGTTAAACAACTGGGTGAGATGGGATGCTTCGGGCCAACAGTACCCGAACAATATGGTGGGGGCGGATTAGATTATATTAGTTACGGTTTGATGATGCAAGAATTGGAAAGAGGCGATAGTGGTGTAAGAAGTACTGCTAGTGTGCAAGGTTCGCTAGTGATGTTTCCTATTTATGCATACGGGAACGAAGCTCAACGAAATAAATACTTACCCAAACTTGCAAGCGGTGAATGGTTGGGATGTTTTGGATTAACAGAACCAAACCATGGAAGCAACCCTTCAGGTATGCTCACAAATATCAAAGATGCGGGCGATCATGTAATACTGAATGGCGCAAAAATGTGGATCAGCAATGCACCTTTTGCACAAGTGGCTGTTGTTTGGGCAAAAAATGAAGCGGGAGAAATTACTGGATTGATCGTTGAAAGAGGTATGGAAGGATTTAGTACACCAACAACACATGGTAAATGGAGCCTTCGTGCAAGTGCAACAGGTGAATTAGTATTTGATAATGTGAAAGTTCCGAAGGAAAATATTTTACCCAACGTGAAAGGATTAAAAGGTCCATTGGGTTGCTTATCAAAAGCACGCTTTGGAATTGCATGGGGTGCATTGGGTGCAGCAATGGATTGTTATGATACTGCTTTAAGATATAGTCAAGAAAGAGTTCAATTCGATCGCCCCATTGGAGGATTCCAATTACAACAAAAGAAATTGGCTGAAATGATCACTGAGATCACGAAAGGCCAGCTTTTAGTTTGGAGGTTGGGCGTGTTGATGAATGAAGGAAGAGCTACGCCTCAACAAATCAGCATGGCAAAAAGAAATAGCTGCGAAATAGCAACCAATATTGCCCGTGATGCCAGACAGATGTTAGGCGGTATGGGCATTACAGGTGAGTATAGTATTATGCGCCATATGATGAACCTAGAGAGTGTGATTACTTACGAAGGAACGCATGATATTCATTTGTTGATCACAGGGATGGATGTTACAGGTTTCAATGCTTTCAAATAAATTGTTCAAGAAGTATATACGATGAACATAACGGATGATAAAAAACCAAAGCTTTTTTTAGTTGGGATGATGGGAAGTGGTAAATCCTATTGGACAAAATTTCTGTCTAAGAAATTGAAGATAGGGGGCTATGATCTTGACTATTTGATAGAGTCGAATGAAGAAAGAACCATCGCTGAAATATTTGAGGAAGACGGGGAAGCGTATTTTAGGAAACAAGAAGCAAAACTGCTTCGTTGGTTCAAAGAAAAAAAATCATTTATTTTAGGAACTGGTGGTGGAACGCCTTGTTTTAATGATAATATGACTTGGATGAATAAAAATGGGATCACAGTTTTTATTGATCCGCCAATAGAACAACTCGTGCAAAGATTGTTACCTGAAAAATCACACCGCCCTTTAATCAGCAATCTTACAGATGAGGAGCTATTTCAATTTTTAACAAAGAAAAGAATGGAAAGGTTGGCATACTATGACCTCGCAAATATTAAATTGGAAGGTGCAGAAATCAATGAAAAGAGTTTCTTAAAAATCAGCAAAGAGTATGCATAAAAAATATTTAATCATCGCTGCCATTTTGGGCGCTATCAGTGTAGCAATGGGCGCTTTTGGGGCACATGCTTTAAAAGCTATCTTGCCCGAAGGCGCATTACCCATTTACGAAACAGCAATCAGGTATCAATTTTACCATGTTTTTGCGCTAGCTATGGCTGCGATCTTATATGAGAAGTACCCCAATCAATCTCTCATCAATGCGGCTGCCGGTTTCATTGTTGGTATCATTTTCTTCTGCGGTTCGCTTTATCTGTTAACACTAAGAGCTGCTACGGGTATTGAATGGCTTAGATTTGTTGGTCCGTTTACCCCTGTAGGTGGTCTTTTCTTCATTGCTGGTTGGCTACAACTAGCTTGGGGCATTAAAAAAGGTTGATTTGGTGGAAAACTACTCGGTTTTAAATCAGTTTTGCACATCCCTTGCTCCTTTATCTTTCTGCTTTGAGGCATAGCTTATATTTGTTTTTATGGCTAATAGCTTAAAAAAGAAAACGCCGCCGCCTCCAGATCCGGAAGTGCTTAATGCCGATAAGGAAACTGAGATTACGGTAACAGAAGTAGTCAAAGATGAACGTACTGGTAAAATAGCTGGTGCTATTAGTTTATTGACTGCCGGTTTCTTATTTGTTGCATTAACATCCTATTTATTTACTTGGCAGGAAGACCAAGATATTGTGCATCAATTTGGGGTTCGCATTTTTGCAACTACTGATGTTAAGGTCACCAATTTATTAGGCGTACTCGGCGCATATATCGCTCATCTGTTGATCTATAGAGGATTTGGACTTGCCTCTTATTTAATCTGTTCCTTCTTTTTTGTATTAGGAGTTAACCTATTGTTTGACAAAAAACTATTCAGCATTAGCCGCAATATTAAATATGTGGTGGTAGGCTTATTAGTGATTAGTATGGCACTAGCTTTTGCAACTACTGGTTCTGAATTTTCATGGGGTGGAGCAGTTGGTGAATTATCAAGCGAGTGGTTTGTAAAATGGATGGGAAAACTGGGCACTGGTGCATTGTTGTTAATGTCTGTGTTCACTTATATTATCTGGCGATTTAATCCAACATTTAAATTACCTGATCTCAGCAAAAAGAAAGTGGATGAATCAATTGGCAGTGATTCTGCTTTTGAATTACCAGAAGATGATGAATTGCCTGTATTCAAAGAATGGGATGAAAATAATACGGATGCAAAATTATTCATTCATGATTCTGCGGAACCTGGTAGCTCTAATAAATTAAAAAATGAAGGCGCCGGAATGGTTTTGAATGTGCCTGAAGTGGTAGAAGCATCAAGTCCCTTAACGCAATTTGATCTGCAAGAAAAAGAGCTGCCGATTGAAGAAGAAGTGGAAGAGGAAGAGGATTTAATTGTGCCCCCTGCTATTTCTGCAATACCAGTGATACCGGTTCATAGCATTCCGATTCATATTTCAAGTCCGCAAGCAACAGATGAAGATCTTGAATTAGAGATCAAAGCAGTACCAGAACCTGAAATTGAAACAGCTGCTCCGAAAGCTGCTCCAGGAAGCTTAAGCACCAAATACGATGCTACACTGGATCTAAAGGATTATAAATACCCAACCCTTGATCTGTTGGAAACACATGGTAGTGAAAAAATTGTGCACGATCCTGCCGAATTGGAAACGCACAAGAATCAGATCATTGCTACTTTAAAAAATTATGATATTGCGATCCAACGAATTGCAGCAACAGTTGGACCAACTGTAACCTTATATGAAATTGTTCCTGCTCCTGGTGTACGAATTAGTAGGATCAAAAATTTGGAAGATGATATTGCACTTAGTTTAGCTGCATTAGGGATCAGGATTATTGCACCGATCCCTGGCAAAGGAACCATCGGGATCGAAGTTCCGAATGTGCGCAAAAGTGTGGTGAGTATGAAAACATTACTTGCATCAGATAAATTTATCAATAACAGTTTTTCACTACCAATCGCAATCGGTAAAAAAATCGACAATGAGAATTTCATTGTTGATCTGGCATCAATGCCACACTTGTTGATGGCCGGTGCAACAGGACAGGGTAAATCAGTTGGTATCAACACTATCTTGGTTTCATTGTTATACAAAAAACATCCTTCTCAATTGAAGTTTGTGTTAGTGGATCCTAAGAAAGTGGAATTGAGTTTGTATCGTGTTATCGAAAAACATTTTCTTGCAAAACTTCCCGGAGAAGAAGAAGCGATCATTACAGATACCAAAAAAGTAGTGCATACATTGAATGCATTGTGTATTGAAATGGATACGCGGTACGACCTATTAAAAGAAGCAGGTTGCAGAAATATCAAAGAGTATAACGAGAAATTTACTGCCAGAAAATTGAATCCAGAAAAAGGACATCAATACCTTCCTTTCATTGTGTTGGTGGTAGATGAGTTTGCTGATCTGATCATGACAGCTGGTAAAGAAGTAGAAATGCCGATTGCGCGTTTGGCTCAATTGGCTCGTGCAATTGGGATCCACTTGATCATTGCAACACAACGCCCTTCAGTAAATATTATCACAGGTACTATTAAGGCCAATTTCCCAGCGCGTATTGCTTTTAAAGTTTCTTCAAAAATTGATAGTCGCACTATTTTAGACGCAGGTGGAGCAGAGCAATTAATTGGTAAAGGAGATATGCTGGTAAGTTATAATGGAGAGATCACAAGGTTGCAATGTGCTTTTGTTGATACACCTGAGGTTGAAAAGGTTTGTGCTTTCATAGGAAATCAACGTGGCTATCCGCAAGCATTTTTATTGCCTGAATATGTAGATGAAAAAGATTTAGAAGGAAAAGATTTTGATAGTAGCGACAGAGATCCTTTGTTTGAAGATGCAGCACGTTTGATCGTGCAAAGCGGAGTGGGGTCTACTTCATTGATCCAAAGAAGGATGAAACTCGGTTATAATCGAGCAGGGCGATTAATGGATCAGCTAGAAGATGCAGGTATTGTGGGGCCCAATCAAGGAAGCAAGGCAAGAGAAGTTCGATTTAAAACTGAAATGGAATTAGAGCAATTCCTTGATTCACTTTCATAAGAAGTCTGATTATTAAACCATCTAAGACTTTCTTAGTCATAGACTTTGAAGGAGTTAAGCGAATAAATGTTTGATTTCGTATATTTGAGCCTTCAAATTCGATTATGAAAAAAATCTACCTACCATTTCTTGCCCTAATATTATTCGTACAAAGTTCCTTCGCTCAGAATGATCCTAATGCAAAGAAAGTTTTAGATGCTGTTAGCGCTAAAGTAAAAAGCTTTAAAGGTATTACGGCCAATTTCAGCATCAAGTCGGTAAGTAGTAAGGGAAAAGACAATGGCGCAAAAACCGGGACGATCGCTATCAAGGGTCAGAAGTACCTATTGAAGCAAGGGAAAAATGAGATCATTTGCGACGGTGTGAACATTTATAATTTCGACGGAAATAAAACCATTACCAAGTCATTGTTAGAAGAGTCGAATCAGACCTTAAGTCCGCAGAATTTATTATCCAACTTTTACGACAAAGATTTCAATTATAAATTGGTAGGCACAGTAGGAAATGTCAGTGAAATTGAACTAACTCCGATTGATAAAAGAAAAAGCTTTCAAAAAGTGAACATCTTTATCGACAAAACCAAGAGCATGATCACGAAAGCAAAGGTGTTGGATAAGAGTAATAATACGGTTGAGTTTGTATTAAGTAATTTAAATACAGCAGCAAACCTACCAGATGCTAACTTCCAATTTGTTCGTACAAAGTACCCGAAAGATGCAGAAATCCTGGATTAAATAGGACCATATATTATTAAAAGAACCATTTGCTAAAATCAAATGGTTTTTTTTATGCCTTCTGTGTAATTTTGTGATATGAAAAAGGTACTACTGTTTCTAGCTATTCTTTCTATCTCATATTTTGCTAATGCACAATATACCGTGCGTTTAGTGGTAACAAGTGTGGCATCTAAACAGCAAGATGAGATCTATGTGGCAGGAAATTTTAACGGATGGAATCCTAAAGACGAGAAGTATAAATTGAAAGTATTTGGAGGTAGTAGAAGATCTGTGGTGATCAACGATTTGCCAGCAGGAACTTTTGCATTTAAATTCACAAGGGGGGGATTTGAAAAAGTAGAAACAACCAATGATGGCAGGGATATCAGCGATCGGATAATTGAAGTGAATGCTGATGTTTCAGTTGACTTAACTATTGCTGGCTGGAAGGATGATTATCCTGATAAACCCAAAAGGTATACAGCCAGTCCACAAGTAAAAATCATGGACACGGCATTTAGTATCATTCAATTAAACCGCAAGAGAAGGGTATGGGTCTATCTTCCAAAAAATTATGCATCATCTTCAAAAACCTATCCTGTTATTTATATGAATGATGGTCAAAATCTTTTCAATGAACAAACAGCTCCTTATGGTGAATGGGGAATTGATGAATGTTTAGATAGTTTGCAAACTCAAATCGGAAAGGAAGTGATTGTTGTAGGAATAGATAATGGGGGAGAGAAAAGAATGACGGAATATAATCCCTACGATCATATACAATTCGGAAAAGGAGAAGGTAAAGCTTATGTAGACTTTCTAGCAACTACATTAAAACCTTATATCGATAGTAAATACAGAACAAAGAGAAGTGTAGAATACACAATGATCGGCGGAAGTAGTATGGGAGGCGATATCAGCCTCTATGCTGCCATTACTCATCCAAATGTATTTGGTGCTGCATTATTATTTTCTCCGGCATTTTGGGTCACCCCAGCTTTATATGAAGCAGCTGAAAAATTTACAACTACCAATGCGCCAAAATTTTATTTTTATGCAGGGGGCAAAGAAAGTACCACGATGGTATCTGATATGAATAAAATGGTGGAAATTTTAGAAAAAAAGCCTAGGATCCAAATCAGAAAAGTAGTGAACCCGCTTGGCCAGCATAACGAAGCAAGCTGGCGTGCTGAATTTCCTGATGCCTATAAATGGCTAATGAAAGACTAAGAAAAAGTGAAGAGATAAGAGTGAAGAGTGAAGAATGGAAGAAGATTAATCTATACGATAGGAAACTCCTTCTATGGCTAGTTCAGTGTTGTCAAATACTGATTTTGCTTCAGATAAGAATTCATCTAGCTTTTCATATTTGCTGCTGAAATGACCGATCAATAACTTTTTAGCTCCTGCTTTAATGGCAAAGTTCGCCGCTTGTTCAGTGGTTGAATGAAATCTGGCAATCGCCCTTTCTTCGAGGTCTTTCAAATAAGTGGTTTCGTGATAGAGCAAATTCGCATGCTTTACTTTATCTGCCAATGCTTCTGTGTACATGGTATCTGCACAAAAAGCATAACTGCTATCGGGCAAATTTGGAGCAGTTACAGATTCGTTCGGGATGATCTCACCAGTTTTACTGATATAATCTTCTCCCTTTTTTAAATGGTCATAAAATGCAGCGGGAATCCCTTTTTCTATCACTTTTTCACGAATGATCTTTCTGGGGTTCCTTTTCTCACTGATCAAAAAGCCCCAACAGGGGATGCGGTGCCTGGTTTCAAAACAGGCCACACTATACTTGGGATGGTCTAAGATCAATCCCTCTTTTTCAAGGGGATGAAAAACCAAGGGGAAGGGAAGCGTTGTATGTGCAACCTCCAACTGTAGGTTGATGATGTCTATTAACTGAGCAGGTCCGTATAGATTTAAAGCGTGTTCTCGCCCGAGTAAGCCCATACTGGTGATAAGTCCGATCAAGCCAAAATAATGGTCGCCATGTAGGTGTGAAATGAAAATATGGCCAATTTTACTATGCCTGATGCGATAGCGGGCGATTTGCATTTGGGTTCCTTCTCCACAGTCGATCAGAAACAGTTGTTCGTTCAAAGTAACCAACTGGGCAGTGGGGTGACGGTCATACGCAGGTAACGCCGAATTATTACCTAAAATAGTTACTCCAAACATAGCTTTGATTGTCTCATTCAACTAACTATTTGTAGACATCATTTATTGTAGATATGCTCCTAAATATTTATAAGCGGTAGGGATTCTTCCATTTCAAATAAAGTAGGGGTTTGGCTAGGTTCAAAAAATCAATCGAAAAATTCGATTATTCATTGTTTTATTACTACTTTTGCAGCCGATAAAAAATTAGAAGTAAATTTCCGGAGTCTTTTTAAAAAATTTGAGATGCCTTA
>CAIYAG010000157.1 GCA_903924075.1 uncultured Bacteroidota bacterium | reverse complement strand
TGCGCATGTCATCCTCGCTACTTACACTATTCACCGATACCATTGCTGGGCTTGTTAATCTTCTACTGTTACTATCGGTACTCAACAAGATTGTTTTAGTAATACCAGGGGCTTTCACAGTATCGATACTGGAAGGGAATAAGGGCAATACACGATCCAAATTTTTAGTGATCGGATTATCACTATGAGATGATAAGAACGGATAATAGGGCCATGGAACTCTTTGCATTTTGGGACTACCATCAGGGTTTTGGCCAATTACAATAGGAATCTTAGAACAGTTCAAATCCTGTAACAGATCGCCATTGATACGCACCCCATATTTAAAAAGAAGGTCATCGATATCTAACCCGCGATCATATGCTGTATAATTAGCTTGATTGCGTTTTAAACTATCCAACTCAGCATATAATTTATCTACGAACCAAATGATCTTACCGCCATGCATCAGATACTGATCAATTTTTAATTTGTCTTCTTCAGTAAAAGGCATGGTTGGCTTTACGATGATCATTGCATCAATGATCGAAGCATCAGGGAAACCTTTTTTCAAATCAAAAACAGCGAGGCGATATTCATTACGAAGGCTTTCACCAAGGTCGTTTACTTTCAGATCGATAGGTTCTCCATTTCCAACCGTATAAGCAACTGTGGGTATTGTTTTTCTTGTAAGCTTATCAATAGCACTTGCAAACTTATATTCCAATAAAGCTTCAGCAGCATTTCTGGTAGCTTCAATATCTTCTTGTGGATCTTCCGTTAAAACATTGTACTGTTTGAAAACTTTTTTACTACTGCGAAGATCGATCGCAATGGGCTTTTGGTTCCTGTAGGTCAGTATAGCAGATGGTATAATGAGTTGTTGTGTGGATTTTTCTTTTTCTGAAGAAACAGAAGCTGCTTGTTCAAACACAACGCCCATTCTTGCAAGACTATCATATAATAATACTTTAGCCGTATCATCTTTGATGGTTTCACCAGGTTTTTCAAAGCTTACTTTCAAAAGATTTCCACCTGCGATACTTTTGAATTCCGCTAAAAGATCCTGAACTGCTTGATTTAATTTTCGATAATCAGAAGGCAGGTCGCCAGTAAGAAAGATTTGAATAGTTACCGTACTATCAATTTCATTCAAAACTTTTTTGGTTGCGGGGCTAACTGTAAAACGTTTTTCTGCAGTAAGGTCGGCTCTGAATGAGAACCAGTTCGACAAATAAATCAATCCAACAAAAAGGATGATCACAACTGCCCAGGCGAATTTTGCTTCCAATAATTTTTTCATGGTCACGCTTATCTTTTGAGCAAATTTTTGCTGGTAATAAAAAGGAATACCGCGATGAGTCCGATAAAATAGATCAGGTCTCTACTATCGATCACGCCTCTGCTGATACTACGGTAATGGTATTGGATGCCTAGTAGTTCGATATAGTAATCTAGTCCGGCATTAAATAAAGGCAACTTACTCATAGCAGAAAACCCAATAAATAATAAGAAGCACACAAAAGCACCTGCTATAAAAGCAACTACTGTATTATTGGTAAAACTACTGGCAGCTATTCCAATGGCTGTAAACACTGCAGCTAAGAAACAGAGTCCGATATAACTACCCATGGTACCACCCACATCAATACCACCAGTAATGCTAAGGCTTTGCATAGAAAATGCATATACAACAGTTGGTATCAATGCGGTTAAAACAATGATCAGTGCACCAAGGTATTTACCAATCACAATAGAATTAGGTGTAATTGGTAAGGTCTTTAAAATTTCGAAATTTCCTGATTTGTATTCGTCGGCAAATGTGCGCATGGTAATGGTGGGCACCAGAAACAGCAATAACCAAGGCGCAAGGGTAAAAAAACCGCCCAAGTTAGCATACCCGAAATCGAGCAAATTAGAGTCAGGGAATACAAATAAGAAAAGCCCGTTTAATAATAAAAAGACAACCAGTGCAAGGTAGCCAGTGAGGCTACTAAAAAACTGTTGCCATTCTTTTTTACAGATCATCCACATGCTTCAAAACTAAATCTTATCATTTAATTCTATTGCACTTTATGGAAATTATCACATTTTGCATCCTAGCTAAAACTTAAAAATGAACCCTCGAATTTATTTAACTGTCTTCTTCCTGTTTGGTATTGGCATTTTTGCAAATGCGCAGGACAAAAAACAAAACCCTCCCCCGGCAAAATTCACACCGCCCACTATAGTGAAAAATGGGGAAAAACCTACTCCTCCACCTCCGCCGCCACCTCCACCATCGGCAGGTAAGGATAAGAAAGGCAATATGCCTCCTCCACTGCCCCCTCCTTTAGACAAAAAGCATGCGGGTACTAATCCTCCTCCGCCACCTCCACCACAAAAAAAGCATGCTGGAGATATGCCGCCGCCTCCACCCCCTCCTCAAAAACATAACAACGACGATAAGTAAGTCTTAAAATATAAAAGAGCCGTAGTAAATGTTTACTACGGCTCTTTTAATGATGTTATTGATTAGTTTTTATACTGCGAAACTTTCTCCGCATCCACAACTTCTACTTGCATTGGGGTTATTAAAATAAAAACCCTTTCCATTCAATCCGTCTGAGAAATCAAGTTCTGTGTTTACTAGGTAGAGGAAGCTTTTTAAGTCGGTCACCACTTTGATCCCATTGTCTTCAAACACCTGATCCATTGGTTTAACCTCGTTGTCGAAATCTAACTTATAGCTCAATCCAGAGCAGCCACCGCCCACAACACCTACTCTTAAAAAATAAGAATCATCGCCAGTTACGCCCGCTTCTTCCATGAGCTGCTGAACTTTCTTTTTTGCTTTCTCGCTAACGTAAATACTATTCTCTGTTGCTACTGCTGCCATAACATAGTGCTGATAAACTGAGTTCTAAAATAGAAAATTTATCAGATTAAATGATTAGTGAATTTTTTCTTCGAAGACCAACTGCTCTAAACCATTCTTAGCACGATAGTCGTTGATCGCTGCCTTGATCGCATCTTCTGCTAAAACAGAGCAGTGAATTTTAACAGGAGGAAGGTTTAATTCTTCCACCAGATCCATATTATCGATAGCAACAGCCTGATCAACGGTTTTACCTTTTAACCACTCTGTTGCCAAAGAAGATGAAGCAATTGCAGATCCGCAACCAAAGGTTTTGAATTTTGCATCGGTGATCACACCGGTTGCATCATCAACCTCAATTTGCAGGCGCATTACATCGCCACATTCTGGTGCACCAACAAGGCCGGTGCCTACATTCTTTTTTGCTTTATCCAAAGTACCAACGTTCTTAGGATTGCTATAATGATCAATAACTTTTTCTGAGTATGCCATGATTTTATTTTTTGTTGGGTGATTTAAATTTTCAAATTAATGGTGCGCCCATTCAATTTTATCCATATCAACACCTTCTTTAAAC
>CAIYAG010000156.1 GCA_903924075.1 uncultured Bacteroidota bacterium | reverse complement strand
TTAAACCCCTTAACTCAAAATCTAAACTCCCAGAACAAATCCTATAAATAAAATCTAAGATTATTACATCTAAAATATCAGGCATAAAAAAACCGTCTCATTTATTTATGAGACGGCCTCTTGTTGTTTATGAGAAACCTCGTCCGTTCTTCACTCTTCGTTCTTCACTCTTCACTAAAAATTTATATTTACTGAAAGCATAAAGTTTGTACCTGCCATTGGGTAATATCCGTTTTCATTTGTGATGGTATTATTGTAAATATAATTGTAAGCATACCCATTCGGTTGGTATTTCGCATTGAAAATATTATTCAGCTGACCAATGATATGCCATTCTTTAAATAATACTTTCTTAAAAGTATACCCTAGTCTGAGGTCTTGTGTAAAATAGTCATCAAGTTTGCTGGATTCATTCTGTGCATTATCCATATACTGTTTGCCAACATACTTGCTCAATAAACTAATATCAAAATTTTTGATCGGTTGAAAATTTAGTGTCAAACTTGCAATAGTGTTTGGAGAAAATGAAATATCAGTATTTTCATGCGCAATAGCAAACTGATTTCCTGTATCCCAGTTGTCAATATATTCTGTAAATGATTTGATTTTATTCTTGCTGAAAGTAACATTGCCAGCCACGTTTAGCCATTTTGAAAGTACAACAGAAGCCTGTAGTTCTAAACCAAGTCTGTAACTATTAGGTACATTGGTTCTTGTATAAGATCCTACATCATTGATCTGACCTGTTAATACTAATTGATTCAGATAGTTCATATAATACAGGGTAGCGCCGTAATGAACATTTTGTGTTCTTTTATCAACACCTAATTCAAAATCATGGAGGGTTTCTTGTTTTGGCTGACTAACTAAACTCGCCTGAAAATCATCTCTATTGGGTTCTTTATTACCAAGTGCATAACTCAAATAAGCCTGCCATCCATTATGCGTATAAGTAATGCCTGCTTTGGGGTTAATGAAATTAAATTTTCTGTGAATTGTAAGCTGATCATTGCCTTCAAAGCCATCCATTTTATGGGTTACATTTCTATATTGAACGTCTACAAAACTTTGCCATTTGTTATTGAATTTGTACATCCATTTAGCATACACATTCGCATCCCATTTTGTTGCCGGATAATTATAATATTGATAATCAGAAGTCAGCGTTCCGTGCTGCATC
Source organism: uncultured Bacteroidota bacterium (assembly GCA_903924075.1). Classification (GTDB taxonomy): domain Bacteria; phylum Bacteroidota; class Bacteroidia; order Chitinophagales; family Chitinophagaceae; genus Sediminibacterium. Next base: position 4,128 of record CAIYAG010000156.1, on the reverse strand, counting down.
CAAATAATATTGCCAAAATGTTTTCCTTCATAATTAGTCCATCCGCCACCAAAAGTGATCTCGTTTTTCTGATCCTTATATTGTAAGGATGCGATCTGCCCGTAAAAATTATTATCTAACCATCGTTGTCTAATTAAATCGGTAGCAGCATAAATCGTATTGCCGATTGATTGATTGGGCAATCCATAATCAGCATATAATTGATCTGCTTTATACTCTTCATAGTAACCCTTTCCTTTCGTTAAAAATACTGCTGTATTAAAAGCCCATTTTGTATTAAAGGAATGATTGAAAAATAGCTGATAATGCGTTTGTGTATAGTTGTCAGTCTGGTTATCGTAAGGGGTTCCTGGCTTTTCCATTCCCGCAGGATTATAGGTGCGATCAGTAGTAAGCTGCGCTTCTGTAATGCCATACCATGCCTGATAAGTTTTTTCTTTTCCAGAAAATATATTTAAACGCAACGATGATTTTTTATTGATATAGGCGGTGCTTACATAAAATGATTTTAAATCGGACGTTGCGCGATCTATATATCCATCACTGCTAATTTTACTAACGCGTGCATCAATTGTAAAATGATTTGCAAGCAATCCTGTTCCAAACTTCAAAGTATTTTTCCAGGTATTAAATGAGCCAAAACTATTATTGAATTCTGTGTAGGCTTTTTCGTTGAATTCGTTGGTGGCTAAGTTAAGCGTTGCACCAAATGCACCAGCCCCATTCGAAGAAGTACCCACACCTCTTTGAATTTGAATACTGTTGATTGAAGAAGCAAAATCTGGAAGATCCACAAAATAAGTTCCCATACTTTCTGCATCATTATAAGGAATGCCATTCAGCGTAACATTGATCCTTGTGGCATCTGAACCCCGGATATGAATTCCAGTATAGCCAACGCCATTTCCTGCGTCGGAATTTATCACAGTGGAAGCAGTTTGGTTTAATAGAAAGGGAAGGTCCTGGCCAGAATTGGAAAATGCAATTTGTTCTTTATTCAAATTGGTTTTAGTGAATGGGGCAGTGGAAGAGGCCCTGATGGCAGTTACTTCTAAAGGTTGCAGATATAAACTGCTGTCGGTAAAGGTTTTTTGACCGGTTGTTTTGTTTGTCTGACCATTAGCCAGAACCGTGAGGAATACAATGATGATTGTTCCCAAAAACTTTTTCATTTTTTTTGATTTAAAAGTTAATAATGGAAACAGGGAGAGCTAATGGAGAGGATCTGTAGAACAGTACACCTTCCCTTCGCAGGCATTACCCTGTTCAGGTTCGACGGGTATTATCTCAGCCATCTGATTTTGATCCAGACAGCACCCCGAGGAATGTCTGCTGCAAAAATAGCTAAACAGATAATAGCGCCCAACTGTAACTTTACAACTCATCAACCGTTAAACACAAAACATCATTCATGAAAAGGATAACCGTACTGTTGGTTTTACTGTTGTCTATCTATACAGGGCAGGCTCAAAACGATAAAAATTTAGTTTTTGATGCCAATGCAGAAGCGCGAACTATCAAAGATTTTACTGCTGTGGAAGTATCCGGAGCGATCGATCTGTATTTATCTCAGGGCAAGGAAGAAGCGGTTGCAGTTAGTGCTGGAAATCAAGAAGCGGTATCTCGGATCAAAACAGAAGTCAGAAATGGGAAGCTGCACATTTATTTCGATGGAAAGGGCTGGAACTGGAAAACATGGAGTAATAACAATAAAATGAAAGCTTATGTCACTTTCATTTCATTGCATAGAATAGAGGCGTCAGGCGCCTGCAATATTAAAACGGCAGATATGATCAGCACGGATGACCTAAAGATCCAATTATCTGGGGCGAGCGATTTTACAGGTGAAGTAAAAGCCGTTAATCTAAAACTGGATGGTAGTGGTGCTTCCAACTTTAAAGTAACTGGAACAGCCGAGAAAACAGACATCAGCTTGTCTGGTGCTTGTGAGGTAAGGGCTTATGATCTTAAAGCGGATTTTTGTAAGATCGAAGCTTCTGGTGCATCCAGTGTACGTGTAACCTGTAATAAGGAATTGAGTGCAGAGGCCAGTGGTGGCAGCAATATTTTTTATAAAGGAAATGGCTTGGTCAGAGAAATTAGTACCAGTGGTGGGGCCAGCGTCAAAAGAAAATCAGACGATTAGCAAATAATTTTGGAAGGTAAGCCTCAATAACCTACTTTTGCAACCCATTAAGATAGGAACTGACAGTGTGAAAATGATTTCTTAATGCAAATGCGATAATTAGATTAATCTTATATCGCGAGATAGAGCAGCGGTAGCTCGTCGGGCTCATAACCCGAAGGTCGGAGGTTCGATCCCTTCTCTCGCAACTTAAAAGGCCTCTATTGAGGCCTTTGTTATTTTGTAACTTTAGTAAATGAAAGTAGGATTTGTTAACATATTTGGTAAGCCGAACGCCGGGAAAAGCACATTGATCAATGCGTTGATCGGTGAGAAGATGGCGATCACTTCACCAAAGGCTCAAACAACGCGCCATCGGATCAAGGCTTTCTTGAATGTTCCGGGCGAATACCAGATCATTTTTTCAGATACACCAGGGATCATCGACCCGCAATATAAATTGCACGAACACATGATGACCTCTGTGAAGAGTGCACTTGAAGATGCAGATATTGCCTTATTGATCGTTGACGCAAATGAGGACCTCGAAGAAATTGATGGCATCTTTCAGAAACTTCGATTAAAAGTTCCTGCATTAGTGGTTTTAAATAAGATCGATAAAGCTGGGAATGGAAGAATTTCGTTAGCTGAAAAGTTCTTTGCTGAAAAAAGTTATTGCAGCAAGATCGTTAAGATCTCGGCTTTGCAAAAAGTACATTTGAATAAATTGTTGCATGCCATTTTGGAATTACTTCCTGAGGGGCATCCTTTCTATAGTGATGAAGATCTGAGTGATCTGCCAACCAAATTTTTTGCATCAGAAATGATTCGCGAAAAAATTTATCAGTTGTTTGGTGATGAGATCCCATATCACACTGCTGTCTTGATCAATGAATTCAAGGAAAGAGAAGATATCGTAAAAATTCAGGCTGATATCATAGTTCAGCGCGATACGCAGAAATTTATCATCATTGGTGATAAAGGAAAGATGATCAAAGAGATCGGCACACTTGCTAGAAAAGACATTGAACAGTTTATCAATAAGAAAATATTTCTTGAATTGTTTGTAAAAGTGCGTCCTAAATGGCGCGACAACGACTTGCAGTTAAAAGAATATGGATATAAATAATGGTTAGCTTGAATGATCAGGTAACTAACACTAAAAACATTATTAAGGAGGATTTTTTATGAGTTACACAGTAGCAATTGTTGGTAGGCCCAACGTAGGTAAAAGCACTTTTTTTAACCGATTATTAGAACAACGTAAAGCAATTGTTGATGATATTAGTGGGGTTACCCGCGATCGTCAATATGGTGTTACCGATTGGAATGGTAAAACATTTAATGTGGTAGACACTGGTGGATTTGTACCCAACACCGACGATATTTTCGAAAGAGAAATCAGAAAGCAAGTAAAGATTGCAATAGAAGAAGCCAATAGCGTCATTTTTATGGTAGATGTGGTTACAGGCATCACTGATTTGGATGAAGTAATGGCAGACATGCTGCGCAGAACTACCAAGCCAGTTTATTTAGTGGTAAATAAAGTAGACAATAGTGCGCGTCAGCTAGATGCCACTGAATTTTATAGCCTTGGTTTAGAAAATACTTTTTTCGTGAGCAGCATTACGGGTAGTGGCACTGGCGAAGTGTTGGATGCGGTAACTGAAGCCATGAAGGAAGAAGATTCCGACGAAACATTACGTGAAAATGACCTTCCTAAATTTGCAATCATCGGTCAGCCGAATGTGGGCAAATCATCTTTATTGAATGCGTTGATCGGAGAGGACAGAACTATCGTTAGTGATATTGCCGGTACTACCCGCGATACCATTCACACACACTATAAAATGTTCCAGAAAGAATTCATGCTGATCGATACAGCTGGGATTCGTAAAAAAAGTTCTGAAAAAGATGACCTAGAGTTTTATTCGATCATCCGTGCAATTAAAGCAATGGATGATGCCGATGTTTGTATGCTCTTGATCGATGCAAAAAAAGGG
>CAIYAG010000155.1 GCA_903924075.1 uncultured Bacteroidota bacterium | reverse complement strand
TTCGAACCGCTGTGGAAGCTTTTGCAGAGCTCTGCCTAGCCACTCGGCCACAGGACCCACTATTAAAAACAGCCCATTTTCATGGTTTCTACTCCTAAGCGGCTGCGAAAATAAAGCAAACAAAGGAATTTTAAAATTCTAAATCTTAAAACCCGAAATTTGCCCTCTAATCTTTATTTATGAGCCAGATTGCGCCAAGTGAATTAATTATCAATAACAGAGGGGCCGTTTATCATTTAAACCTTCGCCCAGAAGAATTAGCCAATACCATCATCACCGTGGGCGACCCTGATAGGGTTGCAGAATTAAGTAAACATTTTGACCATATTGAAGGCAAATTTAACCACCGCGAATTCATTACCCACACCGGAACCATAGGTAATAAACGGATTAGCGTTGTATCAACAGGGATTGGTCCGGATAATATCGATATCGTTTTCAACGAATTAGACGCGCTAGCGAACATTGATTTCGAGACAAGAACCATCAAACCGCAATTGAGTAGTTTAACGATCATACGTGTGGGTACTTCTGGTTCTTTGCAGGCAGATATTCCAGTAGATAGTTTTGTAGCTAGTACCCATGGATTAGGACTCGATAATTTGCTTAATTTTTATCGCCATACCAATAATGATGAAGAAAAATATATTCTACGCGAATTTGTGGCGCATACACAATTAACCTCATCCACTACTTCACCGTATATTGCTTCAGCAGGCACTTCTGTTCTGAAACATTTTGTGGATGGATTCCATCAGGGCATTACTGTTACAGCACCCGGTTTTTATGGGCCTCAGGGTCGCGTACTGCGTTTGGGATTAAAAAATCCCGATCTTGTTGATCAGTTTACAGGATTTAGATATGGTAACCATCGCATCACTAATTTTGAAATGGAAACAAGTGCGATATACGGACTAGGCCGATTACTAGGACATCATTGCCTGAGCTTGAATGCGATTGTTGCCAATCGTGTTGTAAAACAGTTCAGTAAAGATGGTGCTGCAGCAGTAGAAAAACTGATCGTAAAAACACTGGAAACATTAACAAGTATCTAAGCTATTTTTATACTAGAAAACCATTGAATGAAATATCATTTTTATAAATATCAAGGAACAGGTAACGACTTTGTGATCATCGACAATCGTGCTGGCAAGATCCAATTAACGCAGGAGCAAGTGCACTTAATTTGCGATAGAAGATTTGGAATTGGTGCCGATGGTTTGATGCTTTTAAATTCACTGGAAGGTTATGATTTTCAAATGGTATACTATAATTCGGATGGTAAACCAGGAAGCATGTGTGGCAATGGTGGCCGATGCCTTACGAAATTCGCATTCGACCAAGGTATCAAACCTGAAAAATATAGTTTTCTAGCAAGTGACGGAATCCATTTCGCTGAAATGGGCGAATTAGGTTGGATCCATCTTAAAATGAAAGATGTTGATAGCATCACTACTATTCATGCTGATAGCATTTTAGATACTGGCTCTCCACATTATGTAAAACATGTGAATCATGTGCAGGATGTTGATGTTGTGGAGGAAGGCAGAGAGATCAGGTATAGCAAGACTTTCGAAGAAAAAGGGATCAATGTGAATTTTGTGGAAACGACCGACAAAAACATCATTGTTCGCACTTATGAACGAGGTGTTGAGGATGAAACTTTTAGTTGCGGTACTGGCGTAACTGCCTCTGCATTGGTATTCGCACATAATGATAATGGGTTCAATAGAATTGAGGTACAAACTAAGGGTGGACACTTGGCAGTTGAATTCGACAAAATAGATGACAATCGATTTGAAAATATCTGGTTGTGTGGCCCTGCAGATTTTGTTTTCAGTGGCGAAATAGACATAGAAGATTAATAAAGCAGTTTCGTCCAATTCAGTAAATTTACAACGCCTCGATTTTTTAATGCCCATTAGATCAAGTCAGCATGATTCAATACTTCAAAAATATAAATGGTGTAACAGTTGAGATTGATAGGCCAGATATGGAAGTATGGGTAAATTTAGTACCTCCCTTTAAAGACGAAGAATTTGTTGAATTAAGCGAAGATTTTGACATCCCAATTGAATTTTTGCGCGACTCTCTGGATATCGATGAACGCCCTCGTTATGAGGTAGAAGACAATGTAAAGTTCCTTGTTATCAAAACCCCCACAGAGAATAATTCCTTTAATGATAGCGACGCATTTTATATCACTATTCCGATCTGTATCATCTTAACGCATAATCAGATCGTAACTGTGAACTCTTTTGATAATGGCGCAATCAAAAAATTCCTGAATAGTTTTCAAAAAAGTCAGCCAGATAAGCGCAATATGATGGTGTTGAAAGTCTTTGAAAAAGTAGTTCAAAACTTCATGGAGTTTTTGAAAGAGATCAACCATCGCCGCAATCAATACGAAACCAGCTTGTACGAAAGTAATAGCAATGAGGACCTTTTGAATTTGATGCGGATCCAAAAAAGTCTCGTATACTTTATCACTTCATTACGCACCAACGAAATGCTCATGATGAAATTGGAGCGAACTAATTTCCTTGGATTAAATGAAGATGAAAGAGAATTCTTGGCAGACTTGATTGTAGATACTAGTCAGGCCCTTGAAATGGCCAATATTTATACCAATATACTTACAAGTACCCTGGATGCATTCGCAAGTGTGATCAGTAATAACTTGAATAGTGTGATGAAACGCTTAACTTCCATTACAATCAT
>CAIYAG010000154.1 GCA_903924075.1 uncultured Bacteroidota bacterium | reverse complement strand
TCATTGATCACAACAGTTTCAGACTTTGGAGGTAAAGTAGTGATAGTAGCACCTACTGGAGCCTGAACAACAGTATACCCGCCATTTCCAGCTACATAGTAAACTCCTTGGTCGTAATGGTATTGTTGGTTTTCAATGCTAACAATGATAGCTGTAGTTGCCAATGCTGCAACAAAGAATCCCCATGGGTGCCAAACTGGTCCCCAATAAAATGGATGGTATGGATGATAATAATATGGTCCATGACAATAAAACGACATGCCCCCGTAGCGATAAGGCGGAGCTGAATATGGTCGATAATTATTTCTTCTAACTGTTGTATTATGGCTATTATTTACTCGAATATTTTTGCTGTTATCAACGTTTATATTGACATTCTTTTTGCTATTGTCTATATTGACTTTATTATTAGACCCAACATTTTTATTGCCTGAACCAATATTGTTGGTTTTATTACCTGAATTTGAAACTCGGTTACTTTTATTGCTGCTATTATTCAGTTGTTTATTTGAGTTCTTGCCAACAGATGACTTAGGAGATGAAGCTGGTCTAGATGAGGTAGATGGTCTTGCTCCACCGCCAATGCCACCGCCTTTTCTTTGTGCAAAACTTTGTACAGAAACCATCATTAAAAAAGTTGTACAAATAATGATTGGATTCACGAACCAGCTCTTTGTAGATAAATTATATTTCATAAAAAAAGTTAAAGAATGAATAGTTGGGTATCGAATAATCAATGAGAATTATTTATCAATCAAATTCCAAATCCTAGTTAAATCTGGATTGAAAATAATTTCTATCCTTCTGTTTTTTTCTCTGCCTTCTACAGTTGAATTATCTGCAATTGGATTGTATTTGCTATTCCCTGCTGCGGTCAAACGTTTAGGATCAACATAGTAGCTAAGTTCCAAAACCCTTACAACTGCATTTGCTCTTTCAGTACTTAAAGTCCAATTATCAATTGCGCCTTTTAAATCAGTATTATCTGTATTGCCAACGATTATAGTTTTAACACCCGGGTATTTTCTCATCACATCTGCAACTATATTCAATGCCTCCCTTCCTTGAACCCCAATAGTGGCACTGCCAGCTTTAAAGAAAAATTTGTCTTCAAAAGTTACATGGATCAGTCCATTTTTATATTCAACTGTTGCGCCAGCATCCTGGAATTTGGCAATTGATTCTGCAACGTGACTACGAATTTCATCTATCGATGTTCCTTGAGCGGCTAAGTTTTTATTAAGGTTGTCAAGCTTTTGGGCGATAGCCTCTTTAACCTGACGGCAATCTGCTGCTTCTTTACCATATACCGCATTTTCGGTTTTTAACTGACCAATAGCTTTTTCGTTTGAAGCAATTGTTTGGGATTGCTCTGCAACAACTTTTTGTAAGCGAGCATTTTCAGTATTAGCGGCTTCCAATTTTTTACCTGTTCCGCAAGAGGTAATTGCAAATGCAGCAGCTGCAAGTGTAAGAAGGTAATTCTGTTTTTTCATGTAGTTCTTATTAGTTTGACTGGCCGAAATTAGCATAATTCAAGAAAAAATATACATTTCCTGATATATATCATGTTACTCTGTAACATACATCACTCAGAAACTGGGAACAACAACTGACCTTTGCGGTGTTAAGCAAATTATTGCAAAGCCTTAAATTTATACCTTAAAACCACCACATGTTTTCACACCACGAACATTTGAACGAGCCAACTACAGAAGGCGAAAGCTATAGAGACAGGATCAATACAGTTGACGATAACGGGAAACGTAAGTGGGTATTTGCCTACAAACCTCCTAGTGGTAAATTTTATAATATACGGACCTGGCTGAGTGTCCTATACTTTGTGCTGTTTTTTGGGATGCCATTTGTTTATGTCAATGACCGTCCTTTTTTCTTATTAAATATTCCTCAAGCAAAATTTATATTTTTTGGTAAGGTTTTCTGGCCACAAGATTTTTTCATTCTTGGCCTTACCATGGTAACTTTTGTTTTCTTTATTGTATTATTTACCGCAGCTTTTGGTAGGTTATTTTGTGGATGGGCCTGTCCTCAAACCAATTTCATGGAAATGATGTTCCGTAAAGTGGAGTTTTTTATTTTGGGTGATGCTCCGGCTCAAAGGCAATTAAAGGATGCCCCTTGGACAGGTAGTAAGATCTTTAAAGTTGGATTAAAGCAATTCGCATTTTATCTGCTTTCTTTTATCATCGCAAATACTTTTCTGGCTTATATCATTGGTGTAAAAGAGTTAGAGAAGATCATTACAGAGCCTGTGATAGCGCATTTCGGTGGACTAACTTCCATCTTAATATTCAGTGCCGTATTTTTTGCAGTGTATAGTTTTTTCAGAGAACAAGCTTGCATTGTTGTTTGCCCTTATGGTAGATTGCAAAGTGTGCTGTTGGACAAAAATTCAATGATCGTTGCTTACGATTATAAAAGGGGAGAACCTCGTGGCCCAATCAAAAAAGGTGATGAGCAAGTAAAGGGCGATTGTATTGATTGCCATGCATGTGTTAAGGTATGCCCAACTGGTATTGATATTCGTAATGGGTTACAAATGGAGTGTGTGGGTTGTACTGCTTGTATTGATGCTTGTGACAATATTATGGACAAGATCAATAAGCCAAAGGGATTGATCAGATATGCATCTGAAAATTCGATCGCCAATGGAGAGCCGCTTCACTTTACAACTCGGATGAAATTATATACAGGATTGCTTGCCATAGTTCTTAGTGTGTTGAGTTTATTACTCATGACAAGAAAAGATGTGGATCCTACAGTGATGCGGACGCCTGGACAACTTTTCCAAGAGCGCGGAGAAGATAGTATCTCTAACTTGTATAATGTGAAGGTTGCCAATAAAACCATGAAAATGATCCCACTTACCATTAAGTTGGAAGGTGGAATTGGAAGAATAGAGTCAATTGGTAAGGATTATGTGGAAGTGGCTAAGGAAGGTCAGGGTTCAGGTACATTCTTTGTGATCTTACCTAAAACAGCCCTTCATGAAAGAAAGACGAGCATTACTTTAAGCTTTTGGGAAGGTGATAAAAAAATTAGCGAAACAAAGACCAATTTCTTAGGACCATTGAAGTTCAAAGAATAAAAATGATTCCT
>CAIYAG010000153.1 GCA_903924075.1 uncultured Bacteroidota bacterium | reverse complement strand
TTTAAAATCCAAATCCTATAAAAACTAAAAAAAATAAGTACATTTAAAAACAGAGAAACACTAACTAACAATTAGTACACTTTCTTTTGACGTTATACAATCATCAGGACAAAATCATTAGAGAAACGAAGGAAGAAGCGGATAGAAAGGATGAGCATTTTGACGGTGTAACAACCGAAAAATAAACGAAGTTCTTATTGAAACTGCATTTTGAAATGGAAGACCTGAAACAGTTGCTTTGATTGTATCTATTCTACTTATGATGGCCAATAAATTTATTGCCATCGAGAAAAAACCTACGAAGGTTCAGGTAGTTGCTATGAAATAGTTAGAACCATTTTTCTGTTACTGAACTTTTCTTTCCGCTTTATTCTCTTTATGTGGTGGTTGATATTTTTCAACCTTTGTTGGCATTGGCCTTGATTGAATAGGGGATGTATTTGGTTTTATTGGTGGTTTATACAATTCCCATTTGTGCTCATTTATTTGGCCAGAGTTGGGCCTTTCTGCATCATGTATGGTTACAGGAGTGATTGGATTATTGGTAACTTTTTCTACGTCATGCACATGTGGACCGTTATAAATGGAAGGGGTTGATCCCTGACCGTTATTTCTTGGAATATTACTTCCTGAATTACTTCTATTATTATTGTTTACCGGAGGGTTTCTGTTGATAGTATTATTATTAATAATAGTAACATTCTTATGAATATTATTTATGATGGTTGTGTTATTGGTATTATTGATAACATAATTATTAATGTTGGGGCGATTGATATGTTCCCTTGGAACAAAATTCCAATAATGTGCAGGTGGTGTCCATCCTCCGCCCATCGACATTTCAATACTAATATGAGGTGCTAATGGTGCCCATCCATAATAGCCCCCACTTTCACCCCAGGTTACCCAGGCTGGAGCCCATTCATGACCCGGAACCCAGATCCATCCATAACCTTCTTCATACATCCAACGACCATAGTGAAAGGGAGCCCATCCCCAGGAATAACTAGAAGACCATGTCCATCCGGCATTGCTATATACCCAATGTCCATTAGTAGCATAGGGTCTAAATCCTTGTTCCACATTTGGAACCCATACATAACCTTCACCGGGGTAATCGATCCATCTTCCATACGGACCTAACTCATTATAAAATACTTCAAAACCCATTGATGCTTGAGGCGCAGGTTGGGGATGATAATCAGGAGCAGAAGTATAAACAGCTGGTTCACAATTTGCAAACAAAATACTTGTTGCAATGAGTAGGGACAAAGTTCTTAGCATATGAAATGTTCTAATTATCAAAATATTATTTCAATAAGACTAAGATTAGACTTTCAAATTATATGCCAGTTAATGATGTGCCTGGGTTATAGCAAATGATTAACATTTAAATGGTTAAACTTAATTTTTTGGAGCTAAGTCGCCATACCAATAAGCCGAGGTAACTCCTCCATCCATTAAAATATCGCTGCCAGTAATAAAAGCACCGTCTTGTCCCATTAGTAAAGCACCAACAGCGCCAACTTCATCTGGTGTGCCTGCCCTTCCAACTGCAGAGATCTCGATCATTCTGCGATAGCCATCGCCCCTAGGTCCGGCAAGTTCGTCTTTTGCAAGTGGAGTGATGATGATACCCGGACTAATCGTATTGATCCTTGCACCTCTTGTGCCCCATCTTACAGCTTCTGCTTTTACCCTTAGAGAATTGCCCCTCTTAGAAAGTTGATATGCGTGTAGTGAATCCTTGACCTGATCCAATTGTAAAAAAGGAATTGATAAAAGAGCTTCAGTCGGTGTTGTAGCTAAGGCATAATCTTCATCGGGTTTTAATGAAGGCAGTCGATGCCCTGACTGTGATGCAATCACAACTCCAGATCCTCCCTCTTCTATTATTTCGCCAAATGCTTCCAGGACCAAAGCAGTACCATATAGGTCTACTTTAAGGATGGTAGCCGGGGTTGCTTGTGATGGTGAAACACCTGCTGCATGTATTAGACCATGGACACTTCCAATTTCACTGGCTTTTTTTGCTAGTGCGTAAACTGAGTCTCTTGATGAAACGTCTACTATTGCAGTGCTAATTTCAAAACCAGCTTCACTCAAAACTTTTGCAGCAGCATCACTATTTTCGGGTCGAAGATCTGCTAACAAAATATGTTTTCCTGCACCTACTCTTCGGGCAATTGCCTGACCAATAGATCCGGCACCAATCAATACAATTACTTTTTTACTACTATTTTTCATGCAACTATTTTTATTTAGTTTGGGAGTACACTTGCTTTTAACGCGAATAATTTCCAACCAGTTTTAGTTTTGATAAAAACTTCGATATAAGATAAATGCCTGATCAGGTTATTGCCAGCAGCTGTGATATTAAAATTTCCTTTTCCAGCTACAGTAGCGATGTTATCAATTAAACTTACTGTATTTTCTTCTATGTCAATACTATTATGCACAAAACTGCCACTTCTAAAAGTTGCTATATACTGTTGCTTATTCAGTGTTTCGCCCTTACTATTTACTACTGTCAGTTTCTCGTGCATTAAATTTTCCAAACTATCGATCTTATTCTCAACTTCTAAGCGAAATATTTGTTTTGATACAGAAAGCACCTCTTTTTCAGTATTAGTTTGGGCGAACAATTGAACACTTGTAAAAACAACTACTAGAAGAAACAATTTTTTCATTTTCAGTAATTTAGAAAGTGAAAGTAGTGCCAAATGGATGCCTAGAATAATTAAAAACAAACAAAGACTTACGAAAATCAATCAATCAATTAATCCTTCCTATTAAATCCGTAACTTAAACAATTACACAAAAAAAATAGAAAAATGGAAACCACTAAAATTAAAGCATACGGCGTTCAATCAGCTGTTGATACACTTAAACTCATTGACATTCAACGCAGAGAAATAACAGCTAATGATATTGAAATTGACATTTTATATTGTGGTGTTTGTCACTCTGATTTGCACACTGCAAGAAATGACTGGGGAGGTACCGTTTACCCAGCAGTTCCCGGACATGAAATTGTTGGAAAAGTAACCAAAGTGGGATCTTCCGTAACTAAATTGAAAGTAGGTGATTATGCAGCAGTTGGTTGCCTTGTTGATTCATGCAGAACATGTGCAAGTTGTAAAGATGATCTTGAGCAGTACTGTTTAAATGGATTCACTGGTACTTATAATGGGAAAGACAAACATTTGGGAACACAAACTTTTGGAGGTTATTCCGAAAAAGTGGTGGTGGATGAACACTTTGTTTTAAAAGTGCCAGCCAATCTAGATCTGGCTGCAACAGCTCCTTTGCTTTGTGCAGGAATAACAACCTGGTCTCCTTTGCGTCATTGGAAAGTGGGGAAAGATAGCAAAGTGGCAGTAGTGGGTCTGGGTGGTTTGGGACATATGGCTATTAAATTAGCAAAGGGACTTGGCGCACATGTGTCTCTATTCTCAAGATCTGCTTCCAAAACAAAAGATGCCATTGCTTTAGGTGCAGATGATGTGATCATTTCAAGCGATAATGCTCATATGAATTCAGTAAAAGGAAAATTTGATCTGATCATTGATACAGTGCCTTATGTGCATGATGTAAATCCTTATGTAGCCACTTTGAATATTAGTGGTACGTTGGTTTTAGTAGGCTATTTAGGTGGTTTAGAACCCATTGTAAATTCTGTTCCGATGATCTTAGGAAGGAAGTCAATTGCTGGATCATTAATCGGTGGGTTAGCTGAAACACAAGAAATGCTTGATTTCTGTGGGGAACACAATATTGTTTCTGATATTGAATTGATCAATATTCAGGATATCAACGAAGCCTATGAGCGGATGTTGAAAAGTGATGTGCACTATCGTTTTGTGATTGATATGGCTTCATTAAAATAGTTATGTGATACATGCAATCAATTTTAATAATTATATAATATATACATGGTATTATTTGGCCAACTTGCTTAAATAAAGTAAAGTAAAATGAAATCGTATAAATTATTCACAGCTTCTCAAACTGGTGCAGTATCATTATTGAATCGGATTGTGATGGCACCTATGACTAGGTGTAGGGCAATTGGAAATATCCCCAATAATTTGATGGCAACATATTATGAACAACGAGCACAAGCTGGGTTGATCATAACAGAAGGAACTTCGCCTTCTCCCAATGGTTTAGGATATGCAAGAATTCCGGGCATTTTTAAGCCAGCTCAAATTGCGGGTTGGAAAAAAGTGACCAATGCTGTGCATAGTAAGGGTGGAAAAATATTTGTGCAGCTAATGCATACAGGAAGAATTAGTCATTCGTTAAACATGGTAGAAGGATCACAGATCTTAGCTCCTTCGGCAATTAAAGCGGCTGGACAAATGTGGACTGACGGGAAACAACTGCAGGACTTTCCTGTTCCTAAAGAAATGACTGCTGATGATGTAGTAAGTACCAAAAAAGAATTTGCAACAGCAGCAAAAAATGCAAAGGAAGCTGATTTTGATGGCGTAGAATTACATGGAGCAAATGGCTATTTGCTAGAACAATTTTTATCTCCCATCAGTAATCAACGAACAGACAATTATGGGGGAAATATTGAAAATCGTTGCCGTTTTATAATTGAAGTAGTAACTGAAGTTGTGAAGGTTATTGGAAAAGAGAATACAGGTATTCGTTTATCTCCATATGGTGTAGCCAGTGATATGCCACATTATCCAGAAATCGACGAAACCTATGATTACTTATCAAAAAAATTAAATGAATTGGGTATTGCTTATATTCATTTAGTTGACCATTCTGCCATGGGTGCACCCGCTGTTCCTGATTCAATTAAAAAAACGATCAGCAGTAATTTTAAAAACACCATTATTCTTTGCGGTGGTTATGATCTTGAGAAAGCTGAGTTAGATCTTGATAATGGGAATGCCGACTTAATTGCTTTTGGGCGACCATTTATTAATAACCCTGATTTAGTTGAAAGAATGGAGCATAATTGGCCACTTTCAAAAACAATGAATATGGATCAATTTTATACTGCAGATGAAAAGGGATACTCTGATTATCCGGTATATCAAAAATAGAACGAAGGAATAATTTAATTTATAAGATTAGAGATCAGCCTTTGATAGAAGTGCAATAATTTTATCGAGTTTTTCAATTTCTATCGCACTGAGTTGCGCCTGTAGTGCTTCGATTTCTTTTTTTGCTTCTATATTGGTTTCATAATCGTGCAAAGCCTGCTCCCTATCTCTTTGGTTTTGCCTGTTTTGGGCCATCATAATGATTGGTGCTGAATAGGCAGCTTGCGTTGAGAAGATCAGGTTCAATAAAATAAATGGATATACATCCCAATGCTGAACAATACCAACGACATTTAAGATCATCCACATCACAACAATAACGGTTTGCCAAATAATAAAAGTCCAAGATCCCATTCCATTTGCTACAGCGTCTGCGATGCGATCTCCGAATTTCATTGATTCTGTATGCTTTTGATGCCAGTTTTTATTTGCCATGATTATGTTGATTTTAATTTTGAGTAAATTGAATGTAGTTGTTTTGAATGGTTTATTGCTTGATTAATTTTTTTTTAACAAGCGTTATATAAAATAATAAAGGGGACACAATTTGTGCCCCCTTTTTGATTGTTGCTCTCTAAAAAATTACCTTGATAATGGAGTTTCTGAATTTTTATCCAGTTTAATTCCTGAGTATCCATCAATACCCATTTCTGGTAGATCCAAACCGTATAATTCAACATCTGTACTTACCCTGTTACCAACTAGTTTGTCTAATAATTTAAACATCAACCAGCCGGCAATTCCTACGAATACCACGTTTGTTGCTGCACCAATGAGTTCTGCAACAAATTGACCAGCGTCTCCATAAAACAAACCTTTCACAGTTCCTTTTACGCCATTCAATCCGTCTCCATAAGTGCCATCAGCAAATAGGCCCAGTGCTAATACACCCCAAATACCATTTGCTCCGTGTACTGCAATTGCACCAACAGGATCATCGATTCTCAATTTTCTTTCCACGAAGAGTGTTACTTCTACTACTAATATACCTGAGAGTAATCCAATGATTAATCCACCAGCAGGTGAAACGAATGCGCATGGTGCGGTTATCGCTACTAATCCAGCTAATAAACCATTACACATCATACTTACGTCTGGTTTAGTTCCTCTTACAAACCAGATCCATAAAGTAGAAGCAAGTGCGCCACCGCAAGAGGCGATCATGGTATTAAATGCCACAACTGTAAATCTCAGATCTGTTCCAGCAAAAGTTGAACCAGCGTTAAAACCAAACCATCCAAATGCCAATACAATCGTTCCTAATACGGCCATTGGAATATTGTGCCCAGGAATTGCATTAGCTGATTTGTCTTTATTGAATTTTCCAATTCTAGCTCCGATCATTCTAGCACCTACAAATGCTAGCACACCACCAGTTAAATGTACCACGGATGATCCGGCAAAGTCAACATGCCCATGACCCAATCCAAAATTAGCACCTAACTGAGAAAGCCATCCACCGCCCCAAACCCAGTTACCATAAATAGGGTAGATGATACCTCCAATTAAAAATCCACTGATCGCGAAAGATGCAAATTTCCATCTTTCAGCCATCGCTCCAGTTGGGATAGTTGCAGCAGCATCCATGAATACCACTTGGAAAACAAAGAATCCTAAAACGCCGACATCATATATGCCATTCATGAAAAATCCTTTGGCGCCAAATAAACCGAAAGTATGTCCAAGTATAGTTAAGGAAACTTCATGATTAAGTCCATCGTAACCACCAAGGGTACCTAATGCTCCTACACCTCCAAACATGATGGCAAAGCCACAGGCGAAAAAACCAAGTGCACCAGCTGGATATACAAATAAGTTCATTGCCATAGTATGGCCTACGTTTTTGGCTCTGGTTAAACCAGTTTCAACTAATGCAAATCCAGCTTGCATGAAGAATACCAAGAAACCAGTCATTAAAAGCCACACCATATTGATGCTCACTTTGTTTTTACCAACCTGATCAGATAATTCTGCAGTTGTAGGTGCGCCCGCTTTTGCAGCAGTAACATCTGATGTATTGCCAGTGGTGGCGCCGGCTGGATCTGGGTTTCTTGGAGCAGCAGTTTGTGCATAGGAATCAAAAGCCAATAAAGAAAGCATTAAGACGAATGCAAATATGATTTTACGAATCATTTTATCTTATTTTAAAATTATTTAATATTATAAATTATCACTTGGTCCAATAGTTGAAGCCTCGCCTCTTGCCCCGGTTCTTATTCTAACCGATTCTTCAATATTGTACATGAAAATCATACCGTCTCCGATCTCGCCGGTGTAAGCTGCTTTTTCAATGCAGGAAATGGTCTTTTCAACATTGGCCTCTTTTAAAACGATCGAGAGAAACATTCTTGGAATATACTGTGTATCATATACAGTACCGCGATAGCTATGATGCCCCCGGGTATGTTCGTTACCAATTCCGGATGCTTCCCAATAGGAAATAAAATCAATGCCGTTCTCCTTAAGGGCTTGTTTTACATCTTCGAACTTTGAGGTTCTAATGATCGCTTCGATTTTTTTCATA
>CAIYAG010000152.1 GCA_903924075.1 uncultured Bacteroidota bacterium | reverse complement strand
GGCCTTAATACAGATATTGATGTGAGGATGTATGCCCTATACTGGGTAAGTAATTGTGTATCTAAAAGTTGCGTTTTGTGAACAAAGAATTAATTATTAATGTAGCCCCGACAGGCGTTGAGATCGCTTTGCTGGAAGATAAAAAATTGGTGGAACTGCATAACGAAAAAGCAGATGCCAGCTTCGCAGTAGGTGATCTATATCTAGGCAAGGTGAAGAAACTCATCCCTGGATTGAACGCAGCCTTCGTGGATGTAGGATTTGAGAAAGATGCTTTTTTACATTATACAGATCTGAGTCCTTATGCTCGTTCCATCATCAAATTCACGCAATTAGCGATGCATGATAAGGAAGAGAATGGTTTTGATTTCGGAAAATTTCAATCAGAACCAGAGATTGTAAAGACTGGAAAGATCAATGAAGTATTAAATGGCAAGCCCAATGTATTGGTTCAAATTTTAAAAGAACCGATCGCAGCAAAAGGCCCGCGTCTGAGTTGTGAATTATCATTGCCCGGAAGATTTGTTGTGGTAACACCCTTCAATGAAATTGTAGCAGTCTCTAAAAAAATCCACAGCTCTGAAGAAAGAAAGCGCCTACACAAAATTGTAGAAGCCATACGCCCCAAGAATTTCGGCGTGATCGTGCGCACAGCAGCAGAAGGAAAAACCACTGCCGAATTGCATCAAGACATGTTGAGTTTGGTTGCTATTTGGAATACCATTCAAACGAATTTGAAAGGTGCAGTTGCTCCTACAAAAATTATGAGCGAGCAGAATAAAACAACCAGTATTCTGCGCGATCTGTTGAGCGAAGATTTTAATCGCATCGTAGTCAACGATAAAAATATTTATACTGATACCAAAGCCTATATCCAACGGATCGCTGCCGATAAGGCCGAGATCGTAACCATGTACAATCATCCAGGTGCGATCTTCGATCATTTTGGAATTACCAAACAGGTGAAATCTGCTTTTGGAAAAACAGTGAACTTACCAAGTGGTGCTTACTTAATCATTGAACATACAGAAGCATTGCACGTAATCGACGTAAACAGCGGTTATAAGAGCATTAGTAACAATCAGGAAGAGAATGCACTCGAAACAAATTTGGAGGCCGCAGAAGAGATTGCACGCCAATTAAGACTGCGAGATATTGGAGGCATTATCGTGATCGATTTCATTGATATGAAATTACCCGATAACAAAAGGAAATTGCAGGAAGCGATGGAAGGTTTTATGAAAACCGACCGTGCACGTCATTCCCTGTTACCGATCTCTAAATTTGGTTTGTTACAAGTTACCAGGCAGCGCATGCGCCCGGAAATGAATATCAATACGTCTGAAGTTTGTCCGGCTTGTAATGGCACTGGTAAGATCACTTCTACACTGATCTTAGAAGATGAGATCGAAAAGCGTTTAAACTATTTGGTTTCTCACGCACACAATTCATTGACTTTAGCTGTGCACCCAATTGTGTATTCTCACTTAACAAAAGGATGGTTTAATCCTATTATCAGACAGTGGAAGCGCAAGTACAAAATGAATTTGAAAGTGCAGGCCAACACCAACTATCATATCATCGAATTCCGTTTCTTTAACGAGCACGATGAAGAGATCAAGTTCTAATTTTCAAAAAAATATTCGCATAAGCGCATAAAAAAAGAGACAGCTAAGCACTGTCTCTTTTTTTTGGAATAAAGTAAAGCTGATGAACAGCTTTACTTTATAGTAGTATTAATAGTTTGGATTTACAACAACAGCGCTTCCTGCAGCAGGTGTGTTTTTAACAATTTCATCTGCTGGTACATCCCAATAATCCATATAATTATAGTTGATGAACGCGTTGGTATAAAGTGTTTTATTGTAGATCATGTTACAACCATATCTTCCACCACCTTTAGTTTTTCCATAGCTCCAACCCCATCTTCTTAAATCGTAGTAAGACAAGCCTCTATATGCTAATGCAGCTAAACGCTCTTGGGTTAAGGCAGTTAATGCCTGAGTTACAGTTAATGATGTAGATAGTGCAGGAACACTTGCACCTTGATACTTTCTAACAGCATCAATCAAGGCTACGCCTGCTGGAATATTACCTGAACGAATATTTGCTTCTGCAAGCATTAAAGCATTTTCTTCGTAGGTTGGTCCCATATAAACTTCAATACCACCTGCTTGTCTTGAAGACAAAGTTTGGAAGCCAGATAAACTAGCAGTAACCGCGTCAACTAAGCCATAACGTGTAGAGTTTGAAGTTGCATCTCCATAGAAAGTACCATTACTTGTTGTGAAGTTTGCCAATCTTTTATCACCAGATTGGAAATTCTGAACAAGTCTTTCACTTACTTTATAAGTAGAAACCTGATTGCTCAGGGTACTCAAAGAAGCTACAGTTCCACCAGTTGCAGTAAAGAATGAATTCACACTTGATGATCTAGCAGTAAATACATAATCGCCTGCCTGAACACCAGCATTACAATAAGCAATGATCGCAGTCCAATCTGCAGCTGAAATAGCAGGGATACTTGCACCAGTGATAGCAGCGCTTGCATTACCATTTACAAATGGAGATAATTTATTTAATAAAATGTTTCTAGCCAACATTGTATTAATTGTTTTAACCCACTGAGCAGAAGTTAAAGGCTGGCCTAAACCTACCTGACACTGCTGAGGAATCAATTGTGCGATCATACTATTATAATCACCTTGATTTGAAATTCCTTTCAATGCAGTCATTGCATTGTTTAACTGTTTATTAGACTCAGCAATAATAGCTGTTTGAGCAACATAATTGCTATTGGTACCTAAATTATCATTTTCAATCAACCCTGCATAATACAATGTACCGATTGCAGCATATGCATAACCTTTCCACCAATAAGCCCAAGCTTTAACAGTAGCAGTTTTATCAGCACTCAAACCTGTAACACCAGGAAGAGCCGCAATGGTTGAATTCATTGCATAAATCAAAGAGTACATATTTGTCCACTCATAAAACAAAGCATTATTTGCAGCAGCAGTAGATGCTGTGTTATTATAGCTTCTGATAATTGATACTTCTGGGCTTGGGTTAGTAACAACTGTAGCCGGTGCACCAACTGGATCAGGATACATTGCATCAGGAACACCCATGGTAGTAGTTTGGTTGTTAGAACCAGATCCACCACCTGCAACGTCGCCCATTAACTCATGGTATCCCCATGGCAAAGAAAAGTAACTATTACCCAGCCAACCATCACCATAGTTGAAACCGCTCCAATAAACACCGCCCATTGCGTAAGCTGCGATCCCAGCTTCATTGTTTACGTTACCAGCAACAGTGGGTGAATTGGGATTTACTTGATTTAATTCTTTTTTACAAGAACTAATGAAAAGTATTGTAATAAGCACCGCCAAATAGCCTAGGCTAGATAACCGCTTTTTTAGTATTTGATAATTTGTATGTTTCATATCCAATTAAGTTTGATTTTAGATTAAAAAGCAATATTCAAGGTAGCTTGATATGATTTCATATTTGGAATAGTGCTATGGTCAATACCTCTATCGAATGATGAGTTAGAAGAACCAGAACTAATTTCAGGATCCATTCCAGAATATTTAGTGAAAGTCAGAAGGTTTCTACCACTAAGAACCAATTGACATTTTTTAAGCCAGCCTTGTTTAGCAAATCGTGCAAAATCAAAAGCCAAAGAAACGTTTCTTAATCTCCAGAAAGAAGCATCTTCATAGAAGAAGTCTTTAGTCAGGTTATTACCAACACCTCTAGCTGTGTTACCCAATGCATAGTAGGCACTAGCATAGTAAGCAGTATAAGCACCTGTTTGACCACCAATGGTAACAGGAGTATTCCAATCTTTACTGATACCTTCTCTGTACATCCACTCGTTTGTTTGGTTGTATAAATGTGAACCAGAGATCCAATCAAACTGGAACGCAAAAGTTATGAAACCTTTATAAGTGATGCTATTGATGAAAGATGAAGTAAGTTTTGGATTAGGATCACCTAATGCAGTAGATTCATCAGAAATAAATAAAGCTTTAGTTGCAGTATTTACAACTCTTCCGTTAACGATCTCATATTTAGATTGATCAGCAACCGGAATAAAAGGTGTTTTACCATCTGCTCTTAACTGATTCACACTTGTTAGTGCTTGATAGCCATAGATCTGACCAATCAAACCACCTTCTTTTAAGATCAAACTAGAACTACCAGCTGCAGAAGTAAGTGGAATATCTCCGCCTACAATTTTATCGATCATAGAAGCTTGGTGTCCGAAGTTAGCTGTGAAATCCCAGTTCCAATCTTTAGTTGAATACACTGGAATGTTTACTGCCAACTGCCATCCTTTAGATGATAAAGTGATCGCATTGTTAGTAATGTTCTGCGCACCAGTTGATGGTGGCTGATTTACAGTATAAATGGCATTATCAGTATGTCTGCTCCAATAGGTAAATGAGAAGTTTAAATTCTTCAGCCAATTACCTTTGCCTGCTTTAACTGTTAAGTCTGTACCATATTCAGTTTCAGCAGAAACTTCTACACCCAATTCTGGATTAATAGCAGTGGTTGGATTAGTATATCCAACTTGAGAACCTGTAGGTTGCAAACCAAGAACTGGTTGTCTTTGGTATGCGCCCGGAGGAATACCCGCTTTACCGTAAGCGGCTCTTAATTTAAAATTAGGCAACACATTTTTAACACTGCTTAAGAAATCAAAACTTGTTAAGTTAAGATAACCGTTGAAGTGTGGGAAATTGGTTGGTTTTTGACCCTGACCAAAAGTTGAAGAATAGTCAGTTCTAATACCCGCAGTGATACCACCAAAATCGCCATAATCAAATTTTTGTTCAGCCAAGTAACCATAAGTTACAGAGGTTTCGTTGTATTGATTAGCTAATGATTGTGACTGAGTAGAAGAGAATAAGAAAGGAGGTTGTAATGGTAATGAGTAACCATAAAAATCTAATTCCTTATATACATTCTTTCTGTAATCGTATCCAACTAAAGTAGAAGATTGAATAGGTATTTTCAAATGAAAATCTCTTTCAAAATCTAATTTCAAGTTAGCACTTGTAAATAAGTTTTGTTTGGTTGATGAATATTGGAAGTTATCGTACTCACCAGTATAATCTGTACCATTATACCAACCTGCAGATCCACCATAATAATTGGTGTTTTCATTTAAATTCTGGTTATAATAAGTCCAAGTATCACTTTCGTTTTTATAGCTGATACCATAACGAGCATTCAAAGTAACAAACTTATTTAGTTTATAGTTTGCATCAAAGCTCTGAATGATATCGTATCTTTTGCTATCACCTTTGCTATAATATTCAGTATAGAAAGGGTTAAATGCGTTTGCAGCAATATTGATACCACCATTAAAATATTCAGCAGCTGGAACACCACCTGCAATGGTATCTTGTAAATTAATGAATGATGGAGTGTTTAAGAAACCATAAACCCCGCCCACATTTGCATTACTATTACCTAAACCATAACCAGAACCACCTGGTGCACCTAATTGAGGGTGTAAGGTATTATTGGTGTACGCTAAATTAGTAACAGAACGAAGGGTAAATCCTTTGAACAGTTCAATACCAATATTTGATGTTAGGTTTGTTCTATCAACATAACCATTGTCTTTTAATAGTGCAGAATAAGTTCTGTTATTTGCAATAGACACATTGAAATCAACTTTTTCACCACCACCACTGATAGAAAGTGAGTTGTTGAAAGATGGAGCACTTTGAAATACTTGAGCAAAATGATCATAGTATTGAAGTGACCCTTTATAAGGCTGATCAGCAATATTTCTAGGATCTAAGATACCATAACGACTGTATGAAGTACCTTGGCCTGGAGCAGATCCACCATTTTCACTACCATAACGATAAGCAATAGAACCAATCAACGCACCAATCGTAGGGTCAATACTTAATTTGTCTCCAGCGTTAAAACCACCACCAGCATTTCTAGCGATCATATTTCCACTAGCATCAGTTAAATAAGGATGCAATGATGCTTTCCCAAAATTACCGGCGTTAATGAAAGAGCTTGAACCAAAGCTAGAAGAAAAGTTAATGTTCAAATTGCCTTTAGTTCCTTTTTTGCTGAAGATTTGAATAACTCCATTAGCACCTTGAGCACCATATAAAGCAGAAGAAGCCGCACCTTGTACCACCTCAACTCTTTCTACTTGGCTAAGATCTAATGTGCTCAAATTGGCAAATGGAATTTCAACTCCATCCAATAAGATCATTGGTCTTGTACCACCTTGGATGGTATTGATACCTCTTAATACGATATTAACTTGGTCACCTGGGTTACCAGATACAGAAGAGATCTGAGCACCTGGGATTTTACCGATCAATGCCTGGTCAATACCTGCAGCAGGAGAAACTGGTAATTTGTCGCCTTTGATCGACTCAACTGCGATACCCAATCTCTTTTTTGATGTTGCAACACCAGAACCTGTTACAACTACTTCACTTAATGACTTAACATCAGTGGTTAAAGTAATTGCCAAATTTGAAGAAGTTGCAGCAACGGTTTTATTATCAAAACCTAAAGCTGAGATAACCAGACTAGCGCCAGTTTTCACTTTTAAAGAAAAGGATCCATCCACTCCGGCACTTGTACCGTTTCTTGTTCCTTTCTCTACAACAGATGCTCCATTTACAGGAGAACCTTTGTCATCAACAACCTTACCGGTCACTGTGGAACTCTGTGCTAAGCCGACCATTATGGTCATTGCGAAAGCACAAAAGCTCATTAGCATTTTTTTTCTCATGTTGTTTTTTTTGGGTTTGTTAACCTTTTGTCAATTCTTTTGACCGCCCAAGTAACGAAAAAGCTGCTCATCAACCTGAGAGTTAT
>CAIYAG010000151.1 GCA_903924075.1 uncultured Bacteroidota bacterium | reverse complement strand
CCAATGCCTACACTTTCATTGTTTTTCTAGTAAACAAAGTATTAGGAATTGTACTAATACCTTTTGTGTTAATGATCACTTTTTCACCGCTGCCCATTAAGCAAATAGCTATAACAATTTCGGCTGGAGTTGCATTGGTATTATTTATGTATCGGTATCTGATTTCGTTTGGAGTTATACGGTCGAATTTGAAAGTGAGTGCCTTACATTTTTTCTTGTACCTTTGCGCAGTAGAACTACTTCCACTCTTATTGATATACAAACTGTTGATCAATTTTGTTTCGGGAGGTATTTAGTTAATATTATTTTTTAGACTAGAAGCATGGCAAAAAGCGGGTCAAAAAATTCAGGAACAGTTAAGAAGGCGAGAAGGATTCTTATCTCACAGCCAAGACCAGAAAGCGATAAATCACCCTATTTTGATTTAGAACGCAAACACCAGGTTGAGTTGGTATTTCTCCCTTTTATTAAGTTGGAAGGTATTCCAGCCAGAGAATTCCGTAAACAAAAGATCGACATTCTTCAATTCACCGCTGTAATTTTTACCAGTAGAAATGCAATTGATCATTTTTTCCGCACCTGTGAAGAAATGAAGATCAGTATCAACCAGGATACCAAATATTTCTGCATCACAGAAGCTGTAGCCCTCTATCTTCAGAAGTTTATTTTATATAGAAAACGCAAAGTGTTTTATGGTGCTGATGGTACCAATAAGAGCATGTTCGAAGTAATCAATAAACACAAAGAGAACGAGAAGTTCTTGTATGTATGTAGCGAAAACCAACAGGATAATGAAATTGTTGGGTTTATGAAAAACAATAAATGTGAATTCCAGTTAGGATTCATGTATCGCAGTATTAGCAACGATATAAAACCAGTGATCAGCAAAATTGATTACGATGTGATTTGTTTCTTCACACCAAGTGGGGTTAAGAGTTTGTTCGACAATGTACCTGACTTTAAACAGAATGGAACCGTGATTGGTGCATTCGGTAGCAATACTTCTAAAGCTGTAGAAGACGCGGGATTGAATCTCGAAATTAAAGTGCCTTCGCCAAAGAGCCCGAGCATGTGCGCAGCTCTTGATAGTTTTTTAAGTAGCACCATTCCTGCAAAAAAATAAATTAAAGAAACATAAAAATATAGCCCTCTCCTTTAAACAGGAGGGGGTTTTCTATTGTTAGAAAGATTAATTTGCCCTACAACTATTCAAATGAATCCCACACATACGAATCGATTGATTGATGAAACTAGTCCGTATTTATTGCAACACGCCCACAATCCAGTGGATTGGTATCCATGGGGAGAGGAGGCGTTGAGTAGGGCAATAAAAGAAGACAAGCCCATCTTGGTGAGCATCGGATATGCAGCCTGCCACTGGTGTCATGTGATGGAGCGCGAAAGTTTTGAGGATGCAGCAACAGCGGCAATGATGAACGAATACTTTATCAATATAAAAATCGATAGAGAGGAACGGCCCGATCTTGATCATATTTATATGGATGCCGTACAATCCATCACCGGATCTGGGGGATGGCCCTTGAATGTTTTTTTAACTCCTGAGACGAAGCCATTTTATGGAGGCACTTACTTTCCACCGGTTCGTGCTTATAATAGAGCCAGTTGGAAAGAGATCTTAGAAGGTATTCATAAAGCTTATCAAGAAAAGAAACAAGAAATTTTATCGCAGGCTGAAAACCTTACAGAACATTTACAAACTGCCAATTCATTCGGAAATAGTGGGTCACAAAAATTCGAAAATGGTTTTAATATTACATCAGAACAGCTCGAGACCATCACTCAAAATTTATTACAAACTGCAGATACAACTTGGGGTGGATTTGGAAGAGCCCCCAAATTTCCACAAACATTTTCGATCCAGTTTTTATTAAGGCAATACCATTTTACAAAAAACGAAGCAGCACTGAAGCAAGCCTTACTGAGCATCGATAAAATGATCGATGGAGGAATACATGATCATTTAGGGGGCGGTTTTTCTAGATATAGTACCGACAACGAATGGCTAGCACCTCATTTTGAAAAGATGTTGTACGATAATGCCTTGCTGATTTCAGTGATGGCAGAAGCTT
This sequence comes from uncultured Bacteroidota bacterium, assembly GCA_903924075.1. Lineage (GTDB taxonomy): Bacteria > Bacteroidota > Bacteroidia > Chitinophagales > Chitinophagaceae > Sediminibacterium. The sequence goes on along the minus strand of CAIYAG010000151.1, from coordinate 6,385 downwards.
ATCAGATCACTTCAAATCCGCGCTATGCTACAACTATTAAAGATTGTATCGCATTTATAGAAAGAGAGCTTACCAGTGCTGAAGGGGGATTATATAGTGCACTCGACGCAGATAGCGAAGGAGTGGAAGGGAAATTTTATACTTGGAGTTATGAAGAGATCCAAGAATTACTCAAAGAAGATGCAGCTCTTTTTTGTACCTATTATCAGGTATCGGAAGGTGGTAATTGGGAGCATACCAATATTTTATGGGTTAGATCAACCGTTGCCGATCTTGCAAACCATCATCAATTAGATACAGATAGTTTCAAAGATTTATTAGATCGCTCAAAAAAAACATTGTTTGAAGCAAGGTCTAAAAGAATTAGACCGGCGCTCGACGATAAAATTTTGTTGGGCTGGAATGCATTGATGAATACAGCTTATTCAAAGGCTTTTGCCGCATTGGGACTGAATGAAATAAAGGAACTCGCAATGAACCATATGGCTTTCATGGAACAAAAGTTTCAGCAAGCGGATGGTTCTTGGTGGCATACTTATAAAGCAGGTATTGCAAAACAACCAGCCTTCTTGGATGATTATGCTTACCTAATTCAAGCATTGATCCATTTGCAGGAGATCACTGGTAATGGCGATTATTTATTAAAAGCAAAAGCAATAACCGAATGGGTGCTACTGCATTTTTCCGAGGCCGAAACAGGATTTTTTTATTTTACACACGATGAACAGCGCGATGTAATTGTTCGCAAGAAAGAGGTGTATGATGGTGCCACCCCAAGCGGAAATGCGGTGATGGCAGCCAATTTATGCTATTTGGCAAAGGTTTTTGATCGGCGCGAATGGGAAGACAGGGCCATTCAAATGATTGGCACCTTGCAGGAATCGATCCTAAAATACCCTGGATCCTTTGGGATTTGGGCTTCCATACTGCAGTTTTTGAACTATGGAGTGTTGGAAATTGCCATTACTGGATGGGAATGTGATAAAAACCTGACCGAAGTATTAAAGCAATATCTCCCCAATAAAATAATCCAGTCAGGAGAAACTAATTCCGGTAATTTCCCGTTATTAAAGGGTAGGGAAACAGATGTGCCAGTAGCTTTTTATATCTGTAAGAACTATACCTGTTTGAGGCCTTTTTACAATATTGTTAATTTTTTAGCAAATGTGTAACACATTTTGTTTTAATTTGCTCTAAATGACAGCGGTATCTAATACCCAAAATCTTTTTTTTGCATAAAATAGTAGCCCCATAGGTAGATTTCTACACGATTAAATTTATTGGTTCAAAATCGCAATTCAGGTTTTATAGCCAATGAAAAACATATATTTGTCACTGTCATAAAAATCATTCTGATCAAATGAAAGGGTACTTAACAATAATACTATTAGCGGCATTATCACTTAGCATGAGTTCCTGCGGTAAAAAGGGCAGCGCAAAGTCATCTATGCCAGATGATGGACAGTTACATGGTTTGGCTCCAGCAGCCAAGCAGAGCATGAATAGACCGCTGCACATGGTGTATATCCCACCGGGAACCTTTCATATGGGGCCTAGTGATGAGGATATTAGTTATAACATGACCACTCGAAACAGACAGGTGTCGATCCCAGGTTTCTGGATGGATGCTACTGAAATTACCAATAATGAGTACCGTCAGTTTGTTACCTGGACCAGAGATTCCTTGGCGTTCAAGATTTTATTTGGTCAGGGTATCAATAAAGAAACTGATACCATGGGTGTTGATCCTAAGAAGGTTGCAACTATTAAATATGATAGAAACACCATCGAAAAACTGAACGAATTAAATCTTGCTCCAGACAATAGATTGTATGGTAAAGCCGAAATCGATCCAGAAAAACTAGTGTATAGAATTGAATACTTCGATCTACAGGCTGCTGCAAAAAGAGAAAATGCAGGCCATCCTCGTAAAGAATTCATGGTTAAAAGAGACCAACAGGTTTATCCCGATACCTTGGTTTGGATGAGAGACTTCTCTTATTCTTACAACGAACCAATGACCAAAAGATATTTTTCTCACCCTTCATTTGGAAACTACCCAGTAGTTGGTGTAACCTGGAAACAGGCAGTTGCCTTCTGTCATTGGCGTTCTCATTACTTAAATAGCTATTTGGAAAGAAAAAAATTGGCTGTTGAAAGTGATTTCAGATTACCAAGTGAAGCAGAATGGGAATATGCTGCAAGAGGTGCACGTAGCAATTCGATGTATCCTTGGGGTAACTATTATTTAAGAAATAAGAAAGGTTGTTTATTGGCCAACTTTAAACCAGGCAGAGGTAACTATGCAGAAGATGGCGGATTCTATACCGTTCGTGCAGATGCATACTGGCCCAATGATTATGGTTTATATAATATGGCGGGTAATGTGGCAGAATGGACCAACTCTTATTTTTACGAAGGAGCTTACAATTTTGTTAGCGATATGAGTCCGGATATCCGTTTGGATGCAAAAGACTCCGATCCCCCACGCATGAAACGCAAAGTTGTTCGCGGCGGATCTTGGAAAGATGTAGGATTCTTCCTTCAGGTAAGTACCAGAAACTTTGAGTATCAGGATACTGCTAAATCTTATATAGGTTTCCGTTGCGTCATTGATTTGGCCCCCAAGACCAAAAAATAATTAACCGAACAAACTGCTTATAAACTTTTTGGTATCATCAAAAATGGTACTGGCTGATTAAAAAACGTTTTTAACTAACAATAAAAAATAACCTTTATGTCCTCAGGTGTTTCTCCAACTGTAAATCGTGCGGTAAACGTAATTGTATGCGTCGGTGCTGCTGTTGTAATTTTTGGTGCTATGGCTAAGATCTTGCACTTGTCTTGGGCAGATTGGGCTTTGAAAATTGGTTTGAGTACTGAGGCCTTGATTTTCTTGGTTTATGCGATCTTGCCTCCCCCAGATATGGGTCCAGCATATGCGCCAGCACCTGCCGAAACAGGAAACCCTGCTTTGAAGCAATTAGATAAAATGTTGCAAGATGCAGAGATCACTCCAGCAAATCTTACTAAGTTGAGCAATAGCTTTCAGAAGTTAGGAACTACCGTAGATAGTATGGGCGAAGTAAGTGATGTAGTAAAATCTACAACAGACTTTTCTTTAAAAGCAAAAGAAGCAACTGTTGCTTTTAGTGCTTTGAGAGATGCTTCTCATGGAGCAACACATTCTTTGAATGGATTCCATGGTTCAGCAGAAACAGCAACCACTTTTCACGATCAAATGCAGGGTTTGAATAAAAACCTTGCTTCTCTGAATACGATATATGAATTGGAATTAAAAGAAAGCAACAATCACTTGAAAGCTTTGAATCAATTCTACGGAAACCTTACACAAGCTACAGCAGCGATGTCAGGTACTGCAGATGATGCATTGAAAGCAAAAGAGCAGATCGCAGCGCTTGCTAATAACCTGGGTAAATTAAATCAGGTATATGGTAGCATGTTAACAGCAATGCAGGGAAGAGCGTAAGCTTAAACTGAACCGATTCAAAAATTTGTATTTCTAAATTTAAGTTAGCATGTCATTACCTAAGGAGCCGCGGCAGAAGATGATCAACATGATGTACCTGGTGCTTACAGCATTATTGGCACTGAATGTTTCTAACGAGATCTTGAACGCCTTCAAAACTGTAAACAACAGTTTGAATACCGCCAGTTCAATGGTTGAGAAAAAGAACGTTGATATCTTCAAGTCGTTTCAGAAAAAATTAGAAGATCCTAAAACAAAAGAAAAAGCAGAAGTCTGGATGCCTAAAGCACAAAAGGCGAAAGAAATTTCTGATGCTTTATATGATTATATCGAAGGATTAAAACAGGAATTGAAAGTTGAAGCAGGTCTTAAAAAATTAGAAGATGGTACAGAAGATTATAAGGAAGATGATCTGGAAGCTGCTACTCGTTTATTAGTTGAACCTGCACCAACAGGAAAAGGAAAGGGTAAGATCTTATTTGATAAACTAAAACAATACAAGGCAGACCTTTTAGCAATCGATGCTGATGTGGCAAAAGAAGTGGGACCAACTTTACCGTTAGACCTTACTCCTCCGCCAACAAATAATAAGGCTGTAAAAGATGATCTGGCCTATCTCTATTTCCACATGACGCCAACCATTGCTGCGATCACCATTTTGAGTAAGTTTCAAAATGATATTAAAAATAGTGAGGCACAAGTGGTAGAATATTGTCACAAAGAAATTGGTGAAGTTGAATTGATCTACGATGAGTTTCAGGCTTTTGCTGGAACCAACTCACAGTACTTAATGCCAGGTGAAGAATTAGTGATCACTGCAGGTATTGGTGCATTTAGTAAAGCTGCAAAACCTAACATCACGATCGACGGAGCAAATGTTCCTGTGAAAGAAGACGGTGCAGCTGAATATAAAACAACGGTATCAGGATCTGGACCTGCTGTTAAAAAAGTAAGTATCTCTTTCATTAAACCAGATGGTACCATTTCTAAAGTTGATAAAGAAGTAAGATATACCGTTGGTGTTCCTTCAGGCTTGGTTGTTTCTACTGATAAAACACGTGTGTTCTATCAAGGATTGGAAAATCCATTGAGTATTACAGGTGGCGGTGGAGATGAAAAAGTAAATGTAATTGTTGAAGGTAATGGTGTGAGTTCAAGAAAAGAAGGTCCTGGACAGTATATTGTTTCTTGTCAGAATTTAGGTTCAGCTGTAGTTACTGCAACTGATGGAAAAAATAATCAAAGAATCACTATTCCAATCAAACGTGTTCCAGATCCATTGGCAACAGTGGGTGGTAAAGCGGGTGGACCAACTCCTGCAAATCAATTTCGTGTGCAGAAAGGTGTTGCTGCCGAATTGCGCGATTTCGTTTTCGAAGGTGTGCGTTATGAGGTTACTTCTTTCACATTGATCTGTACTGGTAAAGGTTTTGAAGAAGGATTAGGCGTTGCAGAAGTAACAGGTTATTATTTTAATGCAGAAGCACAAGCTTTATTAAAAAGATGTCAGGCAGGAACAACAGTGGTGATCGATGAGATCAAAGTGAAAGGTCCGGGTGGAAGCAGACAATTAGATCAAAATATTTCGTTTACACTTCAATAAATGTGGGTATGAAAAAATTAGTAGTTTTTGGTTTGGTATTTTTTGTTGGGATTAGCACAATAGTGCATGCCCAATCAAAATACAAATCAGGTGGTGCAAAACAACCTGCTGCTGCAACTGCTGCACCTGCCAATACAACCAATACAAACGCAAAGCCAAAGTCAAAATATTTGAACAATACTGCTGGCAATGCATCTCCTGATACAACAAGACCAGGTACTGGTGCAGGAGCTGTAACAAGTACTTTGCCAACTTCTAATGCAGTAACAGTAAGATATGATACCACTATTCCAGGTGGTTTTGATACTAAGCAAGAAGTTTCTTTGAGAAGTAATTATGCAGTTGAACGCCAACTGATCAAAGACAGAAAGCCTTTGGAGTATGATTATATCCGTGAAGATGATCAGGTATGGAGTCAGTTTGTTTGGGAAGAAATTGATGGCCGTGAAAAAATGAATCAAGGTTTTGTGTATCCAGGTAAGGATGATAATGGCGACCAACGTTTTTTCAGCATTTTATTGAACGCCATCAAATATGATAGCGTTGTGGCTTTCTCTCCAGATAATGATTTGTTTAAAACACCATTAACAGGAGAACAGGTAGCTAACTTAACAACTGGTGCAATGGATACAGTAAATGTTCCAGATCCTGTAAGTGGAGCTATCGAAAGAGTCATTACAAAGAAACCAAGATTTAGTGCAGATTCTGTTTACACTTTCCGCATTAAAGAACAGTGGATCTTCGATAAAGAATCTAGTAAAATGACTTGCAGAATTATTGGTATTGCACCTATTGCAAAACAAGTGGTTGCTGGTAAATCTCAGCCAAGAACACTCTTCTGGATCTATTATCCTGACTTAAGAAAATCATTGGTTAAATACGAAGTGTACAACCCTAAAAACTATGCAGGTCGTATGTCTTGGGAAGAGCTTTTTGAGAGCCGTTATTTCTCAGCTTACGTGATTAAATCAACGATCAATAACCCTGGAGATAAATACTTGAATGGATTAATTAAAGATCCGTTAATGCGTTTATTGGAAGGTCAAAATATTAAGGAAAAGATCTTCAATTACGAGCAAGATCTTTGGGCATACTAGCTCAAAACCGCATATTATTCTAGAAAAGAGGCAGTTATGCCTCTTTTTTTTAGGTAAATAACCCAATTATTGCAGTTTTTTGAGGGGATTATCTTTGTTTGATTCAATTAATTGCTTAACTTGGTTATGGTTTTTCATAGGATATTGGATTTTAAAACGGGGCTGGATGTTCATCCTGGCCCCTTTTTTATGCCT
>CAIYAG010000150.1 GCA_903924075.1 uncultured Bacteroidota bacterium | reverse complement strand
CGGTTGGCTTAATTAATAGCTATTCTACTGATCAATCCAAAGAAATTCTAATCATAGTAAACTTGAGGATATGTTAGACGCGAAAATCCCTGCGGGGCCTTTAGATGACAAATGGACCGAATATAAGGGACATTGTAAACTGGTAAATCCTGCCAACAAACGTAAACTAGAAGTAATTGTGGTGGGTACCGGTTTGGCTGGTGCTTCTGCTGCTGCTTCTTTAGGTGAGTTGGGTTATAAAGTAAAAGCTTTTTGCTACCAAGATTCTCCTCGTAGAGCGCACAGTATTGCTGCACAAGGTGGGATCAATGCTGCAAAAAACTATCAAAATGATGGAGATAGTGTTTTCCGTTTGTTTTACGATACCATTAAAGGTGGAGACTATCGCGCACGTGAAGGAAACGTTCACCGCTTAGCTGAAGTGAGTGGCAGTATCATCGACCAATGCGTTGCGCAAGGTGTTCCATTTGCACGCGAATACGGTGGATTATTGAGCAATCGTTCATTTGGTGGTACACAAGTACAAAGAACTTTTTATGCTGCCGGACAAACTGGTCAGCAATTATTAATAGGTGCCTACCAGGCTTTAGAAAGACAGGTGGCATTGGGTAATGTAAAAATGTATCCTCGTCACGAAATGCTGGAAGTGGTGAAGATCGATGATAAAGCGCGTGGTATCATCGCAAGAAATTTGGTGAGCGGGGAATTGGAAAGACATTTTGGTCATGCCGTTTTATTATGCACTGGTGGATACGGAAACGTATTTTATCTTTCTACCAATGCCATGGGTTGTAATGTTACCGCTGCATGGAAAGCACATAAAGATGGCGCTGCTTTTGCAAATCCTTGTTTTACACAGATCCACCCTACTTGTATCCCAGTTAGTGGAGATCACCAATCTAAGTTAACCTTGATGTCAGAATCACTGCGTAACGATGGACGGATCTGGGTTCCTAAAAAGCAACACGACGAGCGTAAAGCAATTGATATTCCAGAAGAAGAAAGAGACTATTACTTAGAGAGAAGATACCCTGCATTTGGTAACCTGGTTCCACGTGATGTGGCATCTAGAGCTGCTAAAGAAAGATGTGATGAAGGTTATGGTGTAGGTACCAGCAAACAGGCTGTATACTTAGACTTTGCTGATGCCATCGTTCGTTATGGCAAGATCGAAGCAGGAAAAGAAGGCAATGACAATTTGAGCATGGAAGAGATCATTGTTCTTGGTAAAGAAGTGGTGAAAGAAAAATATGGTAATCTATTCGACATGTACGAAAAGATCACCGGAGAAAATCCATACGAATTCCCAATGCGCATTTATCCAGCGGTACACTATACCATGGGAGGCTTATGGGTAGATTATGAATTACAAACAACCGTAAAAGGTTTGTATTGCCTAGGTGAAGCAAACTTTAGCGACCATGGTGCAAACCGCTTAGGCGCTTCTGCACTGATGCAAGGTTTGGCTGATGGATACTTTGTAATTCCATACACTTTAGGAAATAATTTAGCGGATGATATCTATAGCAAAGCAATTGAAACTTCGCACCCAGCATTCGCAGCTGCTGAAAAAGTTGCTAGCGAAAGAATTCAAAAACTTATGAGCATTAAGGGTAAGCAATCTGTTGAAAGCTTCCACAAGCGTTTGGGCCTGATTATGTGGGACAAATGCGGTATGGCTCGTAATGAAAAGGGATTAAAAGAAGCGATCAAAGAAATTCAGGATTTGAAAAAAGAATTCTGGAGCGATGTTCGGATCCCTGGTGAAGTCAATGAAATGAATCCTGAATTAGATAAAGCAAATCGCGTAGCCGACTTTATGGAATTAGGAGAATTGATGTGTATCGATGCACTGAACAGAAATGAAAGCTGTGGCGGTCACTTCAGAGAGGAATACCAAACAGAGGAAGGTGAAGCATTGCGCGATGATGCAAATTATATGTATGTAGCAGCTTGGGAATACAAAGGAGAACATGAATGGACTTTGAACAAAGAACCATTGATCTACGATGTTGTAAAACCAACTCAACGTTCTTATAAATAATATTTAAAAAAAGTAAATTCAATTTTTAACTTTTGAATTTTGACTTTTTTGACTTTTTGAATTTTGACTTAATCAACGACAATCTTTATAGAATGGAACACTACAATATGAATTTGACTGTTAAAGTGTGGAGACAAAAAAACAGTAAGGATAAGGGTGGTTTTGTAAGCTATCAAGTAAAAGATATTTCTTCTGAAATGTCTTTCTTGGAAATGATTGATGTGTTGAACGAACAACTGATTGTGGAAGGTGCAGAACCAATTGCATTCGACCATGATTGTAGAGAAGGTATTTGCGGACAGTGTTCTTTGTATATCAATGGTAAGCCACACGGACCATGGATGGCAAACACCACTTGTCAATTGCACATGCGTGCATTCAAAGATGGCGATACCGTTGTTGTTGAGCCTTGGAGAGCAGGTGCATTCCCTGTGATCAAAGATTTGATGGTAGACCGTTCAGCTTTTGACCGTATCATTCAAGCAGGTGGTTATATCAGTGTAAATACTGGAAATGCAGTAGATGGTAACTCATTGCCAATTAATAAAGACCATGCTGATGCTTCATTTGCAGCTGCCATGTGTATTGGTTGTGGTGCATGTGTTGCAGCTTGTAAAAACAGTTCTGCGATGTTATTCCTAAGTGCGAAAGTTGCGCATTTGGCATTATTACCTCAAGGAGAACCAGAACGCAAATCAAGGGTATTGAATATGGTTGCTCAAATGGATAAGGAAGGATTTGGAGCTTGTACCAATACTGGTGCTTGCGAAGCTACCTGCCCTAAAGAAATCTCCATCAGCAATATCGCTCGTTTGAATAAAGAATATATTTTCTCTAGCTTAACTGCAGATAAATAAATTTTTCAAAAAAAATATAAGGCCCCGTTCCGATGATTTGGAACGGGGCTTTTTTTTACCGACTATCCTAAAGCGCTTTCTTAGCACTTCTCTTTGTTCGTATTTTCAATGAATACCCATCCCACCAAAAAAACGCTATGAACAAACCTTCATTTAAAACTATACAGATTGCTGCAACAATACTAGTGTCTATTTTTATTGGAATGCTTTTGATCTGGGAGAAATTTCATGGTGGTGTGGTTACGCACCATATACTTCAACGAAGTGATCTGCCAGGTATCTCGAATTGGTGGGGAATAGTTTTACTCCCTTTTTTATGTTGGTTCAGCTTCTATAGAATCCAAAAAAGATTCTTGCTTATCGATCAAACAGCAAATACACCAACTGTTTTTATCGGGAATAGTATAGTTGGTTTTTTAGGTGCACTTGTATTCGGAATCGTTTTAGCAGTAGCATTTTCATATGGGTATACCAATTTTATGAACTACCAAGTAGATTGCTTATTGCTGCTTTTATTTTTTGTTCCTATGTACAGGTCTGAATATTTACTGGGCTTTGTGCTGGGAATGACAGTTGCTTTGGGAGCCATTTTGCCCACTGCTTTTGCGCTGATTATATCATTACTAAGTAGTATCAGTTATCTTTATATTCGCCCACTGATCCTAAGAATATTTAGGACTAAAGAAAAAAAGTAGTCGAATCGGTTTATGTCAAATCACTATTTCCAATTCAAACAGTTTACTATAGAGCAAGAACATTGTGCCATGAAAGTGTGCACAGACGCTTGTTTATTTGGAGCATGGGTTGTGGAATTATTAGCCGCTCAAAATGCTTCAAAGCAAATCCAGATCCTTGATATTGGTACTGGAACCGGACTCCTCAGTCTCATTACTGCACAAGCTATCAATTGCACAATTGATGCCATTGAAATTGAAACAGCAGCAGCCGATCAAGCGAAACAAAATGTTTCAGCCTCCCCATTTTCTTCAAAAATAATTATCATACAATCTGATGTGAAAGATTGGGATTCCCCAAAAACATATGATTGCATTATCAGCAACCCTCCATTTTTTGAAAATGATTTGCATTCGCCCAATGAAAAAAAGAATCTGGCATTACATAGTGCAGCGTTAAATTTAAAAGAGTTAGCTGCGATCATCGAAAAGAAATTAACGCCAGATGGGATCGTGGCAATACTGCTTTCCTTTCACCGAAAAGAAACCATGATCCAATTGGCACATGAAAAAGGATTGGTGCTATTCGCAAATGCAGACATCAAACAAACCCCCACACATCAACATTTCAGAACATTTCTGGCTTTTTCAAGAAATGCAAAAACCCTGCATTCTGAAGAGATCATCATTCAGAACAACAGGGTTTATACAGAAAGGTTTAAAGGCCTTTTAAAGAATTATTATCTAGCCTTTTAAAAACTCATATAGCTAATTGATCTCCATTTTTCACTTTTCACTTTTCACTTTTCACTTCTTCCTCCGTTCTTCACTCTTCACTCTTCACTACTTTGTATCCAATCCCCATGATCTACCTTTCAACACCGCTGGAACTCCTTCACTGATCCAGGTAGCTGGCTTCTCTCCTTTTAATAAATAATCGAAGAATTGTTGTTCGCGAACTGAAATGTCTTTTCTGTTTCTACGTTCCACCAAATTATGCGCTTCATTATTATAGTTCAACATCCAAACTTTTTTACCCAATCTGCGCATACCCGTAAACATTTCAATGCCCTGATACCAAGGCACTGCATCATCTGCATCATTAGCCATGATCACAAGTGGTGTAGTTACTTTAGGTAGTGAGAACAAAGCCGAATTCTGAATATATAAATTAGGTTTTTCCCAAAGCGTTCCACCAATTCTACTTTGTGTTTTTTCATATTGGAACTGTCGATTCATACCAGAACCCCAGCGTATACCACCATAGGCGCTGGTCATATTGGCAACTGGAGCACCGGCCCATGCTGCTGCGTATAAATTGGTCTTGGTAATTAAATACACAATTTGATAGCCACCCCAGCTCTGTCCCTGTAATCCCATCTTAGTGCTATCTACATATCCTAGTTTCACAACTGCCCTGGTACCACTTACAATATAGTCATACGCACCCTGACCAGGATAGCCTGTTTTATACCAGATATCCGGAACAAAAACGATATATCCCCTACTCACAAAAAAAGGAATATTTAACCTTGAAGGAGTTGGTGATGGTGCATTATAATTATACAATGTATTGTTGTTACGCTCATAGAAATAAACGATCATCGGATATTTTTTCTTAGGATCGAAATTCTCAGGTTTGTAGATGATCCCTTCTGTTTCTTTTCCAGTATATGCTTTCCATTTAAACAATTCTGCAGTACCCCAATTATAATTGTCTTGTTGAGGATTCGGTTGGTATAAAATGCTGCCTGGTAATTTTTTGGAATCACTAAAGTTATTGTTTGCAATAGTAGCCACACGAATATCTGCGGCATGCAAATAGCTTTCTGCAGCATAACTGAACACATTGGCCTGCTTTGCTTTAATAGCACCGGATACCCTTGCCGGATAAGTGGCAGCGGTTACAAATTCTGATCCCAATACGTGCCAAACAAATCCAGAACCCTTATCAGTATTATTAAAGGATGACAATAATAATTGCTGCCCTGTTTTATAAAATTTCTCTTCCCTATCCAATAAGATATTACGATAGGTTATTTTGTTTTTTCTTCCCTGACCGCCAGTGATACAAACTGAAGCCTTAACCCCCAGTGGATCAACCTGCCAGATATCAAATTCATCATAGATCAGAACAGTAGCATCGTTTTCTGTCCATCCCATGATACCATATGCATTCGGATCATCAGGCATATCATTCTCTACATCATACAAGGGATATTTAATATCTTTTGCAATTTGAGTGGACTGTTTTGTGTCAGCATTATAGGCTGAATAGATGCGCTTTACCTCATCATAACTTACGAGGAACTTTCCGTTGTAAGATGGATATACATTGCCTTTAAGTTCTTTTTGAATCAGGTTAGTTTGACCATTCTTTACATTGATCGCATACACATCACTTTGAACAAAACCCTGCCACTGCATCGCTACTCTTTTACCTTTATCAGCCAATGCATAAGCTGTTGAACCATCCGCTTCTTTTGTTAAATATACAGTTCGGTAATCAGGGCTTCCCAACTGAATGATTTCGTTCTTATCAAGATCAAATCGGGCGATATGACTTTTCTTTAATTCAGATTCCAGATTTTTTAATTGCATGGGTTGCAAGTAATCATCATTATAATGCCAGATATCAACAGAAACTCTTTCAAACTCAGGCAGTGTGGTATCTTTTACAGGAAGAATTGGAGCTGTACCAAAAAATAATTGTTGACCAGATTTACTGAAAATAATATTCCCATTTTCACTAACCGTAGATTTTGCAGGCATGCCATTAGTTAATTTGTCTGCAATCAATTTTGCACTATCCTGCCCGTCTTTGTAATAATATAATTTATAAAACTTCTGCAAAGATTTAGAACTACTATCGCGTTCAGCTACAAAAGCTAATTGAACGCCATCCTCATCTATTTTATATCCCTTTGCGTCATTGAAGTTTTTAAAAATGGTTTTGTCGGTATTTTTTTGAAGATCAACTTTAACTACTAAAGGCCTCACCAGCGAATCTCCTGTCTTCCTGCTGGTTTCATATAACAATACCGTTCCTTTTTTATTGAAATAATATTCGGTTACCAGTTTAATCGTTTTCTGATCTCCAGTTTTTAAATTACGGATGGTTAGCTCCGTACCTTCTTCAATTGGATCCTCAGGAGCTTTTGCAACAGCAGGTTTTGCATCTTTCTTTGCAGGCTGTAATACACTCATGCCATTTAATTTTGCATTGTATACTTTTAAACGAATACTATCAGCAGCATGCACCAAGCTATCTGAGAAACTGATCATGGCATTGATCCTTGCTGCTGAATCTAATTCTGCTTTGGGTTTATTAACATCTGCCGTTGATTTTTCTGAAAGCCAAGCAAGCCAGTTACCTGAATCTTCAGGTAGTTTGAAACTTTTGATCTTGGCAATTTTTACTGCCGATTCTTTTCCAAGTTCCAAAAACGCCAAACTATCTTTTGGCATTTCCTCGGGCTTTTTCTTTTTAATTTTTGCGTCACGCGTTTCTTTATAGGTTGGTTTTATTTTAAAAACCAGGAAGCGGCTATCCTGCGAAAATTCAGCTGAATATCCACGCGGATATTCTTTTTTATAAGTTCCATTCACCTCCTGTATCACTAAATTTCCATCCCCTTCCTGCGGGTTTACGGTAAAAGCAAGGTATTTCCCATCGTTGCTCAACATACGCTCTGAAATGGACTGCCAGCTATCATAAACCGTATGATCCAGTGGCTTTTTCTGCGCATGTAAAAAACTAACGGACCCAATTAAACAAATTGCTATAACTAGTTGTTTCATATAAAATCTATTATCTGATAAATATAATACAGGAATAACAAAATAAATATGCTTTTACACAAATGGAGGAATTCAGAAAAGCTGGTATAAATTTGCACAATCAAATGAAGAGGATGAGAATTAAAATGGTAGTTGCATTATTATTGGTTCCGTTTATTGCCATATATGCACAAAACACAGGGTCAGTTTCAGGGGTGATCATTAGCAAATCTGCTCAGCAGCCCATTTCAAACGTGAATATCAGTGTAGGAAATAAGAAAATCATTTCAGATAGTCTTGGAAAGTTTAGGATGAGTCAAGTACCAACAGGCTCTTATACCTTAAGGTTTTCAGCTGTAGGATATACTGATGTGGTATTGTTTAATATTCTGGTAAGTTCTGGCAATGAGAATAATTTGAGTATTGAGATGGAACCTTCCATCAATGAATTAAAAGCGGTTACAGTAACCAGTGGCAGTAGAAAAACTGCAAAAGCAGCGACACTTGAAACACCCTTAAGTGTACAACGACTAACCACGGAAGAAATCAAACGTAACCCAGGTGGTAATTTTGACATCTCCCGTGTTATTCAAAGTTTACCTGGTGTTGGTGGTACTGCCAGTACTGCCGGATTTAGAAATGATATTATTATTAGAGGTGGTGCACCAAATGAAAACGTGTATTACCTAGATGGCATTGAAATACCCGTTATTAACCACTTTGCTACTCAGGGAAGTGCGGGCGGACCAGCTGGCATTTTAAATGTGAGCTTTATCGAAGACGTTAAGTTGAGTACCTCAGCTTTTGATGCCCGATTCGACAATGCTTTATCTTCTGTTTTTGAATTCAAACAAAAAAAAGGATATGCGAGCCGCTTACAAGGTAATGTGCGTTTAAGTGCTACTGAGTTAGCAACAACACTTGAAGGTCCTTTATCATCAACTGGTAAAACAACATTTCTTGCATCCGCTCGAAGAAGCTATTTACAATTATTATTTAAAGCGATCGATCTTCCTATTAGACCAAACTATTGGGATTTTCAATACAAGATCACGCATCAGATTGATAAAAAAACAACCCTTAGTTTCTTAGGTGTTGGAGCCATTGATGAATTTAGTTTTGCAGCACCCAAAAATGCAACTCCAGAAAAGTTGTACATTTTAAATAGTAATCCATCTATACAACAATGGAACTATACCATTGGGTTAAGCCTTAAGAGATTAATACAAAATGGTTTTTGGAATTTATCGATCAGCAGGAACGACTTCAGCAATCAAAACGAAAAATACGAGAACAATCTTGGACCGGTTAAGGGCACACAAACATTGAACGTTAATTCAAAGGAAACAGAAAACAAATTGCGTTTCGATGTAAACAAAAATATCAATGGCTGGAAATTTTCTTATGGCACTGATGTGCAATTAGTGCACTACGAAAACCGAACTGATCAAATTGTAAAAGCTGCAGTGACAGATAATAATGGAAATGTGATCGTACCTGCGCAACCTTTTAATTATAATACCAGTATCAACTTTAGTAAGCTTGGATTATTTGCTCAGGCTGGAAAAAGGTTTTTTGATAACAGACTTGGTATTAGCGGCGGTATTAGAACTGATATGAATTCATTTACTTCGTATGGAGGAAACCCTTTGGCCACTTTAAGTCCGAGGATCAGCATGTCCTATGTATTAGCTGATAAATGGACATTGAATGCATCTATTGGAAACTATTCAAAAATTCCACCATATACTATTCTAGGGTTTCAATCGAACCAACAATTCGTTAATCAGGATGCAAAGTATATCAACACAACGCATTATGTGATTGGCATTGAACATTTGAAAAGCGAGTCCACCAGATTTACTTTGGAAGGATTTTACAAACAATATAATAATGTTGCCGTTTCAGTTCGAAACGGCATCAGCTTATCCAATCTCGGAGCTGATGCATCTATACTAGGAAATGAACCAGTGGTAACCAATGGAAAAGGCCGAGCCTATGGGGTTGAATTTTTTGCGCAACAAAAACTCACCAAGCACTTTTTCGGGATCCTTAGTGTAACCCTATTCAAATCAGAATATACGAACGCAGACGGAAATTATGCAGCTAGTTCTTGGGATAACGGTCAGCTACTAAGTTTTACAATGGGTTATCAATTCTCGCATAACTGGGAGCTTGGCTTAAAGTTCCGTTATCAGGGTGGCGTACCTAATACACCATATAACGAATTACAGAGCAGGTTAAATTACTTAACGCTTGGTACAGGCATATTAGATTACAATCAGATCAATACAGATCGACTACGCAACTTTAATGCAAGTGATATTCGAATTGATAAGAAATGGAATTTTAGAAAAACAACGCTAGACTTGTATTTAGATGTAACGAACTGGTATCTGGCAAAAAGTCCGGCAGCTCCAATCTATACCTTTAAAAGAAATGCAGATAATACTGCTTTCTTAACAACAGATGGTCAGGCCATCAAACAAAACGGCAGCAATGCAATTCCATATTATTTAATCAATGAAACTGCAACGGTAACACCAACGATCGGATTTATCATTGAATTTTAACACTAGTGCTTTTGCTTTTTCATGACCCGGAACATTTGTAGCACAACAGAAATGGCGATCAGTGAAAAACCCAGATAGAAACTGGTTTGTAATTGTTTCTGCTCATGAAAAAGCACAAAGGCCAATAGTATTCCATATACAGGCTCCAGATTTAAACTGAGATTTTGAGTAAATGCAGAGACCTTTTGCAATGCCTGCAACATCAGATCCATCGCCCAAACTGTGCAGAACCAGCTTAACACTAATAGCCATCCCCATTCTGCTATGTTAGGCAATACATGCGTGGGTGGAAATTTCTGCAAATAGAAAGGCATCAGAATAGTTAATAATAACAAACCCCCACTCAATTCATATAGCATCATGGTTTGGGGAGCAATAAGAGAAACGTTCCTTTTATTTAATACTGAGAATATCGCTGCAAATAATGCGGATGCAATTCCGATCATGATGCCTGTACGATACCTGGCATCAAAATGAAATATCAAATAAATTCCGAGTAGACTGATAGATCCGAGAACAACTTCTGTCCAGCTAAATTTCTTTCTAGTAAAAATGGGTTCTAATAGTGCAGTAAAGAGTCCGGTTGACGCAAAACAAACCAATCCAATTGAGACATTCGAATACTTAATGCTGCCATAAAAGCATACCCAATGAATAGCGATCAGGCAACCAATCAAGATTAATTGTAACGCTTTTGCTTTACTAATTTTTTGAAGATTTTTTCTCCAAACCAATAATACGAATAGGCTTATTACTGTAATGAATATTCGATACCAAACAAGCAAACCTTCATTCAGCGTGATCAATACACCTAACACCCCTGTAAATCCAGCCAGGAAAACGGCGATATGTAATTTGATCAAAGCTTGTTTCATGTTATTCAAAGAAACGTTTTTATGGTCAATCTTAATTGAATAGCCATAGATTCTACAAAATAATTAAGATCAAAAATGAGAAATTGAAAATATTTAATGGGATATTGTAATAAATTAATCAAAGAGCTACTAACCATCAAAATGCTGCTATGGAACCCATTATTCGGTTGAAGAACGTTGTGAAAAATTATGGTGAAAAGAAAGTGTTGAAGGGGATCACTTTAGATATTTATCCAGGGCAAGTGATTGGCTATATCGGGCCAAATGGCGCTGGGAAAAGTACTACGGTGAAAATTCTATGCGGATTGATCTCTGACTATGAAGGAGAAGTTTGGGTAGAGGGAAAAGATCTAAAGCAAGATCCATTATCGGTAAAAAGAAAGATCGGCTATGTACCCGAATTAGCAGAATTATATGATGTGTTAACGCCAGCAGAGTTCTTAGGCTTCATGGCAGATCTATACGAGATCCCCAAGGATGTGGCGGATGAAAGAATACGCAAAATGCTTACTGCTTTTGGGTTAGACGCTAATATGAATCAGCGCATGGATACTTTTAGTAAGGGTATGCGCCAAAAAGTATTGATCATATCTGGCTTACTGCATAACCCCGACATCATTATTTTAGATGAGCCCTTGAGTGGTTTAGATGCTAATAGTGTGATCATTGTAAAAGACCTGATCAGCAAATTGGCAAAGGATGGAAAAACCATATTTTATTGTAGTCATATGATGGATGTGGTAGAAAAAGTGAGCGACCGGATCGTATTGATCAACGACGGTGTGGTATTGGCAGATGGCAGTTTTATAGAACTGCAAAGTCAGCAAGGCAATCAAAGTCTTGAAAAGATCTTTGCACATATGACTGCTAAAGAATCTTTATCTGATGCCGCAGATCAAATGATGAGTGCTTTTGATAATTAAAATTTCCCAAATGAATCTAGTTAATCGCTTCTTCTTATGGCTTGTTTTATTGCCTGCTCAATTATATGAGAAAATGGGGATCAACACCCATCAACTAAGGGCCGTACTCAATACTAAATTATTGATCGATGATCGAAGGCCGAATACATTTCACCAAACGCAACAGAAAAAAAAGAAGAAACCTATCTCGTTTGCCACACTAGGAACCATGCTGGTAACAGGTTTCATGGGTTGTTTTTTTGTGTTCAGTTTTTTTGTGGGACAAGATATGATCACCCACCTGACCATCTTTTTTTCGTTCTTCTTATTTGTGTTAGCTTCTACACTCATCGCAGATTTTACATCTGTGTTGATCGACATCAGAGACAATGTAATTATTCTACCAAAACCAATTTCAGATAAAACTTTTGTATTAGCCCGGTTACTACATGTATTGATCCATATTTCGAAGTTGGTATTTCCGATGGCTTTACCTTCTTTAATATTTGTGGGAATCAATCAGGGTGTGTTGAAATTGCTTCCTTTTATTTTATTAATAGCGCTTGCAACCTTATTCACGATTTTCCTTATTAACGCATTATACATTCTAATTTTAAAACTAACCACACCCGATCGATTTAAAACGATCATTAGTTATTTTCAAATCATTTTTGCCATTGCATTTTATGGTGGATATCAAATAGTTCCAAGGCTGATCAACAAAGTAGCAATGGAACAATACGATATCCGAACCAATTTTTGGGCATGGCTTGCACCACCCTATTGGTTTGCTGGCGCATGGCAATTTCTTACCAGTTTCGAAATCACCATTCCGCTGATAAGTAGTTTGATCTTAAGTATTGTGGTTCCGATTGCGTCGATATATATTGTGATCAAATATTTCGCACCTTCCTTTAATCAGAAACTCTCCATGATCAGCGGAAGTGAGAGTGGCCCCGCTCCTCAAGCGGATGTGGATGGGAAAAAAGTTAATTCAAATTCTGGATACTTATCATTGCTGACCAACCTATTTTCAGAGAAAGGCGCTGAAACCATGTCGTTCCAAAATGTCTGGAAGATCACGGCAAGAAGCAGGGATTATAAAATGAAAGTATATCCATCACTAGGCTATTTGGTAGTGTATTTGGTGATGATGTTCCTCAACAATAAAAACTTTTCGCTGGCAGATGTGCAGAATCAAACAGGGCGGGGAAAAATCATTTTTATCAGCCTCATCTATTTTAGCAGTTTGATTTTAATCATGTCTGTGAATCAATTACTCTATTCAGAAAAATATAAAGCAGCCTGGATCTATTTTACAACACCCATCGAAAAGCCTGGTAAGATCATTAGCGGTGCTATTAAATCAATGATCGCAAAGTTTTTCTTACCCATCGTTGCCGTAACATTTATCGCTGCAACATGGATTGTTGGACCGAAGATCATCCCTAATTTATTGCTGGGTATTTTTAATGAGTTACTCATCATTTTTACGATCGCGTTTCTTTCTTTCAGAGAATTTCCTTTTGCACAGGTTCCGAATCAGGCTGCGAAATCAAATTTCATCAGAGGTCTTGTGTCAATGATCGTACCCGTAACCATTGGCGGGCTACATTATCTCATCTACAACTTTATGCCCGTGGTGATCATACTTGCGATATTATCAGGAGGTGCCGCATGGATGGTAATGGATGCAATCAAGAATAAAACCTGGGAGGTCTTAAAACTGGAATACAAAGATTAGTTATTATTCTTTAATCGTTTGTGGTAGTCTTTGAACAAGCTATGCCATTGTATTTTCAATACACCAAGAACGCCTTCTTTGATGATGCCTTTGTTCATTTTACTGTATCCAATTTTACGATCAATAAAAGTGATGGGCACTTCTTTGAATTTGAATCCAAGTTTCCAGGCTGCAAATTTCATTTCAATTTGAAACGCGTAACCTACGAAACTAATTTCATCGAGGTTGATGGCATCTAATACCTCACGCTTATAACACATAAAACCAGCAGTAGGATCTTGTACCGGCATCCAGGTAATTAATTTGGTATAGAGTGCTCCGCCTTTAGAATAAATTTTTCTATCGAGTGGCCAGTTCTCCGTTTTTCCTCCGGTCACATATCTGCTTCCAATGGCAAGATCTGCTCCGCCAGTTTTGCAGGCGTCGTAGAGTCTTTCAAGGTCTTCCGGATTATGAGAAAAATCGGCATCCATTTCAAAAATGAATTGATAACCTTTTTCAATACCCCATTTAAATCCGTGAATATAGGCGGTTCCAAGTCCGAGTTTATCGTGACGTTCTTCAATAAACAATTGATCAGGATATTTTGTCATCAATGCTCGCACAATTTCACCCGTACCATCAGGAGAGCTATCATCAACAACCAGGATATGAAATCCTTGGTTCATTGAAAATACTTTTTCGATGATCAAAGAGATATTCTCTTTTTCGTTATATGTAGGTATGATAACTATTTTTTCCAATCCTAACTTGTATTTGGCCGCTAAATTACAATTCTGTTGTTTTTAGCCCTATTAATATTGTTGAAAAGCGAAATTAAATGATTAGCCCCTAGTAATTATCCCTTTTTTAACAAGGTTTTGTTAAGCATTTCAGTCAATTTCTGTTTGGTATTGATCGGAAAATCGCCTTTCATCATCCAATCATAGTATTGAGGCTCTTCTTTAAGCACTTGCGTTACAGGTTTGCCTTTATGTTTTCCGAAATTGAACACCTCAATGCCCTTCTCTTTTACAAACCTTCTGGCGAAGTCAACGATATCATCTTCACCAGTAAATTTCACAATACTTTCAACAGTATCTCCGATCTGTGGGTAGCGTTCCAACTGAGCTTCTAAAACTTCCCAGGTTGCTGAAGCATCTGCTTCTGCGCCATGTGCCCCTTCCAATGTTTTGCTACAATAAAACTTATATGCAGCGCTTAGTGTGCGCTGTTCCATCATGTGAAATATTTTCTGAACGTCTACCAGTTTTTTTCCATCAACTGTATACTCAATTCCAGATCTTAAAAATTCTTCCAAGAGCATTGGAATGTCGAATCTATTACTATTATAACCTCCAAGATCAGCACCTTCAATAAACTGCTTGATCTCATTGGCAACCTGTTTGAAACTAGGCGCATCTTTTACCATTTCATCAGTGATCCCATGTATGGCGCTGGACGAAGCAGGAATTGGCATCAATGGATTGATCAATTTCCTTTTCACTAATTTGGTGCCATCAGGAGAAATCTTAACGATCGCTAGCTCTACAATTCTATCTAAAGTAATGTTGATACCAGTGGTTT
>CAIYAG010000149.1 GCA_903924075.1 uncultured Bacteroidota bacterium | reverse complement strand
GATTATGAATTGGTGATGGTTACCAATCAGGATGGTTTAGGAACTAGTGGTTATCCTGAGAAAACTTTTTGGCCTGTGCAAGATTTTATCATGGAAACATTGGCTAATGAAGACATCCATTTTTCAAACGTTTTAATTGATAAAAGTTTTCCGGCAGATAATGCGCCAACGCGTAAACCCGCAACTGGAATGCTCACTAAATATCTTAATAACCCCGATTATGATCTTGCAAATTCTTTTGTAATTGGAGATCGGATCACCGATGTGCAATTGGCTAAAAACCTTGGCTGTAAGGCCATCTGGATGAAATTAGATGCTGCATTGGGTGGGGCTGAAGTAGCAGATTCACAAAAGGGGTTAGCGGCAACTGTGGCCTTGGAATCTATTCATTGGTCAGAGATCTATGCTTTTTTGAAACTGGGATTACGTCAAGTAAAACACGATCGTAATACGAACGAAACAAAGATTCATGTGGAGCTAAATTTAGATGGGAAGGGTGAAGCGAAAATAGAAACAGGCATTGGTTTTTTTGATCATATGCTCGATCAGATTGCGCGTCATGGAAAATTGGACTTAACCGTCATCACAAAGGGCGATCTGCATATTGATGAGCACCATACTATTGAAGATACCGGGCTTGCATTAGGGGAGGCTTTTGCTTTGGCATTGGCCGATAAACGAGGGATGGAAAGATATGGATTTGCATTACCGATGGATGAAGCTTCTGCACAAGTATTGATCGATTTTGGTGGAAGAAACTGGTTGGTTTGGGATGCCAATTTTCAAAGAGAAAAAATTGGAGAAATGCCAACAGAAATGTTCTTCCATTTCTTTAAGTCATTTAGCGACGCAGCAAAATGCAATCTCAATATTTCTTGCAAAGGCGATAACGAGCACCATAAGATCGAAGCCATCTTCAAGGCTTTTGCAAAAGCGATCAGGATGGCTGTGAAACGAGATCCATTTTCAAATCACCTGCCTTCTACAAAAGGAGTGCTTTAAACAAATAAAAAATAATCAGCGCTTTCTAATATTATTTTCTCAAGTGCAGTTAAAACGAATTCCTAAAGCTGTTCAGAAATTCCCATTTTTGGACAGCTTTTTTATTTAAAGTGCCTCAAAAAGATTCATTATCAATGTTTTAGGAAAGTGGCATAGGTCTTGCATATTATGGATGCTCCAAAAGCAAAATGATAGTATGACTAACCTTGATTTTTTTAAAACCTGTTTGGCTAACGAGAAAGAAGCAACATTGAAAATGTTGATGTGTTTGCCATCTGAAAGGTTAGATTATCAACCACATCCCAAAAACAGAACTGCAAGGGAAATAGTGTCTCATTTATTGGGCCATATGGTTGACATGAAAATGATTTTAAATAGTTCTGTTTGCAATGAAACCCACAACTTTCAATTTGATGATAGTTTAGATGCCGGTAACAAAATGGAGATCTTATGGATCGAATTAACGCAATTAATTAATAAGATTGATATTGCAATTTGGGAAGGTGAAAAAGTAGGTCTTTTGATTGGATCGAAACCATATTTAACGTTACCAAGAAATAGTATGATGTGGTTTTTCTTTTTTGATATTATTCATCACCGCGGACAATTATCATCCTATGTTCGGGCGATGGGTGGAAAAAATCCAACTGTTTACGGTTTTAGTTCTGATACAAAATAATTCAACTGAGTAATAGGGGTATTACAATCCATGCCGTTAAAGCACCTTTTCCAGGAGACTTTAACGGCTTTTTTTTGTGCTGTAAGAAAATATTTGGTTTATTTTTAAATCTCACTCATATTTGCACAGCAATGAACAGAATAGCAAATAAATATTGGTGGTGGCATACAAACTCTACAAGGGGATTGTAAAGGCATGGCCGATACTATTTTGAAATATATTCAAAGCCCCGACAATTTGCCGGGGCTTTTTGTTTTGATAAGCTTAAGAAAAAGAGAATATGAAAAAAATTGTAGTTGAAACGAGTTGTAAACGGATGTTGGCTGATGTATTTACTCCTGTTGGAATTTATTTAAGATTACGCGATAGATTCCGAGATACCGTTTTGCTGGAAAGTACCGATCACCATGTTGCTGAAAACAGTTATTCTTTTATCGGGATCAATGCCATTGCAGGTATTGAAGTGAGCTCTACCAATAGCATGGAGTTTAAATTTCCCAATCAAAAACCGGAGCGTGCTCCCTTGAAAAAACCTGCAGATGCGCCACAAGAGTTGTGGAATTTTATGCAGCAGTTCGATATACAACCCGCTACTCAAAAAGAAGCGGCTTTTGCGCAAGGGCTCTATGGCTATAGTAGTTTTGATTCAGTGCAATTTTTTGATACCATTCGTTTTAGTGGAGATAAACAATCTATCCCGAATATTCCACTGATGCGTTATCGCTTATACCAATACGTGATTGCATTCAATCATTTCAAAGACGAATTATACATCTGCGAAAATAAAATTGCAGGAGTGGAAAGCGATCTGGCAATGGTGGAGTCTTTGATCAAGAGTAAAGATGTACCTGTATATCCTTTCAAAATGAAGGGGGGAGAGCTTTCGAATATGAGCGATGAAGATTATCGCACTATGGTGAAGAAGGGGATTCAAAGTTGTATGCGGGGAGATGTATTTCAAATTGTATTGAGTCGCCGTTTTGAACAAGGTTTCATAGGCGATGAGTTTAATGTATACCGTGCTTTGCGAAGTGTAAACCCTTCTCCTTATTTATTCTTCTTCGATTATGGCGATTATAAATTGATGGGATCTTCACCAGAAGCGCAATTGATCATTCATAACAATCTGGCCGTTGTACATCCCATTGCCGGAACTTTTAAAAGAAGCGGAGATGATGCTACTGATAAAGCGATGGCAGAAAAATTACTCAACGATCCTAAAGAAAATGCAGAGCACGTGATGTTAGTGGATCTGGCAAGAAATGATTTGAGTAGGGCTTGTGATGAGGTTACTGTTAGTCAGTATAGACAAGTACATTATTATAGTCATGTAATTCACTTAGTAAGTGAGGTTACTGGGAAGGTAAGAGCCAACCAAAATCCATTCGAATTATTGGCCAAAACATTTCCTGCTGGAACACTAAGCGGTGCTCCAAAATTCAAAGCCATGGAATTGATCGATCAGTATGAACCAACACCAAGAGGATATTATGGTGGCGCTATTGGTTTTATGGGATTTAATGGCACTTGTAATCATGCCATCATGATCCGCACATTCATGAGTAGAAATAACACACTTACTTATCAGGCAGGCGCTGGTGTAGTTGCAGCAAGTGTTCCAGAAAGTGAATTGCAAGAAGTAAATAATAAACTGAACGCTTTGAAAAAAGCTATCAGCATTGCAGAAGAAATTTAATCCATCAGTAGTACTAACAATAGATTATGAAGATTTTAGTTTTTGATAATTACGATTCATTTACATACAACCTGGTACACTTGGTTGAAAAGATCACGAAGACCAAGGTTACTGTTTTTCGTAATGATGAATTGCCCTTGGAAAAAGTAAAAGAGTACGACAAAATAATTCTTTCACCTGGTCCGGGTATTCCATCTGAAGCAGGTTTATTATTGCCACTCATAAAAGAGTATGCAGCTACAAAATCTATACTGGGCGTATGTTTGGGCCATCAAGCAATTGGTGAGGCATTTGGTGCAACGCTTACTAATTTATCAAGCCCCTTTCATGGCATTGCAACTCCTATTCAATTTGTAAATGATCGAAAAAATGCCAATCAATTAGTGAATAATTTATTCGAAGGAATGCCATCTGAATTTATTGTTGGCCGCTACCATAGCTGGGTAGTAAGTGATCAAAACTTTCCAGAAGAACTAAGCATTACTGCTACTGAAGCCAATGGATTTATCATGGCACTAGAGCATAAAAAATACGATGTACAAGGGGTGCAGTTTCACCCGGAAAGTGTATTAACTCCAATGGGCGAACAGATCTTGAAAAACTGGTTAAAAAACTAAGCAATGAAAAAATTATTACAATATTTATTTGAACACAAAACACTCTCTCGTGAAAAGGCGAAAGAAGTGTTGATGAGTATTTCAAACAGTCAGTATAACGATAGCGAAGTAGCATCGTTCATCACCGTATTTCTTATGCGCAGTATTACCATTGAAGAGCTACAGGGTTTCTGTGATGCTTTATTAGAATTGTGTGTGAAAGTAGATTTGAGAGGCCAGGAAGTATTGGATATCGTAGGTACGGGTGGAGATGGAAAAAATACCTTCAATGTTTCTACGCTTTCTTGTTTTATTGTGGCAGGGGCTGGTCAGAAAGTAGCTAAGCACGGCAACTATGGCGCAAGTTCGATCAGCGGTGCATCGAATGTAATGGAGCAACTGGGCTACAAGCATAAGAACAATAATGATTTGTTGCTGAAAGAATTGGATGAAGCGAATATTTGTTTTTTGCACGCACCATTATTCCATCCTGCATTAAAAGCAGTTGGCACAATTCGCAAAAATTTAGGGCTGCGGAATTTTTTCAATATGCTTGGCCCAATGGTGAATCCTGCA
Organism: uncultured Bacteroidota bacterium; assembly: GCA_903924075.1. GTDB lineage: Bacteria > Bacteroidota > Bacteroidia > Chitinophagales > Chitinophagaceae > Sediminibacterium. Next base: position 11,019 of record CAIYAG010000149.1, on the reverse strand, counting down.
TCGCCCGCTTTTCAATTAGTGGGGGTATATAATTTAGAAATGGCGAGGATCTATAATTATCTATTGCAGCAAACCGGAAAAGCATTTACCATCATCCATAGTTTGGATGGGTATGATGAGATTTCATTGACCAACGATACAAAAGTCATCACCAATCAAGGAGAAAAGATCTATACGCCTGAGCAATTAGGAAAGCGCATGGTGAGTGCAGAAGATATATATGGTGGTAATTCTGTGGAAGAAGCCAGTAAGATCTTCAGCAAGATCATTAAAGGCGAAGGTAGCTGGGCTCAGAACGCCGTTGTTTTAGCAAATGCAGCTATGGCATTGAATTGCACGGGCAAATATGCGAACTATGAAACTGCGTATAGTGCAGCAGTGGCAAGTTTAGAAAGCGGTAAAGCGTATCAATCATTACAAAATTTAATTGCCTTACAGTAATGAATATTTTAGAAAAAATAGTTGCACGTAAGAAGGAAGAGATCATAGAAAGAAAGCTTCAAAGATCGATCGATGATCTGAAGCAAGAACCTTTGTTTGCGCGACCCACGTTCTCGATTACATCATTTTTAAACGATCCTGAAAGAACAGGTATCATTGCAGAGTTTAAACGCAGATCGCCTTCAAAAGGGGTCATTAATGGTATTGCTGATGTAGTTACTGTTACTGGGGCGTATTCAAAACATGCAAGTGCCGTTTCGGTTTTAACTGATTTGGATTTTTTTGGAGGTGAACCTGCAGATCTATTAGCAGCAAGGGTGCATCCCATACCAATTCTGCGAAAAGACTTTATGGTTGATCCCTATCAGGTATATGAGGCAAAAGCCATGGGTGCAGATGTGATCTTACTGATCGCTGCCTGTTTAACAAAAGAAGAAGTGCGATCTCTGGCTTCATTGGCCAAGAGCCTTGGCTTAGAAATATTATTGGAGATCCATGATGCTACTGAGTTGGATCATATTTGTGATGAAGTGGATCTGGTGGGAGTAAATAACCGCAATTTGAAGACTTTTGAAGTGAGTATTCAAACCTCACTAGATCTTATTCACAAAATACCATCGAATAAGCTGGCTATTGCAGAAAGTGGCATCAGTGATGTAAATACAATTGTAACTTTACGCAATGCCGGATTCAAGGGATTTTTGATCGGTGAGAATTTTATGAAAGAAGCCGATCCTTCGATTGCTTTTGCTGATTTTGTAAATCAACTAAAAGCAAAATAGTATGCGTATTAAGGTTTGCGGAATGACTAGGCCCGAACAGGTGATGCAGCTCGACGAGATAGGTGTTGAGTTCGCAGGGTTTATTTTTTACCCTAAATCGCCACGTTATGTTTTTTCTCATATGAGTAAAGAACAATTGAAAAAACTTAAAGGGCAGCATATCAATAAAGTGGGTGTGTTTGTAAATACTCCAGCAGAAGAAGTATTGCAACTGGTTGATGAATGTGGGTTGTACCTGGTGCAACTTCACGGAGATGAATCTCCCAGATATTGTGAGAAGATCTCGAACTATGTAACAGTGGTAAAAGCGTTTCGGATGCGCGAAGGGGAAAATATATTGTGGCGAGCTAAAGATTATCAGGATGTCTGCGATATGTTTTTGTTTGATACGGAAGGCGCAGGTTATGGTGGCACTGGAAAAAAATTCAATTGGAATATTCTCAAAGGTGAGAATGTAAGAAAGCCATTTTTTTTAAGTGGCGGGATCCAACCGGAAGATGTAGACCTATTGAAAGAATTTGAAAAAGAATCTGTTGCAAAAGACCTTTTTGCCATTGATATCAATAGCAAATTTGAAGTGGCTGCAGGATTAAAAAATATGGATGCGGTCAGAACTTTTGTAAATAGTATAAAAGCCTGATCAACAAATTAGAAACAAGATGATGAAAACTGAAACCTACCAACACCCAGATCTGCAAGGATATTATGGCGATTTTGGGGGAGCGTATATTCCTGAAATGTTGCACAGAAATGTGGCCGAATTAAAATCGAAGTATGTAGAGATCATGCAGGAAGACTCTTTTCAAAAAGAGTTTCAGCAATTATTGAAAGACTATGTTGGCAGACCCACTCCTTTATTCTTAGCCGAACGTTTGAGCAAAGAATTTGGTGGATCTATTTACCTCAAAAGAGAAGACCTCTGTCATACAGGAGCACATAAGATCAATAATACGATCGGACAAATCTTACTTGCCATTCGTCTAGGTAAAAAAAGGATCATTGCAGTAACTGGTGCAGGGCAGCGTGGTGTAGCAACTGCTACTGTCTGTGCATTGAAAGGTTTGGAATGTATCGTTTATATGGGCGAAAAAGACATAGAACGCCAAGCTCCAAATGTAGCTCGTATGCGCATGTTGGGTGCGAAGGTTGTACCTGCTTTGAGCGGAAGCAAAACTTTGAAAGATGCAACGAACGAAGCTATCCGTGATTGGATCAACAATCCCAACGATACCCATTATATTATAGGAAGTGTGGTTGGTCCGCATCCTTACCCCGATATGGTAGCCCGTTTTCAAAGTGTGATCAGTGAAGAAATTCGCTGGCAGTTAAAAGAAAAAACGGGTAGTGAATTGCCTACACATGTTGTTGCATGCGTTGGCGGTGGAAGTAATGCAGCTGGGGCTTTCTATCATTTCCTCGATGAATTATCTGTACAACTAGTTGCTGTGGAAGCTGCTGGTCATGGTGTGCATAGTGGCTTAAGTGCTGCCACAACCCAATTAGGTAAACCAGGTATTTTGCATGGTAGCAAAAGTTTGTTGATGCAAACGGAAGATGGACAAGTAATAGAGCCACATAGCATTTCAGCTGGATTAGATTATCCAGGCGTAGGGCCACTTCATGCGAATTTGTTTACTTCTGGTAGGGGTACTTTTTTGAGCGCAACAGATGAGGAAGCTTTACAAGCTGCATTGCATGTAAGTAAAACTGAGGGTATCATTCCCGCACTGGAAACGGCACATGCTTTTGCAGTATTAGGGAGTTTGAACTTACAACCAACAGATGTAGTAGTTCTATGTTTGAGTGGCAGAGGTGATAAAGACCTTGCAACTTATATCAGAGAATTGAATTTAGTAGATTAATATTTTGATTGGATAATTATAAAGACATGAGTCGTTTAAAAGATTTGTTTGCTGTAAAAAGTTCAAAAGTTTTGAATGTATACTGCACCGCTGGTTTCCCGGAATTGAATAGCACTGTAACGGTGATGCAAGCATTGGAAACAAATGGTGCCAATATCATTGAATTGGGGATGCCTTATAGCGATCCATTAGCAGATGGCCCTGTGATCCAAGCCAGTGGCAATATTGCTTTAGCTAATGGGATGTCGATCACTGTTTTATTTGAACAATTAAAAGACTTGCGCAAAACAGTAAGTGTTCCTGTGATCCTGATGGGGTATATGAATCCTGTTTTACAATATGGCTTTGAAAATTTTTGTAGTGATGCGGCAGCAGTTGGGGTTGATGGTTTGATCTTACCTGATCTTCCGGAGTTTGAATTCGAAACATCCTACGGCGAAATCATTAAAAAATATGGTCTCGATTTTATTTTTTTAGTGACTCCAGAAACTTCAGAAGAACGTTTAAGAAAATTGGATGCTTTGAGCACAGGGTTTTTATATGCAGTAAGCTCATCTGCCACAACGGGTAGTGATAAAGATTTTAACGCTGTTGAAAAATACCTGCTTCGTTTGCAAGAAATGAAATTAGAAAACCCGGTATTAGTTGGGTTTGGAATCAAGGATAAAGCAACATTCGAATCGGCATCAAAATATACCAATGGTGCGATCATTGGAACTGCTTTTATTCAAGCATTGGAAAACACAAATGATATTACAGGAACTGTGAAACGGTTTTTGAGCGGGATCATATCTTAATAAAAAGATCGAATGAAACTAGTAATTATAAAATACAATGCTGGCAATATTCAATCTGTACTGTACGCACTGGAAAGGATTGGTGTGGAAGCGGTAGTAACTGATGATGAGTCATTGATCAGAGCTGCTGATAAAGTCATTTTTCCTGGAGTTGGAGAAGCAAGCACTGCCATGAATTATTTGAAAGAAAGGGGGCTTGATCAAATCATAAAAAGCTTAACCCAGCCTGTACTCGGAATTTGTTTGGGAATGCAATTGATGTGTGCCTATAGCGAGGAAAACGATACCCCATGTTTAGGCATTTTTGATGAGCAAGTGAAGCAGTTCAAACCTGATGCGAAGGAACAAGCAGAACTGAAAGTTCCACAAATCGGATGGAATACCATTTACGATTTAAAGACCTCATTATTTAATGACTTAAAAGAAAATAGTTATTGTTATTTTGTTCATGGCTACTATGCAGCAAAGGGGATACATACCATTGCTACAACCGATTATGTGTTGCCATATAGTGCAGCATTATACCGCGATAATTTTTATGGGGTTCAGTTCCATCCAGAGAAAAGCGCAGTAATTGGGGAACAGATCCTTAAAAATTTTATTCAACTATAGTTAAACAAACCTCATGCAAATTATTCCGGCTATTGATATCATTGATGGAAAATGTGTTCGCTTAACACAGGGCGATTATGCTCAAAAAACGATCTACAATGAAAATCCTTTAGAAGTTGCTAAAGAATTTGAAGCTGCTGGATTGAAGCGTTTGCATTTAGTAGATCTGGATGGTGCCAAAGAAGGTACCGTAAAAAACTGGGCCGTTTTACAAAAGATTGCAGCCAATACTTCCCTAAGTATTGATTTTGGTGGCGGTATCAAACAAGACAAAGACCTGAATATTGTTTTTGAATCAGGTGCAGCATATGCAACCGTAGGAAGTCTTGCAGTGAAACAACCAGAAATATTTCAGGGTTGGTTAAATGATTATGGAGCTGATAAATTTTTATTAGGTGCCGATGTGAAGTCCGAAAAAATTGCAGTGGCGGGTTGGCTAGAAACAACTGATATTGATATCTATGATTTCCTAACCGATTATGTGGCCAAAGGTATTCAGCAAGTATTTTGTACGGATGTAAGTAAGGATGGAAAATTGGAAGGTCCTTCTATTGATTTATATAAAAAGATCATTGAAAAATTTCCATCGCTATGGTTCATTGCTAGTGGTGGTGTGAGTTCTATTGAAGATCTCTATGCATTAAAAGAGATCGGTTGTTCTGGTGCCATTGTAGGTAAAGCCATTTATGAGGGAAGGATACCATTAAGTGAATTAGCGCACTTGTTATAAAATATAAAAGGAAACGTTTATTACATGCTTACAAAAAGAATCATACCCTGCTTAGATATTCGCGATGGTCGAACGGTGAAGGGTATTAATTTCGAAAATATTCGAGATGCGGGAGACCCAGTTGAGTTGGGTGCTTTCTATGCAGCACAAGGTGCAGACGAGTTAGTGTTCCTAGACATTACGGCTACGAATGAAAAACGTAAAACACTCAGTGAACTAGTAAATCGAATTTCCCATCATATCAATATTCCATTCACCGTAGGTGGGGGAATTAGTAGTGTGGAAGATGTAAGTGTGCTTTTACAAAATGGAGCTGATAAGATTTCTGTCAATACCTCAGCATTTAAAAACCCTGAGTTGATCAAAGATCTTGCAAAAGAATTTGGAAGCCAGTGTGTTGTTTTAGCTATCGATACTAAATTGGAATCAGATGGCAATTGGTATGTGTATTTGAATGGTGGTAGGGTTAAGACTGATACAAAATGTGTGGATTGGGCTAAACAGGCGGTAGACCTGGGAGCTGGGGAGATTTTACTGACTTCTATGAATCATGATGGAACCAAACAGGGTTTTGCATTAGATATTACCGCAACTTTGGCAAAGCTTTTACCGGTTCCGGTAATTGCATCGGGAGGTGGTGGAACAATGGAACATTTTGTGGATGTATTTAATATTGCAAAAGCAGATGCAGCATTGGCAGCCAGTATCTTCCATTTTAAAGAAATTGGGATCCCTGAATTAAAACAATATTTGAACGAAAAAGGAATAGTCGTTAGAATTTAATAATAGTAATATGAAAATTGATTTTACAAAATATGCCGATGGATTGGTGCCTGCAATTGTGCAGGATTTTGATACCGATAAAGTGTTGATGTTAGGTTTTATGAACGAGGCGGCGCTGCAGAAAACCGAAGAACTGGGTAGGGTAACATTCTTTAGCAGGTCTAAACAACGCTTGTGGACCAAAGGAGAAGAAAGCGGTAATTATTTAGAGTTGAAAACGATGGCTGTTGATTGTGATAATGATACGCTTTTGATTAAAGTGCATCCGAAAGGCCCCGTTTGCCACACAGGTGCAGATACCTGTTGGATGGAAAAAAATCATAGCAATAATTTCTTAAGCTATTTGGAAGATATCATTGAATTGAGAAAGAAAGCATCAGTAGATGAATCTTATGTGGCAAGATTATTTTCAAAAGGCATCAATAAAGTGGCTCAGAAAGTAGGAGAGGAAGCCGTAGAATTAGTGATTGAAGCAAAAGACGATAATGAAGCGCTATTTTTGAACGAAGCTGCAGATCTTTTGTTTCACTATTTATTGCTGCTAAACGCAAAAGGATATAAATTGAACAATGTTGTTGAAATATTAAAAGGCCGTCATTCTAAATAAATATGCAAAAATTAATCTTACTCGTATTATTATTCCCGGTTGTTTTGTTTGCTCAAAACACAAAGGGCTTTGAAATAAAGGCGAAAATCAGTGGACTGAAAGATAGTACCCAAGTTTCGCTAAAGTCTGGTAGTACTGGCAAACAAGTGGCAGGAACTATCGCAAAAGGTGGTGAATTTATTTTAAAAGGGAAACTCGATAATGCAGACATTTTTCAATTGAGTTTTTCAGGTGTCACGGAGATGGCAGATATTTTTATCGATAATGAGTCATTGACCATTAATGGGGATATCAGTAATATCAAAGGCCTTCAATATGCAGGCTCCGAAACTGAGGCCGATTATATTGAATTTAAAAATTTATTGGATCCCTATAAAGGAAAACTGAATAGCCTGGCAGCTGAGATCAATCAAGAGAAAGATCCCACTAAGCGTAATGCACTGATGAAAGATTTTACAGAATTGAAACAGCAAGTACTTACTGTGGGTGCTGATTTCATGAAAAGAAAACCTGCTTCTTCTGTTAGCCCCTTTGTTTTGTATGCACTAAACCCATTGATGGAAGGTGGAGTGCCACAAATGGAATCTTATTATAGCAACTTTTCTGGGAATGCGAAGAAAGGTCCCTATGCAACAGTTATTCAAAATTCAATAGATGAATCTAAATTGGGATCAGTAGGATCCATGGCTATTGATTTTACTCAAAAAGATACCAACGGAAAACCGGTGAGCCTTTCATCTTTCAGAGGAAAGTATGTGCTGTTAGATTTCTGGGCTAGTTGGTGCGGCCCTTGCAGACAAGAAAACCCCAATGTTGTGCGGGCTTATAATAAATACAAAACAAAGAATTTTACAGTCTTAGGAATTTCTTTGGATCAAGACAAATCGAGATGGATCGAAGCGATCAAAGCAGATGGACTTACCTGGACACATCTAAGTGACCTTCAATACTGGAACAATGCTGTTGCTATGATCTATAAAATACATTCTATTCCAGCCAATATGCTCATCGATCCAACAGGAAGAATAGTTGGAAAAAATTTGAGGGGACCAGAATTGAATGAAATGCTGAAATCTATTTTTAAAGATTAGATCATTTCCCGAATAATAAGGTATAGCCTGTTTCATCAAAACCGATGGCAATGATCTTGCCATCATTTTCGATGATGGGTCTTTTAATGGCGCTTGTATTATTCAGCAAATAAGCGATCGCAGTTTTCTCGTTCACTATTTTTCGTTGGTGGTTGATGTCGAAGGCCTTCCAGGTACTCCCTTTTTTGTTGATCAAAACTTCCCAGCCTTTTTGTTTACACCAATCTTGCAGCTTCTCTTCTGAAACGCCAAGTTTCTTATAGTCGTGGAACTCAAATTGAATCTGATTAATATTTAACCAGTTAATGGTGTTTTTGATGGTATTGCAGTTCTTTATTCCGTAAACTTGGTACATAGGACTTTACATGACTTGTTTAACCAACCATCCTTTAATTTCGACAATGGTGGGTTTATAATTAAATTGCAGACTTGCAAATATTCAATTTTTCCATGCCCCGAGCGCTACTATTTTTTTTATTGGCATTAACAATGCTTTCTTTGAAGGCACAAGTGCGCGCAGAAAAGGAAAAGAAACCATTAGGAATCATTATTGGAAATATCATTGAAGCAAAATCAGGCAAGCCGGTTCCTTTTGCCAGTATCAGTTTGCTTAAAATGGGAGATTCGGTAAAAACTGCCGCAACCATTTCTGATAAAAACGGTGCATTTGAATTTCAAAACCTCAAATTTGGATATTATAGACTCACTGTAAAAAATGAAGGCTACGCGCTTTCGAATCTTGATAGTATTTATTTGAGAGCAGAGCGGTATGATTTTAATTTGGGTGATGTGAAATTAAATGAGTCGGTCAATAGTTTAAACGAAGTGATTGTTTATTCAGAAAAACCATTGATCCAGAATATAGATGGTAAGATGATTTACAATGTAGGTGAATCTGCATCGAGCAATGGTGCATCTACTGCAGAACTATTAAAGAATATGCCATTGATCAATAATGATCCAACTGGCAAAATTTTATTGAAAGGAAAAGAGCCGAAGATCCTGATTGATGATAAACCTACAGATCTTACTGCACAACAATTAACTGATCTTTTAGAGAGTCTGCCTGGTAGTAGTATAGAGAAGATCGAAGTAATGACGAATCCCCCGCCACAATATGCCACAGAAACGGGTGGTGTTATTAATATCATCACCAAGAAAGGAAAGATCGGATGGGTTGGAAAAGCCAGTATTAGTGCGGGAACAAAAGGAGAAGGAAATTTCTATACGAATGTGAGTTATAGAAGTAAGAAAATTTCTTTTGCTACAAACATTGGAGTAGGCGCAAGCGATTTAACAGGGGATAGTTATTCGAAGCGGCAAAACATTTATCCTGATTCCACTAATCGATTTAATAGTACCAGCAATTATCGCAATAAAAACCTGCGCCCAAGTTTGCGCTTGCAAACCGATTATACTTTTAATCCCAGAAGCCTGATGAACATTACCTATCAGGGCAATGTGAACTACTTCGATAATATTAGTAATACGCAGTATACTAATATCAATCGCTTTGATTCTGTATACAAAATCAGTACCAGGTCAAATGCTAGTAAGGGCACAGGTTATAGCCATTCTTTTTCGGGATCATATACCTTTAAAGGAAAAGATCTGGTCGAATATATTCGGTTGATCGCATCTTATAATTGGGGTTTGAATGATAATGGCCGCGATTTTTATCAGCAATATTTAGATCCCAATTATATTCCAACGGGTGTTGATTCAACGCAAACGCAATACTTCAATACCTACAATAAAAGTTATTCTTTTAGACTCGACTATAATAAGCCTTTGAAAATATTCAAAGGAAATTTTTCTACAGGAACTACATATTCAAATTACAAATACCACAATACACTCAACACTAGTTTTTTGAGTAAAACAGATAGTACGTTTGTACCGAATAATTTATTGAGTAACGATTTCTTTTTTCACCAAGGAATCTTTACTGTAAGGGCGGGGTTTGCTTTTGTTTTCAATGAACAATGGCATCTCAATTTTGGGGCTCAAGCAGAGCAAACAATGATGGGTTTCAATTTTATAAAAGGCAATTCGGCGGATGTCTCAAATAGTTACTGGAATGTGCTTCCCAATATTACACTAAGAAGAGAATTTGATAAAACATTCAGTACTGCCTTAGTATATCGTGCAAGTATTAGAAGACCCGGTTTAGGAGAATTGAATCCGAATATCGATTATAGCGATCCATATAATTTAAGGTTTGGGAACCCCTTTTTAATTCCAAGTTTATCGGATAATTATGATTGGAATATCAGTTGGATCAAGGGGAAATATTATATCAATACCTCTTTGGGATATAACAAAGTGAAAGATGTGATCAACACCTATCGTACATTGATAGGAGGGGGCAAAACACTGATCTCATATGTTAATATAGCAGATCGTCAGGAGTATGAATCAAGTGCCTGGGGCGGCTATACTTTTAACAGATGGTTTCGCATGAACGCCAGTGTGGGTTATACGTTCAACCAATATGCGGAAGCTGAAAAAAAACTATATCTCTATCAGAACGGAGGAAGTTTTTATACGACGATCCAATATAATTTTACCCCTAGCAATGTATTTACGATGGATGGATCAGCCAGGTTCAGCAGCTTTGCAGATCCTCAGGGAAGGAGCAGAAGTAATTTAACCATGAACCTTGGATTTCAATATAAATTCTTCGATCGAAGACTGATCATTGGATTGAATATTGCAGATCCGATTCGTTCGCAAGCCTACTATTCTAATACCTATGGATCTAACTTTAATATCGAAAGTTATAGCAGTAGTAATACGCGCAATTTCAGGCTTACTGTAGCTTATCAACTAAACAAGTTGGTTCAGAAAAATCTGTTAAGTGATAAACAGAAGCAAGCGGTGTTAGACAAACTAAAAAAGCACTAATCCACTTTAGCAGCAGGGATCTTTGCAGAAAGCCAGCTATCTTTTACAGGTGTGATCCAGTTATTCAATAATTCATGTTTGGTAGCAACCAGGTTATTAAAATATGGCGTCTCTGCATGCAGGAACCCATTTTCAAAACCATATTTCAACTGTGCTAAAGGAAGTGTTTGAATTTTGTCTTTGATCACAAACGCAAGGTTCTGACGATTAAACATATCTACCTTGAATCTTTTTTCAATTTCCTGGATCATGTGCACAGACGTATCTGCACTGCACCCACCCACTGGAACATTTGATTCGTCTGCAATTAACACTACAAACTGACCAAACAATAAATTGGCATAACCTTTTACTGGAGCACCATGACTTTTCCAAGTATCAACAAAACTGTTGAGCAAATCTTCAAT
>CAIYAG010000148.1 GCA_903924075.1 uncultured Bacteroidota bacterium | reverse complement strand
TGGAACATTTTCAGTTTTGATCAGTGGGGAGTTGAATTAGGTAAGCAATTAGCCAATAAAATTCTACCGGAATTAGAAAATGAAGAAAAAGTAAGTGGACATGATAGTTCCACTAATGGACTGATCAATACCTTCAAAGAATTTCGTAAATAAAATATTGTGGTAGTTATCAGGCCCATACAAACAGAAGACAATACTAAGATTGCATCCATTATCAGAGCGGCATTGGAAGAATTTGGGGCAAATAAACCTGGTACCGTTTACTTTGATGATACAACGGATCATTTATTTGAACTTTTTCAGAAACAACAACATTGTGCTTATTTTATCGCAGAGGAAGATGGTGTAATACTCGGTGGTGCTGGGTATTTTCATACTGAGGGGCTTGATAAGAATACCTGTGAATTAGTAAAGATGTATCTGTCGAAATCTGCACGGGGCAAAGGTCTTGGGCAAAAAATGATCGAGCATTGTATACAGGAAGCAAAAAAGGAAGGGTTTGAACAGATGTATTTAGAAACAATGCCAGAGCTTAAAAAAGCGGTACAGGTATATGAGTTTTTTGGATTTGAATATTTGAAAGGCCCGATGGGAAACACTGGCCACGACGGCTGTGGTATCTGGATGCTTAAACAGATATAAACAAAAAAGCCGCCCAGATAATTCAGGCGGCTTTTTTTATACTTCGTTTTTTTTACCATTTATCCACTTCTTCAGTTGCAGTAGGATTGATAAAATCATCTTTACTTTCTTCTACAATTGGTTTTACTGTTTCAGCAACAACAACCGGTTCTTTAACTTCCTCCACTACAGGAGCTGCTATATAATCATTGTTCTCACCAGCTTCATTTTCGTTCAATCCATCTTCCCCTTCTGGATATTCATGATTAAATGCATCAAAATCGAAATCTGGCATTAAATCGGTTTTCACATAATCAACAGCTTCAGCCAATGCTTTGATAAATTTGTTGAAATCTTCTTTATACAAAAAGATCTTGTGTCTATCATAGCCATTATTATCAAACCTTTTACGGCTTTCTGTAATAGTTAAATAGTAATCATTTCCTCTGGTAGCTCTTACATCAAAAAAATAAGTTCTTCTTTTTCCAGCTCTGATACGTTTGCTATAAACGCTTTCCATTTTCTTCTCGTTATTCTCGTACGACACAGTTAAGTTTGTTTTGGTTGAGGAATCAATTAAGCGGCACAAATATAGGATTGTTTCAGAATTACCAAAATTTTGTACTCACTAGCTTTATTTTTTAGATTTCTACATTACTTTCTTCCATTTCTTTTTCCTGTTCTGTTAATTGCAAGCGATACAATTCTGCATAATATCCATTATGCGTCATAAGTGAATCATGGTCGCCCATTTCTATGATCGATCCATTTTCTAACACCACAATTTTATCAAAACGGAAGGTTGAAAAAATACGATGCGTAATGATAATGGCGGTCTTTTCTTTTAAATAGGTGTACAGATTACTAAGAATCCGATATTCCGTTTTGGCATCAACTGCACTTAAACAATCGTCAAATACAATGATTTCAGGGTCTTTGATCAATGCACGTGCAATGGAGATTCTTTGTTTTTGTCCGCCACTCAATGTAACACCCCGCTCTCCTATCATTGTATCATAACCATTTTCAAATCCAAGAATTTCGTTATGGACATTCGAAAATTGGGCAGCCATTTCCACTTTTTCTTTCGTTGCAGGTTCTGATAATCCAAAACTGATATTATTTGAAACAGTATCACTGAAGAGGAATACATCCTGTTGCACATAACTGATCTGTTCTCTTAAGATCTTTGAATCGATCTCTTTGATATCCAAGCCACCAATTCTAACAACACCTTTACTTGGATCATAAAAACGCAATAATAGTTGTGCAATCGTTGATTTACCACTTCCTGTTCTACCAAGTATCAATATTTTTTGTCCTTTTTCAATCTTTAAATTAAGATCTTGGATAGCTTTTATTCCAGTATGTGGGTAGGTAAAACTTACCTGATCAAATTCAATCGTTCCTGTAATCGCCAGTTTCGAAGGGTTCTTACAATTCTCAATAGTTGGTGTAGCTTCTAGGAATTCGTTGATACGCTTTTGTGAAGCAGCTGCTCTTTGAATCATACTTGCAGTCCATCCGATAGCACTTACAGGAAATGTAAGCATATTGATGTAAATCACGAACTCCACAATCAATCCAAGTTTACTGGTATCATGTAAAGCTTGAATCCCGCCAATACAAATAGTAAATAAGGTACTCAATCCGATCATCAGAGCCATACTGGGAAAATAAATGGCTTCTACCTTAGCCAACCCTACTGCTTGCTCACGAT
>CAIYAG010000147.1 GCA_903924075.1 uncultured Bacteroidota bacterium | reverse complement strand
TATAGTAATCAGATTCATATGGCCTGCACCCCAGAAATACAGCTTCCCATTTGCCATTTTCGGTTTCTACAAGATCGGCATGACCTGTTGATGTAATTGGGAAACGATTATTAGTTTCCTTCTGATTCTGTTTTAAGATTGGATTATTTGTGTAGGGCAAATAGGGTCCAAATATCTGATTGCTTTTAAATGCCACTTCGCTATGGTTGAATCCGGTTCCTCCTTGTGCTGCATATAAAATATATTTTCCATCTTTTTTAATGATATGTGGTCCTTCAATCCAGGAAGGTTTTTGATTAATATCAGTTCCTCCATTTACTAGTATTTTATTTTCTCCAATAATCTTTAATTGTTTCGGATCAAATTCATTGATACGAATTGTTCTGTGTCCATCGTACAATGATTTATTCTCTGGTGGAATACTATTATAGATGATATAAGCTTTGTCACTATCAAAAAATAGAGATGGATCAATACCATTCACTTCTGGCAAAAGCACTGGGTCAGACCATGGACCTTCTGGATTCTTAGCGGTAACTACAAAATTTCCTTTCCCATCAACTTCTGTGCAAGTAATAAAATATAAGCCATTATGATAGCGGATGGTTGGTGCGAATAACCCTCTTGAAACGCCAGCCCCTTTAAAATCCATTTGTGATGCTCTATTAATCACATTCCCAATTTGTTTCCAATGAACTAAGTCAAAGCTTTTAAAAATGGGTAATCCGGGGAAATAAGCAAATGTTGAATTCACTAAATAATAGGCATTACCTACTTTGCAAATACTTGGGTCAGGATAAAATCCAGCTAATATGGGATTAATATATTGATCCTTGTTTTGTGCAAAAGAAAAATAGCTTAGAATTGCTAAAGCGATTGTGAAGCATACTTTTTTCAAATCTGATTATTTATTTGTTGCTTGGTAAGATTTAATTGCAGTTGCCACTTCTAAAAGTGGTGTAACCCAAACCTCTTTTTCCTGTTTTTTCAAATAATGCAATAGTTCACTATGTGCGGTTAAGGAAACATTTAATCCATGTTCACCACCAACACCATGAAAAAGAAATACAAGTAGTGTATTGCTTGCAATTGCTTGATCCACCAAACTTATTAGTTGTTCACCTGTTTGCCCATTAATCATAAAGCAGCCAATATTGTAAAGATCAATTTTATCAGCAGTCAGCATTTCAGACTTAACTCCTCTAGCAGCAATAAATTCATTTTTCAAACCATCTAGGTAAGTTGTATCATGTATTTTGGTATCACCACATGGATAAGCGAATGTCCTTTTTGTTTTACCATCGATGGCTTTCAATATAGTATTCATACTCTTGATTTCTTTAATAATTCGGCTTACAGAATAGTTATTTAGATCTGTTTCCGGTTGTACAAATTCGCGTCCAGCTCTACCGCCTTCGCAAGGATGCCAAATAGTATGATTGGCTAATTCATGTCCGTTTGTAGCCGCTTTTCTCCATTCCAATAATTGTTCATGTAATCCATCGAAATAATCAGAGATATAGAAAGTAGCTTTTAATCCCAACGAATCAAGAGTAGGAATTGCGTTGATTAAGTCAACATTTAAACCATCATCATAAGTTAATACTACCGCACACTTCTTCCCATTCCAAACTGAGGAAGGTTGAGCTATACCATTTGTAAATAGGAATAAACAAAAAACAAAAAACAACATGGATTTATGCATATGATTACTGGTTTGAATATTTTAAATTGCTGCTTGCCACTTTTATTTCAATTCGAGCACAGCAACACTAAATGCTGGTAAGGTTACCTCAATTGAACCACCATTGATTTTTGCGTCTTTGAATGTTTCGGGTTTGATGATGTTAGGATTTTGAAAACTGTTATAATCCTGAAGCCTGGCAGATTTCAAAATTCTTCCAGTAATTGCATTGGCCTTAAAATCACCAAGGTCTATTGAAATCTTTTGTTCTTTATTGGCATCAATATTGACAAGAGAAATATGAATTACCCCATTTTTATCTTTTGAAGCAGATGCTGATACGGCTTTTAAGCTTTTGCCATTCAATGCATAATCAGTTGTGTTTAATGTAATAGGAATCATCACTGCATTTTGATGAACGTTATACATTTCCATTACATGATAGGTGGGGGTCAATACTAATTTTTCATCATTAGTTAATATTACCGCCTGTAAAACATTAATAATTTGGGCAAGATTTGCCATTTTAACCCGATCGCAATGGTTGTTGAAAATATTCAATGTGCTACCTGCGATCATCGCATCACGCATAGTGTTTTGCTGGAATAAAAATGCGCCATTTGTTCCTTGTACAACATCATACCAGCCGCCCCATTCGTCAACAGCTAATGCTTTTGTTTTTTTAGGATCATATTTATCCATGATGGCACTATGCTTTGATACAAGTTCTTCCATGAACAAAGCTTGTGTCATGGAACTAAAGTATTCGCTTTCTGAATAATCAGTGGAAGATCCTTTTTTATCCCAACTAATCACAGAATAATGATGTAGACCCAAAGCGTCAAACATGTTTTTTGGAAGCTTTTGCATTAATACCTCCGTCCATTTATAATCATCATCAGATGCTCCAGATGCAACTCTATAAAGCTTTTTGGGATAGTCGGTCATAAAGGTTGCATATTGTCGGTATACGTCTGCATAATGTTCTACAGTCATATTGCCTCCGCAGCCCCAAGCTTCATTCCCTAGTCCCCAAATACGTACATTCCATGGATTGGGCCTGCCATTCTTTGCTCTTAAGTCGGGCATCGGGCTACTTCCTTTAGGATGCGTTGTATATTTAACCCAATCTGCCAATTCTTGAGGCGTGCCACTGCCTACGTTTCCACTTAAGTAAGGTTCAGCGCCAAGTACCTCACACATGTTCAAAAACTCGTTAGTACCAAAGCTGTTGTCTTCTTTTACATTTCCCCACCAAACATTTAGCATAGATGGACGTTCACTTTTTTTGCCGATACCATCTTTCCAATGGTATGTATCTGCAAAACATCCACCTGGCCAACGAAGTACTGGAACTTTCAGTTTTTTCAAAGCTTCCATTACATCTAATCGAATCCCATCTTTATTTGGGATTTTTGTATTGTTATCTCCCACATAAAATCCACCATAGATACAATGGCCTAAATGTTCTGCAAAATGACCATAGATATTTTTATTAATGGTGTCTTTTGCCGCATTTAGATTAAGGCTAATCCTAGTTTGGGCTGAAATTGAATTTGTTAAAAAACATAAGACAATCAAAAATGAGCAAATTAGTTTTCGCATTTTATCTAGTATTTGGTGGTTGAATGTTTATTTTTCTGTTGTGAAAGGGGATGCTGGCAAACCTTCCTTATTACTTAAATTTGCGCCATCAGGATTATCCGCCCATGCATATCGCACATATTTTGGATTACTGATTCCTTCACTCCAAACGATAACTTTATCGCCTTCAATTTTTGCTGTAGCCCAAACAAATTTTTTGTCCTCACCCGCAATGGAAAAGTAATAAAGTTCTTCACCGTCAATGCTTGATAAGCCTGTGCCAATTTGGGTAAATGAAATCACTATTTTATTGCCATCAATATTGGATGATTGATACAGTGGGCCTGAATAAACGAGATCGTTTTCATGATATACCACTTTTCTAGCCCATAAGGCCAATCTTTCACCAACTTCTTTTTTCCTATCAGGGTGTATATCATTCCATTCTCCAAGATCAATCGCTACTGCCATTCCCGTATTGGGGATTGCTAATGTTTGTAATTGTGCTTGTCTGAACTGAGCCCATTGGCTTTCAGATGGCAAGTAATTCATGTCCATAAAGCCAGGTAACTGCACATATAAAAAAGGAGCAGAGGGGTTATGCCATTTATTTCTCCAATCATTGATGAGTGCAGATTGTAATTGCGCATATTCATTTGCTCGGCCAGTATTTGATTCGCCCTGATACCATAAAATGCCTTTATTGGCAAAATTGATACATGGGGCAATCATGGCATTATACAAGGCAGATGGTTGATTGATAGCAGAAATTCCTCCACCACCCATTCCTCTTTGCATGGGAACATAAACTTCGCCAACTTTATATTGCCAATATCCTTTTAAATCAATGGTATCATTTCCTGCAAATAAATAGTAGGGTTTATCGGGTACAAAACCACCTTTTCCAAACGAATTTTGAATTTTTACTACGATTAAATTTTTCCCTTCGTGTAATACTCCTGCAGGAATGGTATAGCGCCTTTGTGGATACATATAAGTTGTATTGCCAATAGCAGTACCGTTTATGTACACATTATCTGCATCAACGATTCTACCTAAAAACAATCGGGATGCATTATTGATCATTGTTTTGGGAACTTCAAATTCCTTCCTATACCAAACCACACCATCCAGATCTTTTACGCCCTGGTCTTCCCAAAATCCTGGTACAGTAATCGTATGCCATCCCTTTGGTACATAATTCGGGTCGTACCATTTATTCAACATGCCTTTATCTTCTGATTTGGGTCTAGGGGGCATATTTGCAGATACTCTTTTGAAACTATTGATATAAGCTGTATCCTTATTTTTTTGAATGGTGGTTTGAATCATAGGAAAGTCTTTTAAACCTTCCTCACTGATCCATGCTTCAATGGGTGTGCCGCCCACACTGGCATTGATCAAACCGATGGGTATATGGTATTGTTCATAAATTTTTATAGCAAAAAAATAAGCGGCTGCGGAAAACTCACTGATATCTTTTGGGTTTGCAGATTTCCAGAAACCATTTGATAAATCATCATGTGGCTTTTGCATATCAGCTAAATTTGGAACCCAAAAATGTCTGATCTGCGGATTATTTGCAGAAGCTACTTCATTAGCATATTTCACACTATGCAATTCCATTTGATGCACCATATTTGATTGCCCAGAGCAAATCCAAACATCTCCAAATAATATTTCTTTCAGTTCAATAGTATGATCTCCAACTACTGTAATAGTATATGGGCCTCCCGCCTTGGTGGCAGGTAAAACAACAGACCAATTACCATTGGTGTCTGCAACAGATTTGTAGTTTTTTTTATTAAAATTTACTTTTACTGTTCCCTTTTTATTTGCCCAACCCCAAATCTTAACCGGAACATCTCTTTGAAGAATCATACTATCCCTAATGAGCCTTGGAAGTCTTAATTGTGCATTAGTAGTAATGATACTGATGAGTCCTAAAAGAAACAATAATATTTTGCTATTGAATTTCATGTTTCTGTTATTTATATGGATCGATAGTAATGATTTTACCAGCTTCATCATAGTGTAACTCAGTAACTTTTACACATCTTAAATGTGTTACTCCATTGCTCAAACTGCTATCATGATAGAATAAATACCATTTGCCTTGGAATGCACAAATGGAATGGTGTGAAGTCCACCCAACAACAGGATTCAATATTCTACCAGCATATGTGAATGGCCCATAAGGGTGATCGCCAATGGCATAACACAAAAAATGGGTATCTCCTGTTGAATAGGAGAAATAATATTTTCCATTGTATTGATGCATCCAGGATGCTTCGAAGAATCTTCTATCAGTATCGCCTTGTAAAAGCGGTTTGCCGCTTTCATCTAGAATAACAACATCTTTTACGGGTTCAGCAAAACTCAACAAATCGGTAGAAAGCTTTGCAACTTTAGCACAAAGAGAGGGTTCATTTTCTTCTGGTAAAAAAGCAAATGGACTTTCCGGATCTTCACTTTTAAATTCTCCAGTTCTCCAACGTTGTAACTGTCCGCCCCAGATGCCTCCGAAATACATATAGTAACTGCCATCATCATCTTGGAAAACAGCAGGGTCGATAGAGAAGCTATCTTTGATTGCTTCTTGTTCTGGAGTAAACGGACCAGTAGGGGAGTCGCTTATTGCAACTCCAATTCTGAATATGCCATTGCAATCTTTTGCAGGGAAAAACAAATAATATTTTCCATCTTTTTCTGCTGCATCAGGAGCCCACATTTGCTTTTCAGCCCATATTACATCCTTAACATGTAAAGAAACTCCGTGGTCTTTTGCATGCGTATCTGTAGGTGTCTCCATGGATAAGATATGATAATCTTCCATAGCAAAATGACTACCCAAATCATCAAAAGCATCACCCGCATCAACATCGTGTGATGGATAAATATATATTTTACCATCAAAAACATGCGCTGATGGATCGGCTGTATAGATATTTGTTACAAGTGGTTGAGAAATTGCCTTTTTATGTAATTCGGCAAAATCGATATGGTCTAAATTTTCTTCAGGCATATAAATACGAGTGTTTAATCTTTATTTCTTTTTGTTTTTAGATCTGCTTCAAGTTGTAGCTCCATTTTTTTATCGATAGTATACCAAAATAACAACCCGGCACCCACAATGAAAATGAGGCCTGGTAAAATGGTTGCAAGGATTTTAATTCCATTAATCGCAGATTGTGTTTGTATTGCTGCGTCTGCATTATAGCCAAAGATGCCTAATAGCCATGTACTTAAAGCGCCTCCAACACTTAGCCCAAATTTTAATCCAAATATCATAGCTGAAAAAATAATGGCAGTTGCCCTTCTATTGTTTTTCCATTCGCTATAATCTGCAACATCTGCGATCATAGCCCATAATAATGGAATGGTTACACCATAAATTAAACCATGTAATGTTTGCATGAATACGAAAGCGCCTACGAATGTATTGGGATAAAAACTGATAGTAATTAAACATAAAGCAGATAAAGAGAGGAAGATTCCATAGATATTTCGCTTTCCAAATTTATCGGCGAGTGGTTTTGAAAAGAAAATTCCAATGATCATTGCAATGGTACTAGTAGCACCAACAAGGCTTGATACAGCATAAGGTGCGCTACCTGGTTTATAAAATTCTTCAAAAGCTTCTTTGCCAAAAGTATTGCTCAGACCTGCTAATAGCTGATGAAAACCAATCGAATCAAGAAATGATGATTCGCTTGCTTCTGTTAAATAGTTTTTTAAATAAAAGATATTCATACCTCCTTTCATAGATAAGGTAATAAATACTAGTATTGTTAGACTAAGCATTATTAACCAGGGCTTATTTTTAGAAAGGTCGGCTAGGTCTTGACTAACTGGGGTTTTCTGTTCAACTGGAGGAACAATTCTTTCTTTTGTTGTTAAGAAGGTTATGAGAAAACAAATAATACCTGTAATTGCAAATACGAGCATCACTTTTTCAAACCCTGCAGCTTTATCACCATGTCCTACAGAAATAGCAATAGGTAATAGCAATACTTGGATAATGAATTGGGCAACCATTACAGCAACAAATCGATACGAAGAAAGACTATTTCTTTCCTTCATATCACCAGTGAGTACGCCACTCAAAGCAGAATAGGGTAAGTTGTTTGCTGAATAGATGATAACTAATAAAAAGTAAGTAATAAAGGCATAGATAACTTTACCCGTTTCATTAAAATTTGGAGTAGAAAATGCAAGTAGTGCAATCACGCCAAAAGGAATGGCTGTCCATAAAACCCATGGCCGAAATTTACCCCATCTGGTATTGGTGCGATCTGCAATGGCGCCCATGATAATATTAAAAAAAGCACCTACAATACCTCCGATCAAAATTACCAAGCTCGCTTTAGCTGGTGGGATTTTATAAATATCTGTATAGAAAAAGGCCAAAAAGGCCATCAGGGTTTGAAAGATCAAATTGGCTGCCAGATCGCCTAAACTATAGCCGATTTTCTCAATCACGGATAATTTTTGTGAAGCGTTGTTATTCATAATATTTTATTAATAGTTGGGTAGATATAAAGTAATGGTTATTGAATTTGTTTTGGTAGATCTAAGATATTATAATAAGTGTCTTTTGGTTTTGAGTTCCGATCAAACAATAGAGGATAGTTGGTTCTGCCTTTGATTGGCCAATCGTTAAGCCATGATTGATGGTCGTTCACCCCCCAGAATGTTACACGAGTAACTTCTTTTTTATGTTTTAAAAATAGGGCAAATAAATCTATATATGTTTTTGTAAAAATTTGTTGTATTGAATCAGGAATCCCTGAAGTATAGGGATTAAAGTAAGCATTATTCTCTGCTTTCATATTTACGTCTGCAGTGTTTGAATCCCATGGATTGGGCAAAACGGTAATGTCTAACTCTGTAAACATGACTTTAAGACCAAGTTTTGAAAATGCGATGATACTTTCTTCGATATTATTGAATGGTACTTTATTTACTTGCCAGTGTCCCTGAATTCCAACGCCATCAATTCTTACTCCTGCAGCCTGAATTTTCTTGATCATATCTATAGCACCAGCTCTTTTTTGTGGGTTTTCTATATTAAAATCGTTGTAATAAAGTTCAGTGTTGGGAGCAGCTTTTTGTGCCAATCTGAAGGCCTCTACGATATAATTCGGACCTAACTTTTGTAAGAATATAGTATTGCGTAAACTACCATCCTCATTCAATGCTTCATTAACAACATCCCATGATGCAATTTTACCATCGTATCTACTGGCTAAAGTTTTAATATGGTTTTCAAAATAATATCTTAAACTATCGGAATTATTGATTCGTTTTGCAAATTCTGGCAATTGACTATGCCAGATCAGGGTGTGTCCATTGACGGCGATCTGATATTTTTTCCCTAATGCTACTAGTTTATCTGCATAATTAAAATTGTAGATGTCCCAACCTGGATGAATGATTTCAGCTTTCATCACGTTTTCAGGGGTAATTGCGCTAAATTCATGGGTGATTGTTTTAGCAACAATTGGATCTGTTTCATCTATTTGAGCTCCGTTAAGAGCAGCCCCAATTAAGAAACTATTTTTATAGGATTCCTTCAATCCTAAAGGTTCATTAGTTCTTTTTGAAACGGTACAATTACTTAATAAAAAAGAAATAGATATGGCAATTGCCATTTTGAACTGAATTGTGTTAGAATATTTCATATGCAATTTTTGGCAATTATTTGATTTTTGTTTCCTCTGGTCCTAAGTAACTCTGTTTTAATCCCCCAAAATCTACAAGGATATTTTGAAGAACGATTCCAGGATCTAGCATCCAATATTTGATTGTATGTTTTCCGGGCTTAGAAATGGTATGTGTCGTTGATTTTGTAATGATATTATTTGCTACCCATTTTTCCCAGGTTTCTCTATTCTTCAATCCTACATTGATGATAATAATTTGCGGTTGTTCATTGTCAATTGATATAGCACATTTCAGGCCATCCGTATTTTGAAAATTCAAAGTAGGGGAGTATAAAGTATTTATCTTAACTGTACCGCTATCATAAGTGTAAATGTCGTAGAATAATGAAGGTGATTTGTCTGAAATATTTTGTGTGTATGCTGTAACTGGGAAGCTACTGATACCAGAATTTGTTCGACCAATATTTGGAATGACTTGCCATTGGATAGACCCACTATCGTTTGCCTTAGTGTAATGATCTGCATGAATGGAAATGTATCCATCCTTTTCATAAAAGGAGTTTTTGCTAGCATTATAATGAATACTCCTTTCGGAAGAAATGCTTATCGGATGAATTGCCATTATATCTGGTCTTATAGAATCATTTGATATATACTTAACCATCGGCATTGTATTTGTAAGAGGTTGTTGCCAATAGGTATATCCAATATGCGTTTGATCCATCATATGGTTCCATTTGCCATTTGCAATTTGATGGTATTGAACCGATAGCAATGAATCATTAAGAAACAATTGTTTGGCTTTATTAGCAAGTTGATTGGTATTAGCTTGATAAAGTTTTGCAGCCTTTTTATTTTGTGCAATGGTTGCATACAATTGTATTAAATTGGTCAATGATTTTAAAGGATGTAAAACCAATTCAAAATAAGCATCTTTATAATTGGAGGGAAGTTGCTTGTTAATTACTTCTGCTTTTTCTAGCAGTTTTTCAAACTCATTGGTAATTCTTTCAGATTCTTGATAGTTTTCTAGGTTGAAAGTTTCTTCGTTGATCAATTCAGGTTTTCTTCTAGCACTCAGTTTTGAATAGGATGAAATAATGGATCCTATTTCTGTTGCGTAGTCTTTGCCAAATTGTTCCGCAGCCCAATTTGAATAATAACTCATTAGATTATTTTGGTTCCATCTTTTTGTATCCCATGCATAATCTAAAAAAAAGCTAATTGGGAATTCCATAGGCTTTAAATCTCCCACATTCACGATCCAAATTTGATCAACACCATATTCATAGGCTAAATGCATTTGTTCCCATACACGCGAAATATTATTTGTATTGATCCATTTATAATTTCTAGGATCGCCTACATAATCAAAGTGATAATACATCCCGTAGCCTCCTTTTCTTTTTGCCTCTCCTAATTTTGGAAGCTTGCGAATATTTCCCCAATTGTCGTCACATAATAATAAAGTAATATCATCTGGTACACGCATTCCATTGTCATAATAGTCCTGTACTTCCTTGTACAAAGCCCAAAGTTGCGGTTGGGCAGTAGCTGGTTTATTGATTACTTCTTCAATGATCTTTCTTTGATCTACAACAATTTTTTCTAATAAAGAAATGGCCGTTCCTTCTGTCATAGGTTCATCTCCATCTCCCCTCATGCCAATGGTAACAATACTTTCATGTGCCCCCATATTTTGAATCCCTTTGCGCCAGAAGCTTTTGAGTACTGAATCGTTTTTATTATAGTTCCAGTCACCCTTGCCATATCTCTTCCATTCTTGTTGTGCCCTTAACATTGGTTCGTGGTGGGATGTGCCCATTACTATACCATACTTATCTGCCAGAATAGGGTTTAATTTGTCATCATCATTAAATGCATTTCCCCACATTGCTGGCCATAAATAATTGGCTTTGAGTCTTAATAATAATTCAAACATCTTTTCATAAACAAGGTGATTAACACCTCCAAACTTTTCTCTTGTCCATCCAGAAAAAGCAGGAGCCTCGTCATTAATAAAAATACCCCGATATTTTACGGAAGGTGATGCAAATTGGTAGGTGCCATTCTTAATATATAATGCATTTTTCTTTATTGCAGGTACATCAGCCCACCAATACCAGGGAGAAACCCCTATTGATTTCGAAAGTTCAAAAACAGCATAGGCAGTACCTCTTTTATCACTACCGGTAACTACTAAAGCAGATTGAATGTTTTTAAAAGGAGAGGCCACTGTAGTAATTTGGTATGATTCCCATTTATTCCGTAGAGAATCAAGATAAATCTTTTTGGTTTCGGCTAATTGCTGAATGGTAGCAGATCTATTGGTTGAGCCAATTATAATGGCATAGTACTTTGCCAATCTTATATCGTGTATCAGAAGTGGTTTTTTATTCGTAATTAATTCTAGATCCTGCTGCAAAAGTTGGGCAGATCTTTGAATGAGCCAATCGTCTGTTGAATCTGTATATATATAGGTAATTTGGGAAGATGTAGCTATCGGAAAACTATTAACAGCAGGATGTTCTAATATCGTTAATTGTGCATTTGCCTGATAAAAAATGGGAAATGCAATTATTAGCAACAATCTAAATTTCTTCATTTGACTTGCGTTTCAATTAATTATTATTAAAAACCAATACTATTACCTCCATCAATCTGAAGTATTACTCCAGTAGTATATTTTGCTGAATCGCCTGCTAAATAATAAGCTGCATCTGCTACATCTGATGGAAGGCCAAGTCTACCCATCGGCGTTCTTCTGAGGACCTTGTTTTTGCGCTCTGGATCATTATTAAGTGCAGTGGCACTCATTTCGGTAGCGATAAAACCAGGAGCTATACAATTAACTCTGATTCCAAGAGGAGAAAGTTCAACTGCCATGGCCCTTGTCATTCCCTCAATGGCTGATTTTGATGCAGTATAGGCGATTACCTTGGGAAGTCCATATTGCGATGCCATAGAACTTATATTTATAATGCAACCGTTTACATTGGTAATCATGGCTTTAACTACCTCTCTTGAGAGGGTAAACACTGCTGAGACGTTTGTGAGTAAGATTCGTTGAAACTCTTCATCACTTACCTCGGTAAAATCCTTTTTTAAGTTGATTCCTGCATTATTTACTAGGATATCAATTTTGCCAAACTTAGCAATCAGATCATTTACTAGTGATGGGATTACTGAGAGATTGTTCAGGTCAAAAGAAATGGGAATGCAAAGATCTCCGAATTCTTTTTTTGCGGCATTCAGTTTTTCAATATCTCTTCCGATAATGATTGTTGTAATATTTTCTTGAATAAATTTTTTGACGATAGCTAGCCCGATTCCGGAGCCTCCGCCTGTTACAATTGCGATTTTATTTGGCTGATTCAAAGTGATATAATTAATTGTTTAAAATAGTTTTTATTTCTTCTCGATACTTTGTTGCAATTTTTTGTTTTTGAGTGATGATCCTCGAATAATTAATTCGGATTTGATTACGATTGAACTAGTAAGTTTAATATCTCCATTACCATTTAAATGATTGATCAAATTCCTTGCTGCTACTTCTCCCATATTAAGACCAGGATAATCTATTGTTGTAAGGTTTGGTTCAACAATAGTGCAAATTGTTTCGTTATTAAATCCTACAACGGCAATGTCATCTGGAACTTTTATTCCAAGCTCTTTAAATGTTTGCATCATAATTGCTGCAGAAATATCATTTGTGATGAAAACGCCATCTGGTAAGGGTTTCATCTTAGCAATATTCTTTGCAGCTTCAATGCAACATTTCTTTTGAAGGTCATTTACAATCAGGTAACTATCCCTATTACGAATATTGTTTTCTTTTAATGCAGCTTTGTATCCTTCAAGTCGATTTGCATAAACGTTTCTGGATAAATTACCTGTTACGTGAACAATTCTTTTGCAGCCCTGTTCGATCAAATGTTGTGTTGCATCAAAGCCCGCTTTAAAATTATTGATGATCACTTTTGTGCCAGTACTATTTTCTTCTACACGATCAAAAAAAATGACTGGAATATTTTTTTCAGTATACTGATCGAAGTGGGATAGGTTAGGGGTATCATATGCAAGGGAAGCAATTACGCCATCAACTCTTTTGTGAAATAAGTTATTCGCATTGGCAACTTCTTTTTTTCCAGATTCGCCGGAGTGAGCAATAATAATATCATAGTCTGTTTCGGAAAGCACCTTTTCTATTCCTGATAAAACCGATACCATGAATTGCGTATTCAATTCATGCATTAAAACTCCAATTATATGAGTTTTTCTTTTTCTAAGACTGCTAGCAAAGTAGTTGGTTCGATAGCCTTTTTTTTCAGCTAGATCCAGAATTTTCTTTTTTGTATCTGGTCTCACTTTTGGGTCATTTTTTAACGCCCTGCTTACAGTAGCGATAGAAATCTTCAAATCCTTGGCAATATCATAAATTGTTACTTCTCTTGACATACAATCGTTTACATGTGTAAAAGTCTATTATAAATGGCTATAAAGCTACTAAAAATATTTTTTTATAAAAAAAGATGTAAACGTTTACATTTTTAACAAAATTATCTATATTCGTTCTCACAAATGAATTTCGATGTCATTTGTTACCACAAAACGACTGCCATATGTCACCAATCCAAACTCCGAATTCGCTTCTAAACAGCGTTCCTGTATCAGGAAATTATTATCGAAAACACCTATTGCAGTTGAATTCTGGTTAGCTCACCACTTCATCAAACGTGTTTTAAACTAAATACATTATACTAAAAAGGAATATTTATGTCGATTGCTAAAAATCTCAAATGGGTCTTACCCAAAATAATGATGAAAGCGTTCTTTGCCTTTATCTTCTTGCTTTGCCTAACTACTTTATCACATGCCCAAACAAAAGTTCAAATAAAAGGAAAGGTCATTGATAATACTGGTAAGCCAATATCTGGCGCATCGGTTCGTGTTCAAGGTACAACAACTGGTGTTGCTTGTAATGAATCTGGTGTTTTTGATCTTAACGTTGCTGTTGATAAGAAATTACTAATTTCTGCAATGGGCTATGCTTCAAGGGAATTTACTGTTCTTGCTGATTCCAAAAATATTACAATTACACTCATGCAAGCTGCAACTGAATTAGAGCAAGTTGTAGTGGTTGGGTATGGTACTCAGAAAAAGAAAGATGTAACTGGTTCAGTTGTATCTATTAATGAAAAAGCTTTAAGAGAAGTTTCTGCACCGAATCTTCAGCAAACTTTGCAAGGTCAGGCTGCTGGTCTTGAAATTCAAAAAGTTGGCACCAAACCTGGTGCTGGTGCGGTTATTAGAATTCGAGGTGAAAGATCTATCAGTGGCTCTAATGATCCTTTGCTAGTTTTAGATGGTATTCCCTATGAAGGAGGTAACTTAAATGATATCAATCCTGATGATGTTTCTTCTGTGGAAGTATTAAAAGATGCATCTGCTACTGCAATTTATGGATCACGTGGATCAAACGGGGTGATACTTGTTAGTACAAAACGCGGAAAAACTGGTGATACTAAAATTTCATTCAACACTTATTATGGTGTTTCGTCGGTAACAAAAAAATATCCTATGATGGATGCAAGTCAGTATCAGGCAATGAGAGATATTTCAAACTGGACAGCCGGCTATCTTTCTGATGAATTGGCAAACAAAGCCAAAGGCGTTAATACCGATTGGCAGGATCTAATGTATGGTAACGGAAATGTAACCGATAACAATTTATCGGTTTCTGGGGGCGCCAATGGTACTACCTATTCATTGGGTGGTGGATATTATAAAGAAAAGACGGTGCTTCCTGGTCAGGATTTCTCTCGTTACTCTTTGAGAGCTACGATCGATAGTAAAATCGGGAAGTTTGTAAAAGTTGGATTGAATACATTGAATACTGTTACAAACACAAATGGTAGCCAGTTTGTAAACCCAATGTTCAACGTTTTAGCAGCAAGTCCTTTGTATACGCCATACGATTCTTTAGGTAACACAATTCTGTCTCCTTATGGTAATACAGATGACAAACCATCTACATATAATCCTGTATTCTTAAAAAATAATGACAATAGCTGGGTTGATAGAGTTAGAAGGTTTAGAACATTCAATAGTATTTATGGGGAAGTACAAATCATGCCAGGATTGAAATACAGATTAAATGTGGGCCTTGATTTTAGACAACAAGAGAATGATCAGTTCCAGAGTCAAGACACAAAAGCAAAACCTAGTTTCTTCCGTGCAGGAAAAGGTAATACGGCTAGTGTAAATAATTCAGTTGGATATGGTTACACAATTGAGAATGTTCTTACTTATGATAAAGAAATTGCTAAAAAACACAGATTAACTATTACAGGCTTGTATAGTGTTCAACAAGATTTCAGTCATAACACATTTGTTAGTAAAGATTCTATTGATGAGGACTTTATTCAATTCTATAATTTGGGTCAGTCAAACGCTTCAAACAATGTGAAACCTACAGTTAGTGGAGGCGAAACAACATGGGGTTTGATCTCTTATATGGCCAGAGCAAACTATGTATATGATAATCGATTTATGTTAACTGCAACTGGGCGTATTGATGGATCTTCTCGTTTAGCAGAAGGAAATAAATACCACAAATACCCCGCAATTTCAGCAGGTTGGATTGTGAGTAACGAAAAATTCATGAAGAACACAGAATTTGTGAATTTATTAAAACTACGTGCAGGTTGGGGTGAAACTTCTAATCAATCAATTAGCCCTTATGCATCATTGGGTAATGTGGGTAATCTTAATGATCTATATGGAAATTCAGCGGGTGGGATTATAAGATACAACTATGGACCAACAATTGTAACTGGTTATAACGTTTTGAATTTACCTAATCCAAACTTAGATTGGGAGTACACCAGAACATTAAATCTTGGTTTAGATTTCGCGATACTTAAAAATAGAATTACTGGTACTATTGAGTATTATAATGCACATACAAACAATATCCTTTACGGTATTGCATTACCTCCAACTTCAGGTATTACAAGATCATATGTTACCAATATTGGTGAAATGTCAAATAAAGGATTTGAGTTTACCATTTCTTCAGTAAATGTCAATACAAACAGTGGTTTTAAATGGACAACTGATATGAATATCTTCTGGAACAGAAACAAACTAGTTAAATTAACAGATGGTTTCACACAGAACATTGCTAGCCAGTTATTCATTGGTCAGCCCCTTACAGCTATTTATGATTATACCAAATTAGGGGTATGGCAAAAAGATGAAGCACAATTAGCAGCTAAATACGGTGCTACCATAGGTTCTATCAAATTAGCAGATTTGAATGGTGATGGTAAGATCGATGCAAACAATGATCGTTCAGTCATTGGAAGCAGCCAGGCAGATTGGCAAGGTGGAATGACCAACAGATTTTCTTATAAGAATTTTGATTTTTCATTCTTAATCTATGCAAGATTTGGCGGAACATTGGTTAGTCAGGTTTATCAACCATATGCAGCATATATTAATGTATTAGATGGTAAGAGAAATAATATCAATGTGAATTATTGGACACCAAATAATCCAAGCAATGATTTCCCTGCACCTAGTGCTATGTCATCAGCAACTTTAGGAGCTTCTACTTTGGGATATTATGATGCAAGTTTTATTAAAATGCGTAGCATCAACCTAGGATTTACATTTGGTGAAAAGGCATTGAAGAAAATACAAGCTCAAAATATTCGTTTGTATTTGTCTATTCAAAACCCTTTTGTGATTTACTCACCATATATGAGAATGGGTGGAGTTGATCCTGAAGCAACGGGAACTGGTAATCAGGGTGTTCAAGATCCAGGTAACATTTCTGGTAGAGCGTTAACAATTGGCTTAACTACACCGCCAACTCGCTCTTTCAATCTTGGATTAAACCTTACTTTCTAACTGCTAAAATTTAAAAGTTATGAAACTTAAAAAATATTTATATATCATACTAACAATAGTAATTGTTGGCTTATTACCTGGATGTAAAAAAGTATTAGTAGAACAACCTTACACTGTTTTTACCATTGAATATCTAAAAACCCCTGCTGGTATCCAAAATGCAGTGAATGCACTTTATTCAGGAATGCGTTTTGACTACGGCCCAATGGGAGCCTTGCTTACAATGAATAATGGCACAGATGAATTAACATCTGGCGATCAAGGATTTAATGCAACCTCTGAAGCACAGTTAGGAGACTATTCTATTAATTCTTCTAACGGCCATATTCTAACTCCTTGGAATAGAAATTTCTCCAATATCAACTTGGCAAATGCAGTGATACAATTTGCGCCAAATGCAGATATGCCTGCTGCTGCAAAAACTACAATTATTGCTGAAGCAAGATACTTACGGGGTTTGTATTATTTCTTGTTGGTACAACAATTTGGAGCTGTTCCTTTAGATTTTGGAAGTGGTGAATTAACATTTAATCAGTCGGCTTTTCAAGGTTTTAATAGATTGCCACAAGCTGATTTATTTGTAAAAAATTATAAAACTATCATTGAAGACTTTACTTATGCTTCTTTGAATTTGCCTGATGCAAGACCTACAACAGCGTTTAAACTTTCAAAAGCTGCTGCTTTACATATGTTAGCAAAAGCATACATCTATAAAGCATATTCTTCTGCAAAAGATGCAACAGATTTTAAAAATGGATGGGCTGCTGCTAAAACTTTAATAGACAATCCAGGTAGATTTGGTGTATCGTTACTTCAGAATTATGCAGATGTGCATAAAGAAGGCAATGATTACAATGCAGAGATTTTATATTCTGTTGAACGTGTCCCTGGTGATGGAGTTGACAATGAAGTTAATAATGTATCTACCGAATTTACAGGTAAAGCAAACATGTCGAATAATTTCTTCAATTGTAATTATCAAAACAATGTGGCTGTTCCAGCTGGATCTGGTAAATTCCCAATTGACCGTGTAATACAATATGGTAGACCTCTTAGACAATTATGTCCAAACCCATATGTTTATAACATCGCATTCTTAGATAAAACAAATGATAGTCGTTACGACAATACTTTTAGAACCGTATTCTTGGCCACAAATGCAAACTCTGCATCAGTAGGAATTAATATTGGCGATACTGCATATTTCTTAGCTCCATTTGATTGGTATGCAGATTCTCTAACTGCATTGGGAACTAAAAAATATAGAATTGTAGCACCTAGAGAATTTTATCTTCCAGGCAATCCTGCTATTGCATTATATCCAAGTATTAAAAAGTATGACGATAACACAAGAACAAATGTGAATGATTGTTCTGGTAGACCATTTGTAGTTGCAAAATTTTCTGAAGTTTATTTACTAGCTGCAGAGGCTGCAATTCAAGATGGTAGACCAGGTGATGCATTGCCATTAATTCTTACATTAAGACAAAGGGCTGCATTTAGAACTGGATTAACAAGTACTGAATTAACCAATCGTCAGGCTTTAATGGCTAAGAAAAATATAGGCACTTCAAGAACTCCTGTTTGGGCTGATTTAACAACTGGAGATATGACCTTAGATTTTATCATGGAGGAAAGAACTAGGGAATTATTTGGTGAAAGTATTCGATGGGCTGATTTAGCTTGTAGGGGTTTGCTTGTTGATAGAGTTAAAAAGTACAATGCTTTGGCCGGACCAAAAGTACAAGCTTTCCATGCACTGAGACCAATCCCGCAATCTCAATTAGATGCGATGAATGATCCAAATAAGACTCAATATCAGAATCCCGGATACTAAAATTTAAGTAATCGATTCTAGAATTATTAAAATATTCAGCAATGAAAAAAGCAAAAAAAATATTATATATCGCATTTGCAACATTTGCGGTTTCTTGTACCAAAATGAAAGATGTAAACATCTTGAATCAAGGATCTTATTCAGATACAACAACTGCATCTTTAAAGTCTGCAACCGATGTGAAATTGGGGGTAGCCGTAGAATATTCCAATATCGCTGATGGCAATTATACCGCGATTGCGAAAAATGAATTTGATGCAATTACTGTTGGTTACTCAATGAAACACGGTGCGATTGTTAAAGACGATGGTACTTATAATTATACCAACGCTGATGCAATCATCAATGCGTTTAGTCCGAATGAAGTTTATGGACATACTTTACTTTGGCATTCAAACCAAAATGCTACATACCTTAAAAACTATACAGGTATCACAATTCCTGCTCCCGCAGAATTAATGACTAATCCTGGTTTTGAAGCAGGTGCTTCAAGTTGGAGTGTTTTTAATACCAATGGTGCAACCATCACTTTCAATACTGGAGATGCTGCAAATGCACATGCTGGAACCAGTTATATGAAAGTTGTTAACCCAACTTCACAAACTGGTAACCAATGGAAAGTACAGGTTTCTAGTGCTGCTTTTGCAACAGTGCCTGGACAGAAATATACCATTTCTTATTGGGTGAAAGCTGCATCAGCTGGCGGTTCTATTAGATTGTCTACAGGGCCTACCAGTTCACAATATCAGGGCGACCAAACCATTAATACCACTTGGCAACAAGTTTCTTGGACAATTACTGCCTCGATTTCATCTACAACATTCTTGTTTGATATGGGACAGGCAGCAAACACTTATTATATCGACGATGCAAGTGTTAAGTTATTGGTTTCTGCGCCAACAGGACCATCAATTGCATTAAAAGTGGATACTGCTTTAAATACATTTGCAACCAATATGGTAAATCACTTTAAATCAAAAGTTCACCAATGGGATGTCGTAAATGAACCTTTGAGTCCATCTGGAGCATTAAGAACCTCAGGTAATAGTTCTGATATATCTGATAAAACAGCAAAAGACCTTTTCTTCTGGGGTGACTATCTTGGAAGAGATTTTCCCTTGAAAGCTTTTCAATATGCTAAAGCTGCAGATGCAACAGCGCAGTTATTCATCAATGAATACGGGTTAGAAGCAAGTGCAACCAAAACTGATTCACTGATTGCTTTGGTGAAAGAATTAAAGGCAAGAGGTGCAGCTATTGATGGTATTGGTACCCAAGTACATGCTTTGTGGAACAGCAGTTACGGTTTAATAGATTCTATGTTTATTAAATTGGCAAGTACGGGTCTTTTGGTTCGTATTTCTGAATTAGACATTCGAATTAATCCATTATTCAAATCTGGCTTTGTATTAACTGATCTTGAATCATCTTATCAGGCGGATATGTACTACTATATCATTAATTCGTATTTGAAAAATGTTCCAAAAGCTCAACAAGCAGGTATTACTGTATGGGGTTTAACTGATGATACAAGCTGGTTGTATAAAAGCGGTGCAGATTTTCCTCTATTGTTTAATGCAAATTATTCTAGGAAAAAAGCTTACGGAGGTGTTTTAAAAGCATTAAAAGGTTTGTAATATTACTTTCTTTATAATTAGGGCTTTTATGAACTTAGGTGTATGAAAATGAACAAGAATATTATTTTAATCATTGTTTTTATTTTCGTGAACTCGGTTGTTTTATATGCGCAATCTAATTTGCCGCATCTAGAAAAACATGGGGATCGGATACAACTCTATGTTCATAAAAGCCCTTTTTTAATTTTAGGTGGTGAGCTCGGTAATTCTACCGCAAGCAATGTTTCTTATACTAAGCCATTTTGGCCTGTATTTAAAAGCATGGGTCTTAATACCATTTTAATGCCTGTTTATTGGGAGTTAATTGAACCTTCTGAAAACAAATTTGATTTTACATCTGTAGATAGTCTTTTAGCTGATGCAAGAAAAAATAATATCAAATTGGTGTTGCTTTGGTTTGGTACCTGGAAAAATAGTATGAGTTCATACGTTCCTGAATGGGTTAAAACAAATTCCCAAAAATATCCTCGCACGAAAGACAATCAGAATAAAAGCCAAGAAATATTATCTGTGTTCTCAACTTCCACATTAGATGCAGATAGACATGCATTTTCAAAACTAATGCAGCATATTAACTTGATCGATAAAGTTGAGAATACTGTGATCATGGTTCAGGTGGAGAATGAAATAGGAATGTTACCTACCGCAAGAGAATTTTCTAATGTTGCAAATAAGGCCTTTGAATCTGAGATCCCAGCATCATTAAAATCATTCTTAATTAATAATTCAAGCAAGCTGGTTCCTCAGTTAAAAACTAAATGGGAAGGAAATGGGAAAAAAGTAACAGGAAATTGGAGTACTGTTTTTGGAACTGGAATTGAAACTGACGAAATTTTTCAAGCATGGTATTATGCTTCATATGCAAATCAAGTTGCAGTTGCAGGGAAAAAGGAATATGATATTCCCATGTATGTTAATGCAGCTTTACCCAGAAAGGGGAGAATGCCAGGTGAGTATCCTAGTGCCGGGCCATTGCCCCATTTGCTAAACATTTGGCAAATTGCAGCTCCTTCAATAGATATTTTCTCACCAGATTTTTATAATCCAGATATACAATATTGGTGCGATTTGTATACGGTTAATGATAACCCACTTTTTATTCCAGAGATTCAATTGTCTGAATCCTGTGCTGCTAGGGATTTTTTCTTATTTGGTCATTATAAATCATTAGGGTTTTCTCCATTCTCTATTGAAAATGCAAATGGGAAAGTTAAAACAGCACTTGCAAACAGTTATTCTGTATTAAAATTGACAGATAGTTTGTATTTACAAAAAACATTTTTGAATATGGATGGTGTGTATTTAAATAAAGGAGATAGCGGTCAACAAATTCGGATGGGCAACTATTTAGTAACAATTGATCATGAACTAAAATTACCTTGGCATTCCGGTTTAAAAGATTCTACATGGCCTGCATCAGGAGCATTGATCATACAAATTTCTGAAAACGAATTTGCAATTGCTGGGACAGGCATTGTAGCAACATTTGAAAATATTGATAAAAATAAAGTAGCAAACTTTTCTAGTATTGATGAGGAGTATAGGAATGGTTTAGGTAAGCAAATGGTACGAAGACTAAATGGGGATGAAAGTCATCAGGGCCGCCATGTACGAATTGTTTCAGGTGAATATCAGTTACAAAAAATTAAATTATATAATTCACCTCGCAATATTGAATAGGGAAAATATACTTATTCAATATGAGGAGTTTATAAATCATTTATAATAGCAGTATTATAGATTAAAACAAGCAAGCAGTCTTTTGACAATCCCACCGGGGATTTTTCCCTGGTGGCTTTTAAAAAATTTAAGAATTACAAAGTAAGTTTCTAAAAAGATAAATGAAAAATTATGTCAGTTTTAATTGGAGAGAAAGAATATTTCAAAGGGATTTCAAAAATTCAATTTGAAGATTTAAATAGCGATAATCCTTTGGCTTATCGTTGGTATGATGAAAATAAAATAGTAGCTGGTAAAACCATGAAAGAATGGTTACGCTTTGCGGTAGCTTATTGGCATTCCTTTGTTGGAAATGGTAGTGACCCTTTTGGAGAACCTACACAAGTATACCCTTGGAATGAAAACGCAAATGCAGTAGCGAGAGCAAAAGATAAAGCCGATGCGGCTTTTGAATTCATTACTAAATTGGGATTGCCGTATTATTGTTTTCATGATGTAGACGTTGTTGATTATACCAATGATGTAAATGATAATGATTTGCGTTTACAAGCTTTAACAGCATACCTAAAACAAAAGCAAGATGCTAGTGGTGTAAAACTGTTATGGGGTACAGCAAATGTATTCAGTAACAAACGTTATATGAATGGTGCTTCAACCAATCCTGACTTTCATGTGTTGTCTCATGCAGCTGCACAGGTTAAAGGAGCAATTGATGCAACCATTGCATTGAAAGGAGAGAACTATGTTTTCTGGGGTGGAAGAGAAGGTTATATGACTTTGCTCAACACCAACATGAAACGTGAAAAAGAACATTTGGCAAAATTCTTGCACACTGCAAAAGACTATGCAAGAAAAAATGGATTCACTGGTACTTTCTTTATTGAACCAAAACCATGTGAGCCAACCAAACACCAATACGATTATGATAGTGAAACCGTTATTGGTTTCTTAAGACAATATGATTTGTTGAACGATTTTAAATTAAATATTGAAGTCAATCACGCAACACTTGCTGGCCACACTTTCCAACACGAACTACAAGTGGCGGTTGATGCTGGAATGCTTGGTTCGATAGATGCCAATAGAGGCGATTCTCAAAACGGTTGGGATACAGATCAATTCCCGAATAGTTTGAATGAAATTACTGAGTCGATGTTGATCATTTTAGAAGCCGGTGGATTTGGCGGTGGCGGTATCAACTTCGATGCAAAGCGTAGAAGGAATTCTACAGATGTTGCAGATCTATTCCATGCGCATATTGGCGGTATCGACACATTTGCAAGAGGACTGATCACAGCAGATAATATTTTACAAAAATCTGATTACAAACAACTTCGTGCGGAGCGCTATGCTTCTTTCGATAGTGCTAAAGGAAAAGAATTTGAATTAGGAAAATTATCACTAGAAGATCTACGGGCCTATGCAATTGAGCAT
>CAIYAG010000146.1 GCA_903924075.1 uncultured Bacteroidota bacterium | reverse complement strand
GAAGCTTTCTTTAATATCATTTTAAATTTCTTATCTGCTCCTTTTGCTAAGTGCCCAAAAGCGGTATCTAGTTTTGCTTCTACGTCTTTGCGAAATTGTTTTTTAGTCATATGGTTTGATTGATTTACTGAAACAATAATTTAAATTTAATATTTAAGTGCGTAGCAGTATGTTAAGTTTTTTTGATGGGTTCTAAATAATTGCAATGATGCATTCTAAAGGTACCCACAAAAGGGCGATAGCAAATAATCAAAAAGTTACATATTTACGGCCATAAAAAAGCCTCATTCCGATTTCTCAGAATGAGGCTTTCTAGTGACCGCGTTAGGATTCAAACCTAAAACCCCCTCATCCGTAGTGAGGTACTCTATTCAGTTGAGCTACGCAGCCATTCCCCTTAAAGGGCTGCAAATATAAGGGCAATTTCAGAAATTGCAAAACCAAAATATTTTTTTGGCTTTTAATCCTGACTATAGATCCCTGCAGCCGTTTTTTCAACCAGCTTTTTAGGTAATAACCATACTAATGCGGCACCTATTTGGTTTACAAAACCTGTTATTTTCTCAGTTTTACCAGCGAACATCGCATCTAAAGCCAAATGGGCTACTTTCTCTGCTGTCATATTCAGTTTGGTACCCGCTTTCCTAGCTTTTTCATTCAAATTAGCTCTATTGGCAAAGTCGGTTTCTGTGCCACCCGGGCAAATGGTAGTAACCCGAACATTGGTATGCCTCAATTCATATTGTAAACCCCTGCTAAAGCTCAAAACAAAGCTTTTGCTGGCAGCATACAAACTCAATCCCGGAACCGCCTGATATGCGGCAGAACTGGCAATATTTAGAATATGTCCTTTCGGTGCATTTTTAAGTTCAGGAAGAAACAAAGAACATAACGCTACTAATACATTCATATTTACCTGCATCATATCTGTATGTTCTTTAGCAGTATACCCTTCAAACTTACCGCTTAATCCATAACCAGCATTATTGATAAGAATATCAATGCTGTAGTTTTTGTCTATGCACCACTGATATATTTTAGTTGCAGCTCCATCTTCAGTAAAATCGACTGATAACCAATCTGTTTCAATTTGGTATGTTGACTTTAGTTTATTTGCAAGTGTTTCAAGCAAATCACTTGAACGAGCAATTAGCAATAGATTCGTTTTCTTAGCTGCTAAAATTTCAGCCATTGCTTTTCCAATGCCCTTGCTGGCACCTGTTATTAATGCGTATTTCATGAAAATTGTTAAGTGCTAATTATTTATGTGACCTAGAAGTAAAAAAATGATAGAAAGGTGTTTTGCTATTATCATCTTTAGGTTTGTATTTGCCTGTAACGATTGGTACATACATGACTCTTCTGCGACTTTCTTCCCCAAATTTAGGGGATTGTTTCACCCGATGCCATAATCGTCCATCATGGACTGATAAATCACCCGGATGCATATCAAATCCAACTTCTTGTTGATCGTCTTTATTGTCTATGAAATATTTCTTGCCAAAAAGCAATTTCAGAAACCCTTGATGGTGTGTGCCTGGTAGTACCCTGAGTCCTCCATTTTTAAATAAGCATTCATCTAAATGTATACCTACGTTTAACATGGGCATGATCTTTTGACCAAGGAATAGATCCCTTGGACTATCGGTATGCCAACCCATTTGTGAAAAACCACTGTTCGGTGTATTTACATAATTGTTTACTACTAATCCATCCTTTTCATTTTCTGCGATTCGTCCATCATAGGGTGCAAGCAACCCAGATAAAGCTATCAGTCTAGGATCATTTAATAGTTCATGCAATGGTTCACTATATAGCGAAGAGAAACATAACCTTTGAATGGTTTTATTTCCAAATTCATCTTTGCCAAATTTGAGAGGGATACCGTTTATTTTTTCGCGCTTTTCTTCGATCCAGGTCTTTTCTAAACGTTTAATTTCTTCTAAATAAACACTGACTTTCTCGGGGGTAATGAAATTTCTAAAAACAATGACACCGTATTGTTCAAAAAAGTCAAGCTGCTCCTGGGTAAGTGTTTCTCCCAAATGAAAATTACTTTCCCATTTATTCATGCTTTATATTAATTAAAAGTAATCTATTTGTTACAGTGGGATTATCAAATGGTTACCTGATTCATCTAATGCAGGGCGTTAAAAATACGCAATTTTGTCAAGAGTTTTATCCATTAATCAAAGAAGGGCAGTATTTTGCAGCATTATATGATTTTCAGGAAGTACTTATTTAATGTTTTAATAATTAGTCTGATTGCTTGCACAACTGTTTCTAATTCTGTTTTTGCACAGAAAGACAGCACGCATTCACATCAAATTTTATTATTCCCTGTTTTAACTAAATCAATTGAAACCAGTTGGTCATTTGGTGTTGCAGGATCTTCCACATTTCGCTTTTCAAAAAAAGATACAGCTTCAAGAACATCCAATCTTCAAGCTATTATGTTGTATTCGTTGAAAAAACAGTTTGTAGCTGCTATTAATGGTGCGCAATATTTTAAAAACGAACAATATATTTTAAATGAACAGATCTCCTATAGTTCTTTCCCTGATAAGTTTTGGGGACTAGGAAAGCATTCACCAGATAGTGCAGAAGAAGATTATAATTTTAAACAGTATTATATCTATTTGCATTTAATGCGGCATTTGGGTAATAATATTTATTTAGGATTGATCTATGAATTTCAAAACCTCATGGAAGTAAATTATACTCCAGGGGGTGTTTTTGATCAGCAACAAATTGTGGGAAGAGATCCCTATAAAATTTCTGGTTTGGGTTTGAGCCTTACTTATGATGATAGGAATAATGCTTTTTCTCCCAATAAAGGAAATTTTGCACAGATTTACTTTAATCATTTTGATCCAGCTATTGGATCTGATTTTTCTTATACCAATTTAGTGATTGACTTAAGAAAATTCTTACCACTCTCTGCAAAAAATGTGTTGGCTTTACAAGCATATAGCTTTAGTAATATGGGCAAAGATGTGCCATTGAGAAGTCTTGCTACTTTAGGTGGAATGAGTAGTATGCGTGGGTATTATGATGGCAGGTATCGAGATCGGCAGCAGTTGGTTTTTCAAGCCGAATTGAGGCATAGTTTCAATAGAAGGTTTGGTGCAGTTGCTTTTGGAAATTTTGGTGATGTAGGTCATAACATTACTGATTTTTCATTTCAGGACCTGAAATACACTTATGGAGCTGGGTTGCGTTATGCGATTAATAAGTCTGAAAAATTAAACATTCGACTTGACTATGGAATTGGCCCGGGCAAAAACCGGGGATTATATTTTGAGCTAGGTGAAGCATTTTAATCAGTAATAATTCTCTTACTGATCAAGAAAACTAAATAGGTAAAAATTGGCGCCGCCAATACGTCAATACTATAATGCACATGTTGG
>CAIYAG010000145.1 GCA_903924075.1 uncultured Bacteroidota bacterium | reverse complement strand
TTTAATATATAAAATTCAAGAAGCACGCAAATAGCTGCAAGTGATAATGTTTTTTTGCGGGAAACTTATATAATCGAATAAATCATTAAATTCCATAAAACTAAAGCCATGAAGCTAAAATCACTTTTGATCATCCTTTTCCTGTTTTTAGGTTCTAAAGCTAGTTTTGCCGATACTTATCCTCGCAATTATGCGATCGATATACTGCATTATGCATTTGATCTGACATTCTCAGATCACACCGATGAATTAAAAGGTATTGCAACCATTACCCTTCAATGCAAACAAAAAAATATAAAGCAAATTCGATTAGACCTCATTAATCAGGCTGATAAATGGAAAGGCAAAGGAATGACGGTGCAATCTGTTTACTTCAATCATGTCCCTTTAAATTTTACACATAAAAACGATGAGCTACTTATTCAACTAAATGTATCCCCTGAAATTGACCAGCCTATCACGGTTGAAATTACTTATAGCGGTATTCCTGCAGGTGGTATGAAAATACAGCCCACAAAATTTGGTGATCGTAGTTTCATGTGCGAGAACTGGCCCAATAATGCAAGGCATTGGTTGCCTACGGTTGACCATCCCTATGATAAAGCCACTTGCGAATTTATTGTTAAGGCACCAGCACATTATAAAGTTGTTTCGAATGGATTGCTTTTAGAAGAGTCAATGATTGATAAAGAAACCAAGCTGACACATTGGAAACAATCTGTTCCAGTTTCTTGCTGGTTGTTTGTGCTAGGTGTTGCAGATTTTGCTGTTCAATATCTAGATGATTTTAAAGGAAAGTCAATTCAAACCTGGGTTTATCCAAAAGACCGTGAAAAAGGATTTGTAGATTTTGCATCTCCTACTAAACAAGTGCTGCAATTCTACTCTGATTATGTTGGTCCCTTTGCGTATGAAAAACTAGCCAATATTGAAACGCAAAGTGTTGGTGGAGGAATGGAAACTTCATCTGCTATTTTTTATGATGAAAAATTAGTGACAGGAGAGCAATCCGTGCGACTCAGAAATGTAGTGATCCATGAAATAGCACACCAATGGTTTGGGAATGCTGTTACCGAATCTACTTGGGATGATGCTTGGTTAAGCGAGGGCTTTGCAACTTTTTTTACCCTATTATTTATTGAAAATGCCTATGGCCATGAAGAATTCTTAAACGGTATCAAAGCGGCAAGAAAAACGGTATATGATCTTACAAAAAAAGATACTTCATTTTCAATTGTAGCAAATCGATCTGCAGAAAAGGGACCAGTTACGAGCGGGATCACTTACCAGAAAGGAGCTTGGGTCTTGCATATGTTACGTGAAAGAATCGGAAATGATGTATTTCGAAAAGGGATCCAAGCTTATTATAAAAAGTATTACAATGGAAATACTTCAACCAGCGAATTCATCGCTGAAATGGAAAATGCTGCTGGTCAAGATTTGAAAGTATTTTTTTCACAATACCTCTATCGCCCTGATAATCTGCAATTGAAAGCCAGTTGGATCTATGATTCCGTATCAAAAAATATAGTACTGAAATTGAAGCAGACCCAGTTGTCTGGAATTCCTTTTGTATTCCCATTCGAGTTAGCAGTCTATAAAGCTGGTTCAATAGTTCCAGAATTGGTGAAGCTGAATATGAATGGATTGACTGCTGAATTTCAGCTACCTGCAAATGCTAAACCAGAATTGCTGATCATAGATCCAAGAACAGTTTTGTTAGGTGAGATAGAATGGCAATAAAAGTTTTATCTTAATAGCCTGATAGATGATTGCATCCTATTTATTTAAAATAAGCTTATGAAATCTTACACGATGTTTGCCCTTGGGTTGGTGCTTTGTTTACAAGTGTCTTCCCAAAAATTGTATACTTATCCAATAGGCGTTCAAACCTATACGTTTAGAAATCATTTCCCAAAGGGAGTTGAAAAAACATTAGACCTGATCAAAGAATTAGGGTTCACAGAAATTGAAAGCAGTGGAGCTGATGGTGTTACTACTGCTGATTTTAAAAAATTATGTGATGCTCGCAATATTAGTATCCCTTCTTCAGGGGCTGATTATAATGAATTGGAAAAAGATCCAATGGCAGTTGTTCAAAGGGCCAAAATTTTAGGCGCAAAATTTGTGATGTGTGCATGGATCCCCCACAAGAAAAGTGAATTCTCATTAGAAGATGCAAAAAAAGCGATCGCAGTTTTTGATGCTGCCGGGAAAATATTGAAAGAAAACGGATTAACCTTATGTTACCACGATCATGGTTATGAATTTCATCCCTTTGAAGATGGCACGCTTTTAGACTACATGATCAAAAATTCAAACCCTGAATACCTTTCTTTCGAAATGGATGTGTTATGGACCATTCATGGTGGCGGTGCATATATGCCTGTTAAATTATTAAAAAAATATCCTGGAAGATTTAAGTTGATGCATGTAAAAGATCTTCGAAAAGGAGTGACTGGCGATCTTTCTGGTGGTACGCCTGCTGAAAATGATGTGGCAGTTGGTATGGGCCAGGGCAATTGGAAAGAAATTATTAAACTAGCAAAAAAGAATGGCGTAGTACATTGCTTTATTGAAGATGAAAGTAATAAAGAGGTAGAGAACATTCCATTAAGTATTGCATTTCTTAAAAAATTATAATCACACAAACAATCTTTTAAACCTCCCACTTTAATGGTTAAAATTTGCCAATGAAAAACTTGCTTGCCTTGTTGCTTGCCGCAACAGTAATGATTGCTTTATGTTCTTGTAGTAGCAAACGTAGCGGAAATCCGCGCGTTCTTGTTTTTAGCAAGACCACAGGATTCAGACATGCTTCTATTCCCAATGGAATTGCAGCGATCCAAAAATTAGGAAAAGAGAATGGATTTGATGTAGACACTACAGAAAATGCATCCATCTTTAACGAAGACAGTTTAAAAAATTACACAACAGTAATTTTTTTAAGTACTACAGGTAATGTGCTTAATTATATTCAACGTACAGCTTTTGAAAGATATATACAAGCAGGGGGAAGTTTTGTTGGGGTACATTCTGCAACTGATACAGAGTACGACTGGGGATGGTATGGCAGATTAGTTGGAAACTATTTCTTTGATCATCCTGGTATTCACGACACATTTCCAAATGTACAACCTGGGGTTTTGCATGTTCTTGATCAAACATTTGGTGCCACCAAACATTTGCCTGCAACCTGGGCACGCACAGATGAATTTTATAGTTTCAGAAAACAACTCGACAGTTCTGTACACGTCCTCGTCAATATTGATGAGAGTAGTTATAAGGGCGGTCACAAAATGGGTAACCATCCCATGGCCTGGTACCACGAGTTTGATGGCGGCAGGGCTTTTTATACTGAATTAGGTCATACGCCGGAATCATACACAGAAGAAAATTATATCAAACATCTATTAGGGGGCATTCAATATGCGATCGGTGAAAATAAAAAGCTGAATTACAATAAAGCCACTGCAGAATACGCACCTGATGAAGATCGGTTTACCAAAACATCATTAGTGCAAGGAACTTTTTTTGAACCTACAGAAATGACCATTCTTCCTAACTATGATGTAATGGTAGCGCAACGCCGCGGCGAAATATTATTGTACAAAGCCGATACGAAGCAAGTAAAACAAGTTGGTTTTCTGAATGTGTACTGGAAAACATTGCACACACCAAATGTAAATGCAGAAGAAGGGTTACTCGGACTTTGTAAAGACCCTGACTTTTCAAAGAACCATTATGTGTACATGTATTACAGTCCGGCTGATACCAGTGTGAATCGCTTATCTCGTTTCACTTTTGTGAATGATACGATCGATATTAAAACGGAGAAAGTAATATTGGACGTTCAATCACAAAGAGAGATTTGCTGTCATACAGGCGGATCTATTGCGTTTGGTCCGGATAAACTATTATATTTTTCTGCAGGTGACAATAGTACCCCATTTGATGAGCCCGGTGCAAAATATGTAAGTAGCAGTTTTGCTCCTTTAAATGATTTGCCGGGTCACCAACAATATGATGCAAGAAGATCTGCAGGTAATACAAATGATCTGCGCGGAAAGATCATGCGCATCAAAGTAAATGAAGATGGTACAATCACCATTCCTGACGGAAATTTATTTCCAAAAGGAACTCCTAAAACAAGACCAGAAATTTATGTGATGGGAGATAGAAATCCTTATCGAATTTCTGTAGATCAGAAAAATAGTAATCTTTATTGGGGTGAGGTGGGTCCGGATGCTGGGAGTGATAGTCTTGCTACACGTGGTCCGCGTGGATACGATGAAGTGAATCAAGCACGCAAAGCTGGATTCTTTGGATGGCCTCTATTTGTAGGAGATAATTATGCGTATCACGAATATAATTATGCAACAGGAGTGCCAGGTATTGCATTTGATCCTGCGAAGCCGATCAACAATTCTAAATACAATACAGGGTTAAGAGAATTGCCACCTGCGCAGCCAGCATTTATTTGGTATCCTTATGCAAACTCTCCTGATTTTCCTGAAGTAGGTACGGGTAGTAGAAATGCAATGGCAGGCCCTGTTTACTACACAGATATGTTCCCATCAGAAACGCGTTATCCTGATTATTATAATGGTAAGCTG
This sequence comes from uncultured Bacteroidota bacterium, assembly GCA_903924075.1. Classification (GTDB taxonomy): domain Bacteria; phylum Bacteroidota; class Bacteroidia; order Chitinophagales; family Chitinophagaceae; genus Sediminibacterium. The sequence goes on along the minus strand of CAIYAG010000145.1, from coordinate 9,045 downwards.
TTTATTTATGATTGGATGCGAGGTTGGATCAAAGCTGTTACGATGCTACCTAATGGCGACTTTGATAAAATGGAACCATTCATGGAACACACTGCCCTGCATAATTGTATTGATATGGAAGTAGCACCGAATGGGAAGATTTATTTATTGGAATACGGTACAGGATGGTTCGCTAAAAACCCGGATGCTGGTTTGAGTGTGATTGAATATACAGGTGGAAATAGGCCACCAAAAATTACTGGCATTAAAGTGGATAAATCAACTGGAGCTTTACCATTCAAAGTAAAAGCAACAGTAGACGCGAAAGATCCTGAAAATGATAAAGTAAGTTATACCTGGGATTTAGGAAATGGAACAAAAAAAGAAACTGCAGAACCATTCATTGAATATACTTACAATGCTGCGGGAGACTATAAAATATCAGTGGTTGTAAAAGACAATAAAGATGCTTCTAATAAAAGCGATGAAGTGAATGTGTATGCAGGAAATGAAACTCCAGAAGTTCATATCGAAATGAAAGGAGGTAATCAATCTTTCTTCTTACCTGGCCAGGCAATTAGCTATAGTGTTTCTGTAACCGATAAAGGGGATGATTCAAAAGTAGATCCTGCTAATTTATATGTATCTGTAGATTATATGCAAGGCTATGACAAAGCCGCAATCGCCGCAAATGGGGTAGGTGCAAATATTGAAGGAAAAGTATTGACTCAAACCATGGATTGTAAAAGCTGTCATAAAGAAGCAGAAAAATCGATCGGGCCTGCCTTTACATTAGTTTCTGCCAAATACGCAAAGAATCCTGATGTGGTGAATTATTTAAGTCAGAAGATCCGCAAAGGTGGTGCTGGTGTTTGGGGCGATGTTGCAATGGCAGCGCATCCAAATATTTCTGAATCAGACCTGAAACAAATTATCCAGTATGTCATTGGATTAAGTAGTAAATCTGTTGCGAAACCTTCACTCCCTGCAAGTGGAACAATTGTACCTCCTGCAAATGCTAAACCTGGAACAACACTAGTGCTGTCTGCAAGCTATACCGATAAAGGTGGAAATAATATTAAAGCCCTTACTGGAAGAAATAGTGCTGCATTAAATGCCGCTTCTTTAAGCTTTACTGGTAAAGAAAAAGTGAGTGCATTTACAACTGCCAATTTTAATGGCGCAAATTATATGGTAGTGCCTGCACAACCCGGTTGGTTTGCTTTAGAAGGGATAGATTTAACAGGTGTTGGCTCGATCAATCTAATGGCAGGTTGGTTGTCTGCACCACAAGTTGGAATTGATTTTGAAGTTCGATTGGATAAAGAGGATGGCAAATCAATTGGGAAGGCAAGTTTAATGCCACCTTCCGATAAAAAAGCACAGGGAGGAATAGTGCATATCAGCTTGAGCGCAGTTACTGATGCTGCGAAGCATAGTGTTTATATTTTTGCAAAGCGAAGAGAAAAAGAGGCGGCAACTGTGGGATTAACTACGGTGCAGTTCGCAGGAAAATAGATTTCGAAAGAAAGTATGAATTTAAAGGGCTAGTAAATGATACTAGCCCTTTTTTATGCTAATAATCAATAGTTTTGCAAATCAAGCAATGCATTTAGATTGATTGAAAAACTAAATTTTATGAAAACCAGATTGGTTATAGTAATGATACTTTCTTTAGTATTCATTACTTTCAGTAAAGCACAAGAGAATACAGTTGTGAAAGCAGGTCTGCAAAAAGTTAAGCTCCTTTTTTTGCTCGATCAAAACGGGAAAGCGGCTTATTCCATTTCATTCGACGAAAAAAAAGTTATCAATAATTCTCATCTTGGCTTTGTGATAAATCACCATAGATTAGATAGCAACTTTCGAATCATAAAAGTTGATTCAAGTGTAGTGGATGAAAAATGGAACCCAGTCTGGGGCGAAGTAAAAACCATCAGGAACCATTATCAACAATTAAAAATTCAATTACAACAAAAGTCGGCTCCCTTTTTTAAACTGAATATTGTATTCAAGGTTTTTGAAGAGGGTGTTGGATTTAGATATGAATTTCCTTTGCAAAACAATTTGAAATTCTTTACAGTAAATGATGAGCTAACGGAGTTTAATCTTACAGCAGATCATAAAGCATTTTGGATCCCTGCTGATTATGACTCTAATGAATATCCTTACACCACTTCTAAACTGAGTGAGGTAAATGCCTGGAAATTTCCACTCATTTCTAGCGGAACTTATCAAACAAATATTCCTGACCAATATGCGGTGCAAACACCGTTAATGCTTAAATCAAACGATGGTTTATACATTAATATACACGAGGCAGCTTTGCAGAACTATGCAACTATGCAGTTACACGTGAATAGGGCTGAGCATGGTTTGTCAGCGAACTTGGTGCCAGATGCAGTAGGTAATAAAGTGTATCTAAGAACTCCTGCTAAAACACCATGGAGAACGATCATTGTAAGTGATAAGGCCACTGATATTTTGGCTTCTAAAATGATCCTGAATTTAAATGAGCCTTCAGTGATTGCGAATACCTCATGGATCAAACCTACTAAGTTCATCGGTGTTTGGTGGGAAATGCAAACAGGAAGGGGTAGCTGGAGTTATACTGATAATATTGATTCCTTATCAAAAGATGGAAAATTAATTCCAAATGGACATCACAGCGCTAATACTGCAAATGTGAAACGCTATATCGATTTCGCATCAAAAAATGCAATAAAGGGTTTGCTTGTAGAAGGTTGGAATATTGGCTGGGAAGAATGGACTGGTGTACACAAGGAAGACAATTTCGATTTTGTTACCCCTTATCCTGATTTTGATGTGAAAGAAATAGCAAAGTATGCAAAAGCAAAAGGAGTAGAAATGATCATGCACAACGAAACTGGTTCTAGTGCTGCGAATTATGACCGGCATATGGATACCGCTTTTCGATTCATGAATCAATTTGGATACAAATCTGTAAAAACAGGTTATGTTGGAATGATCATACCTAATGGAGAGCACCATGATGGTCAGTGGATGATGAATCATTATGAACGTGCAGCAAAAAAAGCAGCCCAGTATCATGTGATGATCGATATGCACGAACCGATGCGCCCAACGGGTTTAAGTAGAACTTATCCCAACTGGTTGGCAAGTGAAGCTGGAAGAGGTAATGAGTGGAATGCATTCAGTGATGGCAATGCGCCAGATCACGAAACCATTATGCCTTTTACGCGTTTGATGGGTGGTCCGATGGATTATACCCCAGGCATATTCAAATTAAGACATTATGCCAAAGATGCACCGAATAGACAAATGCATACAACCCTTGCCAAACAATTGGCATTGTATATCACGATGTATAGTCCGATTCAAATGGCAGCAGATATTCCAGAGAATTATGAAGCACATATGGATGCTTTTCAATTTATCAAAGATGTGCCTGTTGACTGGGATGATACTAAAATCTTAGAAGCTGAGCCCGGTGCATACATTACTATTGCCAGGAAAGAAAAAGGAAAAAATAATTGGTTCTTAGGAACTATTACCAATGAAAATGCTCGCCAAACAACCATCTCATTAGACTTCCTGGACACAAATAAAAAATACAGTGCAACCATTTATGGGGATGCAACAGATGCCGATTGGAAAAGCAATCCTGAAGCATATATCATTAAGAAATTAGAAGTTGATAATTCTATGAAGATAGACCTGTTATTGGCGAAGGGTGGGGGTACTGCAATTAGTTTTATCACTAAGAATTAGTTTTTGGGTTTGATTCGGAAGATGATCTCTGAAATAGTGCCATCTGCAGGTTCGTTCCCCCTGGTATGAGCGCCTTGGTAAGAATCTTTTAACATAGATTCCAATACAGTCAAATTACCGCGGCCACCGGGTTCCCCTTTACTATTGGCAATATCTTTTAGATTGATTTCTTTTTCTGATACAAACACTTTAAATACCTCTGTGCCATATGGTTTATTTAATCTTATTTTAAAACTATTAGGATCAAAAACATAAGTGGCATTATTGGCCATAAACTTTAAACTGTCAGGTAAATTATAATTACCTTTTTTGTTGCTGGGTAAGATAGCATTGATTATCCCGTCTGGTTGTAAGTCTATGACGCTCACATAAGCTAGCTTTTTACCAGTATTCCTGATCGAAAGCGTTACTTCATCGCCTTCAGTGAACTCATAAATACCATTTACCTTTTTCGTTTCAAGTAATGTTGTGTCTGCTTTATTATTAACTACTGGAACAAGTTTTACCTCCATGCTAATGCCTTCGGTTTTTGCCTGGGCTCCTAAAAGAAACTGATGCTGTAGGTATTGTTTTAATTTTGTTTTTAATTCTTCGATATTATTGAGTGCACTGGTTACTTCACTGAACAAATATCCATTTGATGCAACAATGAGCGAATCTTTTGCTACACCCTTTACCAATAATAACTCGGGATTTGAATGTAAGTTTACAGAATTAAAGGATTGTAAATTGGCTTCTATTTTTTGTGTTTCACTTGGGGAGAAACTATTTTGATTATTAGTTATTTGTGTGCTTATGATTTGCAATGCAACTGGATCAACCTTATAAAGAGGTTCTAAAAGAAATACCCAACCATCATAAGTCTGCTTTAAACTGATAGCATTATCTAATTGTATAGTAGCCGAATAATTATCTGAGGAAACAACTGTTCCCAACGAAATTGGTTTCTTAGCTGCAGGATTATTTGTTCCAGAATTGTGCACCATTATTTTAGCACCAACACCAAAGCCTGCGATAGTGCCAGCTTTTACCGTGATCTTATTTTTTGAAACGATCTCATCGATCTCAAAAAAAGCGGCTTGCTGTAAGAATTTACCCCCTAACAGTGTTCTTGTTTCTCCGTTCCCCTCTAAAACCGGATGTTGATTTTGTGCAGTAATATTCATCATACTTTGAATCTTTGCAAAGAATGATAGATAGGTTATGTTTGGATTTAGTTGTTTGAACGACTGAAACAGCGCATAACTTAAAGGTCCAATACCCTTGCCATTTTCATCTTTCGTTTCTGAATCTAATTCTTCCGGTCTGGTTGCAGAAATAACATTGTAAGGAGCTAGGTTTTGATCTTGGTGTTCGGTAAGCGTTTGTCTAAAAAGCTGACTACTATCAGAGAGCTGATGATTAGCTGGGTTGAAGTTTTTTGAAACTAAGGGTGCTTTACCCCCTCTTACTTTATTTGCACCCCTAGAGGCACTTCCAGAATAACAGAAATCGAGTGTTACAATTAGATCTCCTGTACTCCCAAGTTTCGCTCTGGTTTGTTTTATAAGATCTCCCAACATATGACCACGCAGATATTTAGCCATCTCTGTTCTTTGTTGTAATGAATCATTGGGATTGATTTTTTCGTCTGAAACTACATCATAAGGAACAAAACATTCGTCATATCCATCTATTTTATTGTCTGTATCTGCTTCCACTTGTCTGCCATGTCCTGAGAAATGGATCAATACAATATCTCCTTTTTTTATTCTTGCATTTAAATTAGCAAATGCTTCATTGATTCCAGGGATGGTTACTTTGCTATCAATAACACTTTCAATATGTTCAGGAGCAAAACCTATGAATTGCAAAGATTTTACGAGGTGCGTAATGTCATTAATGGAGGATAGTTTATCCCAGCCACTTGATTCAGGGTAATCTGAAATGGCAAAAAGCAAAGCATGTTTGATGGGCTTATTTTGCTGGCTAAATAGGATCAATGGAAACAAAAGAATGATCAACGACAAACAAATTTGATGAACCATTTTCATAAACAAATCATTTACTTAATTAGTAAAATAAGGTCATCTATTAAACTTTTTATTAATTGATCTTTTTGTTCTAAAGAGCCAGTTCTAATAATTTCCTTTCCAACACTTTTATTTTTCGTTACTAAGTTTACTTTAATGGTTAATGTGGTGTCTTTCAATTCATAGCTACCCCTGATAGAATAATCGTCAGAACCTTGATGCGTTCCAATGAATGTATACAAACTTTTTTCATTGATCGAAGTACTGGCTAGTTCATTATCAAATTCAGCACCTAATTGTAAATCATCGATATACAACTTTACATCACTGAATAAAATGGTTTTCGAAAATATTTTTTTTGGCTCTTTATTGATATGAATACCATCTTTTACCTCATTATCTGCTAAGCCAACAGAAAAGCTTTCTCTGGCAAACAAAATTTGCGGATCCTGCGTTTTGCCAACAGACTTAGCCCATTCTTTGGCACTCTCTGAAGCATTATTAAACCATTCAATGATCCCGATCTCATTGTTCTTTTTAAGTCCTTCACCCATTTTAATACCCCTGAGCAAACTATAGGTGAGAATGCCGTGTCCAAAAATTTGGCTTTCATAAGCTGATTGCCCTGATGCAGAAGCTGATAAAATGAAGAAGCCGGAATTATCTTTCAAATTTTCCAATGCCTTAGTTTGGTCTGTCGTTATTCCGCCCTTGGCTTTTAAACCTTCTAATGCAACGCCACTGTTACAGGCATCTAGTATGATCAATTTTTTGTTTGCTTTGATATCCTGCATCCATTTGTTCAATTCTGTGGTACTGATGGACACTAATTTCTGACTTCCTTTGATTTCGAAAGTTGAAGCCTCAGCAGTTAATAAGTAAAGATTTTTATCTCCCTCTAATACTATCCCATGGCCAGCAAAGAACATGATAAAAACATCATCTGCTTTTGCAGTTTTTGCAATTTCCAATAACTTTTTTTGAATTTGAACCTTGGTAGGCAAATTGAGAGAACTACTATCAGTGACGAAAATGGAGGTGTGCACATGTTCTTTATCAACAAGTTTGATTGCGGAGGCTGCAATAGCTGAGCCAAAGCTTTCAGCATCAATGGCCGGATAGTCTAACTTCAGCTTTTCACTTTTATAATTACTGACTCCTATCGTAACTATATAGATATTTGGCTTTTCATTATTTTGATTGATGATTTCTGGGCCGATGACTTCACCACCTCTTGAAGTCATTTCTCCATTCAGAGTTGTTGCCTTTACCATAATCGTATTTGCATCTTTAGATCCAGAAATGAAAAATGGTCTAATTGAGTCTAATGGGATGGATAATAAATAACCACCATCTTTTTGTTTTGTTAAAGATTCTAACGAGTATTCTTTTCTTAATTGTGCATTTATGAAAAGTTGTACAGTGCCAATCAGACCTTTATTAGGAAGAATTAGAAATTCATATTTATTGTTATTAAATCCTTTTTTTACAACCGTAGGAGTATTGTTGCAAAGTTGAATCTCTGAGATTTTTTTTGCTATGATGGATGCGTTTTTATTTGCCAAAATCAATGGGACTAAATCTGGTTGCCAACTTAAATCCTCAATTTGTTCTAATTCAATAATTTCTGTACCGCAGGCAAAGTATAATAACTTTTTACCTTCAGAAGTTCCATCATATCTGCCAAAGCTATCGATTGCTACATAATCATAATCTCTGTCTAATGGGAAAAAAGTATACAAGAATTTACCATCACTTGTCCATTTTTTAAATGTATTGTCAAATGAATTGGTTAGAATGTATTTTCCATCTGGACTAAATTGAGCTGAAAGTAGATCATCTGTATGACCTGCTAGTTTTACTGTTTCCTTACCTGTCTTAACGTCCCAAATTCTTGCTGTTAGATCGCTTAATGCCATTAATATCTTTTTACCATCAGGGCTAAATTTTATATCGATCGGTATAGTTGGAACTTTGGTTAAATTAGTTAGCGTAATAGGTTCCTTTTCAAAATGTTCAAAATCAAGAATTAGGAATTCATTATTCTGTGAACCACAGAGTATTTTTGTTCCATCTGGGCTAAAAATAGCAGTAGAAGGAGTAAACCCCTTTTTGATCAAAATATTTTTATACAGACTTCCATCATTTGAATTCCATATTTGAAGACCAGTTCCCATATTTGCTGTATTTGCTCTGGAACAGGTGATTAAATATTTGCTATCCGAACTAAATGAAATATCCGTTAAATACCTATTGCCGATGCCTTTGCAGCTATCAATTAAATTTCCAGTATTTGCATCTCCCAAATAAACAAATGTTTTACCCGCAGTAAGGAGTGTAGAGTAGATCACAAAACGTTGTGAATTTGGACTAAAAAATGCCTTTCCTACAGTTCCATAGGGGTTTTTAATTTTCTTTACCAAAGAAAAAGCTGAATCGTTAGGATTACTTTTATAAAAGATTGAACTACTATCATTTCCTGAGCTTACTATTTTTAATTTATCATTACTCAATTTTGCACTAATCACATCAGAATCGTGCCCTATTAAAGTGCCAAATGGAATTGGTTTTATTTTATTTGCATTCCAAAGTTTGATAGTACGATCATTCGAAGAAGTGATGACCCAGTTCCCATCTTTACTAAATTCAGCAGTATTGATTGCGGCCATATGGCCTACCAGTAAATTGGTGATCTTAGAATTATTGTCCCAGATCCTACCTATATAATCGTCATTTGAAGAAACCAATTTTTTGCCATCCGTACTATAGTTTATATCAAATGAAAGATAAGTGTGTCCAGTTAAGTCAATGATCTCTTCTTCTGTATCTAAATCCCAAACGGATGCTATATTATTTTTTAATGCAGCGATCACTTCTGTTCCATCATTATTAAAACAGGCATAATTACAGTTGTCTTTCAAATCAATGATTCTGATAGTGCGGCCTGTAGCAGCTTCCCAAATTTGCGCAGCCTGATCATTAGTTGCAATGATCATTTCTCCCGTGTTACTATATTCTATGGATGTAAGGTCTCCTTTTGTTAATTCTAACTTCTGCAGAAATTTGCCAGAATCACAATCCGATAAGGTGATAGTGGTAGATGTTGCAGTACTAATTGTTTTTTGATCTGGACTAAATCGCGTAAAATATACGATATCATTTGCTTTAATTGTAAATAGTAATGAACCCAGGCTGGACCAAACTCTAGCAGTACTATCAGTGGCGCCGGAAATAAGTTTAGATCCATCAGGGCTATATTCGATATAGTTGATCATATCGGTATGCCCTTTCAACACTTTTA
>CAIYAG010000144.1 GCA_903924075.1 uncultured Bacteroidota bacterium | reverse complement strand
CCGGTCCTGTTTGTCTTCTAATCGATTTAAAATATTGGAATCAAAAATAAAAATGGGCACTACTGGCTTTCCCGATTTCAATGCATGATAGAGTGCCGCATGATCTATAAGACGAAGATCTCTTCTAAACCAAATGATATTTGCTTCGGGTAGCATGACTTTATTTTAAAAACAAGCAATCCTACAAATAGTTGACTTATAAAAACAAAAAAGTCCCGATTGCTCGGGACTTTTTTTTATCAACAATTCAATTGTAATTAGTCTTTAAAAGATGGAACCAACGTAACGTTTCTGTTAAGTTTTCTTCCTTCTTTAGTTTTGTTGTCGTTAAGAGGTTTTTTAGAACCATTAGCAACAGTTGTTAAACGATCAGCAGAAATTCCTTTTTCTTCGAATGCTTTCTTAACTGCATCGGCACGTTTTTGTGACAATGGATCGTTGATCTTATCGTTACCAGAGTTATCGGTATTGCCCTCAATTGTTAAATTCAATTTAGGATATTTAGTCATCAAGTCTAAAACTGGATCGAATTTAGATTTTGCAATCTTAGCATCAAGATATTTAGCAGTGTTGATTACGAAGTAGAATGATTTAGCAGCTTCGTTCAATACTGGAGTAAGATCAGGACAACCTTGGTAAGCAGCAACACCTGCTTCGTTAGGACACTTGTCTTGCTCATCATTGATACCATCTCCATCAGTATCAGGAATAGGACAACCTTGGTATTTAGCTAAACCTGGAACGGTAGGGCATTTATCTTGCTCATCATTGATACCATCTTTATCAGTATCAGGTACAGGGCAACCTTGGTATTTAGCTAAACCTGGAACTGTAGGGCATTTATCGTTCTCGTCGTTGATACCATCTTTATCAGTATCAGGTACAGGGCAACCTTGGTATTTAGCCACACCTGGAACAGTAGGACATTTATCAAGACTATCAACAATACCATCTCCATCAGTATCAATTGCAACTGGAGCAGCTACAACAACTGGAGCTGTTTTAACTTTACCGAATAATTTAATTTTCAAACCAGCTTGGATACCTTGGTTAAAATATTGTTGACCAAGAATATTCACGTTAGGGTTTGAACCATATTTATAATCGCTCAATCCGTAGATATAACGAGCATACAATTGAATAGTACTATGAGGGAACAATTCAAATCCACCAGTAACTGCATTACCTTGTTTGATAAACATGTCTTTGGTAAAGTTTGAAGTCTGGGTAGAAATGCTACCAGTAAAGTCAACCTGACCACCTAGTATAAACGCAAAGTTCTTGCTAGCATGCAATTTGAACAATAACGGAATTGAGAAATATTGCAAAGTTCCGTTGAACTGTTTAGGGCTTACTGGCGTTGCATTTAAATTGTATTTCAACCATGATAGTTGGATCTGTGGTTCAAAAGAAATCACTGAAGAAAGAGGGAAATTTAAATAGCCACCAAATGCATAACCCCAATCGTTTTTGTAGTCGATTGTATTTAATTTGGTAGTTCTAAACTTGGTGTAGTTAGCAGCACCTAATAATCCACCAGAAACACCATATTTAGGTTTTTCGGTTTGTGAAAATGCCGTTGCAGCAAACATCAGTATTGCTACAGTCAAAGACATTAATTTTAAGTTTTTCATGTTGATTCTTTTGTTTAATTACTTGCTTTATAGGTAGTTCCCTATCAATAGAATAGCTTACTACATAATGCGAAAATAGATAAAAAGTTAGAAAATTATTACATATCTGTTAAAATTTTCAAATTAAGGGTAATTTAGTCCGTTCAATACACCAGCATATGCGAATTAATGAGATCATTCAGGCCCTAGAACAGGTAGCCCCAATTGCTTATCAGGAATCTTACGACAATTCCGGATTGATCCTTGGCGACCCAAATTGGCAGTGTACCGGCGTTTTGTGCTGTCTTGATAGTACAGAAGCAGTGATTTTAGAGGCAAAAGCGGCTGGCTGCAACCTGGTAATTGCCCACCACCCTATCATTTTTAATGGCATTAAGCAACTGAACGGGAAGAACTATGTAGAGAAAACGGTGATAACTGCTATTAAAAACGATATCGCTATTTATGCGATTCATACCAATTTAGATAATATAATCTTAGGTGTTTGCAATTCTATGGCTAATAAACTTGGACTTATTCATAAAAAAATCCTTGCTCCCAAGTCAAATACCTCTTTCACTGAAAACAATGATAATCAAACAGTTGGATCAGGTTTGATTGCCGAATTGCCCGAACCAATGGAAGAAATTGGCTTTCTGCAAATGGTTCAAACCAGTTTCAACCTGCGGGTGATCCGTCACACTGTATTACTTAATAAAACGATCCGGAAAGTAGCACTTTGTGGGGGGGCTGGCAGTTTTTTACTAAAAAATGCGATGGCTGCCGGGGCGGATGTTTTTATCTCGGCCGACTTTAAATACCATGAATTTTTCGACGCCGAAGAGCGTATCCTGATCGCTGATATTGGCCATTGGGAAAGCGAACAATTTACTGTTGGTCTTTTAATTGATATTTTACAGGCTAAATTCCCTACCTTTGCCGTCCTCAAATCAGTTATAAAAACCAATCCGGTGAACTATTTTCTGTAAGAGGATTAAGGCCCACAGTAATGTTGGCCAATACAAACTCCAAATTTTATACTAGATATGGCATCTGTTAAAGATTTCTCTGTTGAAGAAAAACTGTTAAACCTCGTAAGGTTACAAAAGATTGACAGCAAACTGGATGAGATTCAGGTATTGAGAGGCGAATTG
>CAIYAG010000143.1 GCA_903924075.1 uncultured Bacteroidota bacterium | reverse complement strand
TCCCATCACCTGTTGCATAAGGATACTTATAATCAACCACATCATTTTGTACAGTATTGGTAAGCCAAGTAATGGAAACATTTTTATCAGCATCCCATTGATGTTGAAAGTATTTCATAGCATCTGCTACAAATTGCGTGTAACTAATGCCCGTGTACTTTTGAAGCGCATTTTGGAATGGGTAAAACAATGGTTTGAAACTTGCAGCATCAGCTGTAATTTTTCTCCAAATACTATCGCCATATTGTTTACGTCCATAGCTTACAAGTAAATACCCCAGATTATAATGATCAGGCATATATTTTCGAAATGACCCATTCCGCAATTGCATATAATTGTAGTGCTTATTGGCTAGATAAAGACTTTTATAACTACTCATGAACAAAGCCAATTTGCCCCTACCCTGCGGAGAAAATTTTGTTTCGTTGTATACAGCATCACCTTCAAAAAACCAATCTGGAATGGCAGATGAATTTGCCAATGCCTGACCTTGCTCTCCTAAAATGATGGATGCGAATTTTGAAAACCCTTTATTGAAATTGCTGTACTGCTGTACATGCCTGAATTCATGAATCGTTAAATTGTCTACCCAATTAACTGCGCCCAATACAAACGGATCTTGAGGGGCAGTAGTGTAAAACTCCGAACGCCAAGGTGCCAGTGAAACATACGCATTGGAGATGGTTGTACCATTTTGTAAAACCACATTTACTTTTCTTTGCTGGGTACCTAAACTGCTCGGATCATTTTGTTGGATCCTTGAAGCACGATCGATCAACTTTTTTGCAGTTAACTCCATGCCCTTGGGAAAAATGACTCTTACAGAATCTGTTTGGAATTGTACCCATTTCTGACCAGCTGGGTTTCCTCCAAAATATTGGGCATCCAATTGACTAAAGAAAAACAATCCAATAAAAATCATCAACTGTTTCATTGCTACACTTATTTGTTTTCTTTTATAAAAATTGCGTAACACGGTATTTTAATCTAAGTTGCAAGCGATCATTAAAACTACTGTTTCTTTTGGTTGCATCTTAAGTTTTAACATGAAAAAAATCGGACTAATCTCAGATACACACGGGTGGCTTGATCCAGCCTGCTTAAAACACTTTGAAGGCTGTGACGAGATCTGGCATGCCGGAGATATTGGACCAGTAGTTATTGCCGATGCATTAAAAAACCTAAAACCTTTCAAAGCAGTCTATGGGAATATCGATGGCTTTGATGTTCGCAGCGAATACCCTGAATTTTTGGAATGGAATTGCGAAGAAGTAAAAGTATTAATGATACATATTGGTGGCTATCCCCCAAAATATAATCCAGCCACTTTAAAGCAGATCAAACTAATCAAGCCACAACTTTTTATTAGCGGCCATTCTCATATATTAAAAGTCATGTACGATGCTGCACAAACCTGCTTACACATGAATCCAGGTGCAGCTGGAAAACATGGATGGCACCATATGCGCACCATCATCCGATTCACCATTGATGGTAAAGAGATCAAAGACTGTGAAGTAATTGAATTGGGAAAAAGATAATTACATACCCGGAAACCAAGGTCTACCAATTCCTGCCCTGAATGGCCATGGAATAGATAATAAAATAATTACCAGTGCCAGAGTATACAATATTGCAGTGCGCTTGTGCTTCATTGCATCTGCAAATGGTTTCTTAGCTACTGTTTTTCCTAGCGTAATTAGTATGATACCTATGATCATACCTGTAATATGTTCAACAGCCCAAAAACGTGAAACACTATCCTTCATGGCCGCTCCCATTCCAATATTTTGGATATTTACTAGTCCCCAAGAACCAGTGAACCATTGGTATAAGCCAAGCAATAATGTAGTATGCGCTGCGATCATTAGGAATAGTCCTAATTTCTTATCTGTTGCAGTAAATGGTTGATTAGAAGCAGAAAAATGTCTAACAATATTAATCACCAAAAGGATCAAAATTATCCAACGCAATAAACTATGTAAATGAAGTAATCCTTGATTCATGATGTGTTTTATTTTTTTGAAAGTAACCAATTAAAATTTAGCCTCCGTTTTTAATATGATTAATCTACCCAATCAGCAACAAATAGGTTGGTATCGTGTGTGCCACCATTATTTCGATTGCTTGCGAAGATGATTTTTTTACCATCCGGACTAAACATTGGGAAAGCATCAAACCCACGGTCGCGGCTTATTTTTTCCAACCCCTTTCCATTGATGTCTGTCAAATACATATTAAAAGGAAATCCTCTTTTGTATTCATGGTTGCTGCAAAAAATGATATGCTTGCTATCGGGGGTGAAATTAGGTGCCCAGTTTGCTTGTTCTAAGAAAGTGATTTGTTTTGCATCCGATCCATCCGCATTGGCAACATAAACTTCCATATGTGTTGGGGCTACTAAACCTTGCGCTAAAAAGTCTTTATATTCTTTGATTTCTTCAGCTGTTTTAGGGCGACTAGCTCTCCAAACAATTTTCTTTCCATCAGGGCTAAACCATGCACCACCATCGTAGCCTAGTGTATTGGTTACACGTTTTTCTTTTCCTGTTTTAAGGTCCATCACATACAGGTCAAGATCGCCATCTTTATCACTGCAATAAATCATTTTTTTACCATCGGGTGATAGTGTTCCTTCTGCATCATAGCCCTTTGCAGTAGTAAGTTGTTTTACGATCTTTCCATCAAGTGTAGCCATGAAAATATCATAAGATTCATATACGGGCCAGATATATTTATTGCCATATTTTGCTCTATCAGGTAACGGCGGACAGGTGTCTGCACCTTTAAAAGTTGAAGCATAAATAATGTGCTTGCCATCAGGTAAAAAATAAGAGCAAGTTGTTCTTCCTTTTCCTGAACTAACCATTTTATAGGTAAAGGGTTCATCTGCACTAGTAGGTATCTTACCAATAAAGATCTGATCACAATTCAGCCCCTCTTTAGGATTGGTTCTTTGAAAGATGATGGATTTGCCATCGTAACTCCAATAAGCTTCCGCATTATCACCACCAAATGTCAATTGTCGGATATTTTTAAAATGCTTCTCTCCTGCAAAATGAACTGAATCCAATAAAGCAGTTTTTTCCTGAGCATTCAGTACATAGGAACCAGCAATCAAGAAAGTTACTAATACAAACAGTTGTTTCATATGATGATGATTGATTTTGGCTAGAAGTAGTTCGCTAATAGCCCTTTCTAAAATGTTAATATCTAACAAAAATAAGGGCTTGCGGCTTGAGTTTTGTCAAAAAATTGACATAAGCTCAATTGCCTTTGTATTTTTGGGGATGATGAAGCCAATTTTATATATTTCGCTATTACTATTAATGGCTTGTAATAGCCAATCAAAGGAAAACAAAAAAGGTTCCCCCGATAAGGTGCTCCCTGAAGAAATTTCTTGGCTCGAAAAGTTGGCCAAACAATTCCCTGACAGTGTTGGCTTGCAACTAAGATTAGTCAATGCTTTAGATAGTTTGGGAAATTATGCACCTGCAATCACTCAAGTAGACGCATTAATAAAAAAAGATAGTGGCAATTTTGGATTATGGTTTAAGAAAGCCCAACTTTCTGAGCAATCAAAAGATACCCTAAATGCTATAAAATCTTATAGCCAAGCGGCAAAAATATATGCATCACCTGATGCCCTGTTATCGTTAGCGAATATTTATGCAGAAACAAAAAATAATAAGGCTCTTGAGCTTTGTCAGCAAGTTGCAGAATTAAGAATGGGAAGGGCTTATCAATCGCATTGCGACTTTATTGCTGGCGTTTATTTTGCAAGAACAGGAGATCAAAAAAAAGCCATTCGACTATTCACGAATTGTATCAACAATAATTACACTTATATGGAAGCATATATGGAAATAGGATTTATTTATTATGATAGCAAACAATTCTCTGATGCTGTGAAGATTTTTCAAACTGCCATTTCAGTAAAAAATAATTATCCCGATGCCTATTACTGGTTAGGTAAATCAGAAGAAGCAACAAAAAACAATTTGGTTGCTATTGAAAACTATGAGAAGGCCCTTTCTCTTGATCCAAAATTAATAGAAGCTGATGAAGCCATAAAAAGGCTGAAAGCAGCAACTGCTCGCTAGAAACAAAATTGTAACTTTGCAAAAAATAGTACACATGCCCATTATCGCTCCATCCCTATTAGCTAGTAATTTTTTAGAGTTAGGTTCAGAATGTAAGATGTTGAACGAAAGTGTTGCAGATTGGTTTCACTTAGACGTAATGGATGGAATTTTTGTGCCGAATATTAGTTTTGGATT
Organism: uncultured Bacteroidota bacterium; assembly: GCA_903924075.1. GTDB lineage: Bacteria > Bacteroidota > Bacteroidia > Chitinophagales > Chitinophagaceae > Sediminibacterium. The sequence goes on along the minus strand of CAIYAG010000143.1, from coordinate 7,324 downwards.
ACCGGTAATAGAACAAATAAGAACCGCAACAACAAAAGTTTGCGATGTGCATTTAATGATAGAAAGACCAGGCGAATATGCAGAAGCTTTCAAGAAGGCAGGAGCAGATGTATTAACTGTTCATTACGAAGCCTGCCCACATTTACATAGAAATATACAACAGATCAAATCTCTGGAAATGAAAGCTGGCGTGGCTTTAAACCCTCATACGCCCGTACAATTTTTAGAAGATGTATTAGACAATATTGATCTTGTTTGTATCATGAGTGTAAATCCTGGATTTGGCGGACAATCATTTATTCCACAAACAATTGATAAGATCAGACAACTAAAAAAAATGATCAAAGAAAGAGGGCTACATACTTTGATTGAAATTGATGGCGGTGTTACTCTTACAAATGCAAAAGCAATTTTAAATGCCGGTGCTGATGTGTTGGTTGCTGGTAATACTGTTTTCAAATCTGAAAATCCTACAGCTACTATCGCTGCGCTTAAAGCTCTATAAGAAAAAATATTGAATGATTTTGTTTATTTAAAAACTTCATAGAAGATTAATCTGTCTTTTATTGCAATAATTCAATGCCGCATTGATTATGACGCAATCGTTTTTATATCCACATCTGTTGATAAGAAGTACTAGGTTTTAATGTTGTTATCCAATTAAATTTGAGAAAGACATTACCAATCGATTCAAGATCCTGTAATCTTTAAAACCGAAGTATATTGACTGACACAATCATTAACCTCGAAACCGTTAACCCCATTGAATTTTTTGGCGTCAATAACGGAAAGTTAGACCTCTTGAAGAAAAAATTCCCTTTACTTAAGATCCTGTCAAGAGGAACCCAGTTAAAGTTAAGTGGAGCCCCAGAGCAAATCGATACCGCAAAAGAAAAGATCGATCTCATTATTCAGTACCTCGAAAGAAATGGGCATCTGAGTGAAATTTATTTTCAACAGATCCTTGGTGGCGATGATGTAGAAACTGTCGACAATTTTGTTGACAAAAACCCGAACGACATTTTGGTATTTGGTCCAAACGGTAAAACAGTTCGCGCAAGAACGCAGAACCAGAAAAAAATGGTGCTGGCTGCAGACAAAAACGATATTGTGTTTGCGATCGGACCAGCGGGTACGGGTAAGACCTACACTGCTGTTGCACTTGCCGTGCGTGCATTAAAGAACAAATTAGTTAAGAAGATCATTTTAACGCGTCCGGCAGTAGAAGCGGGCGAAAGCTTAGGGTTCTTACCTGGGGATCTGAAAGAAAAAATTGACCCTTATTTAAGGCCTCTATATGATGCATTGGATGATATGATCCCTGCAGACAAATTGGGGTATTATATGAGCACCCGCACCATTGAAATTGCACCATTGGCATATATGCGTGGACGTACCCTTGACAATGCATTTATCATTTTAGATGAAGCGCAGAACACGAACGATCTTCAGTTGAAAATGTTCTTAACCCGTATTGGCGCCAACGCTAAAGCTATCATCACTGGAGATCCAACGCAGGTTGACCTTCCAAGAAATATGCGAAGCGGATTGGAAAAATCAACGCGGATCCTTAAAAACGTAGATGGAATTGCCCATATCGAACTCAATGAGGAAGATGTGGTCAGACACCGCCTGGTGAAAGCCATCATTAAGGCATATGAGAAGGAAAAAGAACGGGAAGATGAAGAATACGGCCATAGTCCGCATAGATAAAATGTATCCAAGAAATAAAAAAAGTGGCGTTGCCGCTTTTTTTATTTCAATACTGGCCTGCCTTTGCACAATTTGAAAGGGTTTATAACGTTTAGTTTGGAAGGCTGATTTGCTTTATTTTTGCTATTTGGATCCCCTTATAATCAATTCCAGCCTTTGAAAATTGTAGCACAATGAAAAAAATTCTGTTATCCTTCGTTTTCTGCAGCAGTCTGGCTATTTATAGCTTTGGACAAGTAGCCCCAAATACTTCGGTACGTTCAAAAGGCAATGCCGCAACACAAAATACAGCCGATGGCAGTAAAGAAAATGTTTTCCCATCAACTGGTTTTGTTGGTATTGGAACGCTAACACCAAGTGCCCCGATGGAAATTAAAAGAGGCGCAGGAAACACTACCAAAAAGAATTTTCTATTAAAACTGAGCAATGAATGGGCATCGGCCGGACAGAACGAGCCAAGCATCATGTTTTCGAATGGCAATGTTACCGACCCGAAGAATATCAGCTATTGGTCAGTTGGCGCTCGTGTATCAGGCGACAATACCCTCAAAACCCCTCAGACTTTTAAAATCAGTTATAAATCGCCTACAGATGCTACAGAAAAGGATTTCTTTTCTGTGGATTCTTATGAAGGAAGGGTAAGAATTGGGGAAGTTCAAACACAATTCGATGGCTATAAATTATATGTTGAGCAGGGCATACTTACAGAAAAAGTAAAAGTTGCAGTGAAGGATTCAAAAGACTGGTACGATAATGTTTTTGCGCCAGACTATCAATTACTATCATTACAAAAACTGGATAAATTTATTCAAGAAAACAAACATTTACCTGATGTGCCTACCACAGAAGAAGTAATGACCAATGGATTGGATCTTGGAAAAATGAATGCGACCCTTTTGAAAAAAGTAGAAGAACTAACCTTGTATATCATTGAAATGAAGAAAGATGCTGATGAGATGAAGGTCAGAATAAAAGAATTGGAAAGTAAGCACCAATAAACAAAGGTGTAAAAAAAAGCCCCCGGCTGGGGGCTTTTTTATTTTTTCAATATGTCATGACCAAGCTTATCCCGCTTGGTTGTAAGATACCTTTCATTGTATTCATTTGGAACAGTTTCGATAGGAACAGTTTCAACAATTTCAATGCCATAACCTTTTAACCCAGCTCGTTTTCTTGGATTGTTACTCATTAGCTTTAAGCGAGTAGCCTGTAAGCTCCGAAGAATTTGAGCACCTACCCCATAATCTCTTTCATCCATACCAAAACCCAGATGAATATTGGCTTCTACGGTATCCATGCCTTCCTCCTGCAGCTTATATGCTCTCAATTTATTTACTAAGCCAATACCTCTTCCCTCTTGATTCATGTACAAAATAATTCCTTTGCCTTCTCTTTCCACCATTTTCATGGCATGGTGCAACTGATCGCCACAATCGCAACGCAGGCTTCCCAAAATATCTCCAGTAAAACAACTACTATGAACCCTTGTTAATACAGGTTCATCTGCAGTCCATGTTCCTTTTGTAAGAGCTAAATGTTCTGCACCAGTTGTCTTTTCTTTAAAAGCAACTAACGTAAAATGACCATACTTGGTGGGCATATCAACTCTAACCAATTCCTCGATCAACGAATCCGACTTTAATCGGTAATCGATCAGGTCTTTGATAGATATGATCTTTAACTGAAACTTTTTAGCAATTTCAAGTAGTTGAGGCAACCTGGCCATTGTACCATCTTCGTTCATTACTTCCACTAATACCCCTGCATGCTCTAAACCAGCTAAACGTGCCAAATCAACAGTAGCTTCTGTATGACCAGCTCGGCGTAATACGCCTCCGTTTTTTGCAATAAGTGGAAATATATGTCCGGGGCGACCAAGATCTGAAGCCTTGGTTTCTGGATCAATTAATGCTAAAACAGTTTTAGATCGGTCTTGTGCAGATATTCCTGTAGAAGTTCCATGGCCATTTAAATCAACAGAAACAGTAAAAGCTGTTTCGTGTAGGGAAGTGTTAGAACGCACCATTGGTTCGAGTTCTAAATCCTTACATCTTTGTTCGGTTAATGCAGCACAAATTAATCCACGCCCCTCTTTACTCATAAAATTGATGACCTCAGATGAAGCGTGTCTTGCAGCAATAATAAAATCGCCTTCATTCTCACGGTCTTCATCATCCACTACTATCACAAGTTTTCCATCCCTGATCGCTTCAATTGCATCTTCAATCTTATCTAACATATTTCAAAATTAGGCTGCAAAAGTACAATCGATAATGTTAATAGCAGTCAATCTAATAAGAAGAGTTGGCTCAACAGAGATCTTTGTTATAAATGAGCACCATATACATTATTTCGAAATAGTATATGTATTTTGCCATGCAAGCACGCCAATCTTAGATTCAATACAATCGAATTCTGGCAAATTCAAATATATCTAAATCACCTATTCGCTGCATCGAACAAAAAAAATTATAAACAAAAAAAGAACATTTGTTAATATTTGTTAAGAGGTAACATAAAATTTATGTTTAAATCCATGTTAATTAACTTTTTTAACTCCATATTTGCACCTTTAAATCTGCAATTTATGTTAAATCTGAAGAAAATTTTGCTTGCTGCAATGGCTTATCTCATGGCCATGACAGCAATGTCACAAGTTACTACCGGTACGATTACCGGTACAGTGAAAGACGCAACAAATGCGCCACTTGTAGGAACTTCCATAGAAGTAACCCACGAGCCCTCTGGTTCTAGATACAAATCAGTATCTACCACTTCTGGAAAATATACTGTACCAGGCTTGCGTATTGGTGGTCCTTATAAAGTAGTTTTTACCTATGTAGGATTAAAAACTGAAACAGTAACGGATGTCTATATCCAACTAGGTGAACCTAGTATTATTGATGTTGCTTTATTAGATTCTAAAGCACAATTAAGTGAAGTAACTGTAACAGGCGCAAGAAAAGGCGCTTTAATTTCTAAAGACAGAAAAGGTGCTTCTACAAACATCAATTCCCGTACAATTAGTAGTTTACCAACACTTAGTAGAAACGTAACTGATCTTACACGTTTAGTTCCTCAATCAAATGGTTTATCATTTGCAGGTCAGGATGCACGTGCCATTAACTTCACTTTAGATGGATCTATTTTCAACAATAGTTTTGGTCTTAGTGCTTTGAATGGTGGTCAAACCAACTCTGCTCCTATTTCTCTTGATGCGATTCAGGAAATTCAAATCAACGTTTCTCCTTACAGTTTAAGAGAGTCTGGTTTTACCGGTGCAAGTATCAATGCTGTAACAAAAAGCGGTACCAATACTTTCCACGGAACTGCATTTTACAACAAAAGAAATCAAAGCATGGTTGGTACTAAAGCCGGCCTTGATGGTTTACAAGACGTTGTTACCAATGCTTTCGATGTTAAACAATTTGGTGCTAGTTTAGGTGGTGCAATTGTGAAAAACAAATTGTTCTTCTTCTTGAACTATGAAGGTGAAAGAAGAAATGACGTAGGTACTTTATATACTGCAGATGCAAGTAACGGAGCTTCTCCAATCAGTGGTAACACAACTCGTGTAAAACAATCTGATTTGGATGGTTTATCTGCATACTTACTTTCTAAATACAATTATAACACTGGTGCTTACCAAGGATATCCTTTCATAACCTCAAGTGATAAAGCTGTTGCTCGTATAGATTGGAACATCAACGACAAACATAAATTAAGCATCCGCGGAAATATGTTGAAATCTGTTAGAGATGTTGCAGCTAGTAGTTCAAATACCACTAATGGATTTAGAGGAGGTGGAACTAACTCAATGGTTTATGCAAACTCTGCATATGTGATCAACAACAATATCTATGGTATCATTGGCCAATTGAATAGCCGTTTCAGTAACAGAATTAGTAATGACCTTACTTTCGGATATACTGCAAACAGAGACTATCGTGCTGTTAAAGGTGGAATGTTCCCAATGGTAGATATTCAAGATGGTACAAGTGCTTTAACTACACTACCAACTGCAGCTAATTCATCTTTACCTTCTGGTCAATCTTCTCAGAGTTTGAACTATATTTCTTTCGGTAATGATCCATTCACTCCGAATAACTTATTGAATACAGACACTTGGCAGTTTAGCGATAACCTAACTGCATATTTAGGCAAACACACTTTAACTGCTGGTGTTTCTTTTGAAAGCTTCACATTTACAAACGGATTTACTCCATTGATCAATGGTGTGTATACTTTCAACAACCTTGCAGATTTCTATACTGCCTCTGATGCTTATTTAGCTAATCCTAACAGAACTTTTAGCCCTGTGTTTATGAGAAACTACAGAGCTAACTTTAGCAACCTTCCAGGTGGCGGCCCATGGTTAGCAACTACAAAATCTAGAGAGATCGCAGCTTACATTCAAGACGAAGTAAATCTTGAGCCTAACTTCAACCTTACTTATGGAGTTCGTTTAGAAGTTCCCTATTTTGTAGGTGGTGGTTATGTGAATACAGAAGTTGATGCGATGAACTTTGTTGATAGCAAAGGAAATCCTACAAAATTGAGTACTTCAATTTTGCCTTCTCCTAAATTGATGATCAGCCCTAGAATTGGTTTTAACTATGATATCAATGGAGATAAGAAAACTCAAATCCGTGGTGGTTTAGGTATGTTTACCGGTCGCCCTCCATTTGTATTTGTTAGTAACCAAGTTGGTAACAATGGTGTGTTAAATGGTGGTGTAAATACAAACAATACCGCTGCATATCCATTCAATCCAAATACTCCTGCAAGTTATCCGAGCTTTGCTCCAACTCCAGGTATCCCTGCTTCTTCTTATAATATCGCAACTTCTGAAGAAGGTTTCCGTTTCCCTAAAGTTTTCCGTACCAACTTAGCGATTGACCAAAAAATCTTTGGCGATATCATTGCAACTGGTGAATTTATCTTTAGTCAGAATATTAATAGTATCAACTACTATAACGCAAACTTAGTTGCTCCAATTGCAACTTTTGCCGGACCAGATCAAAGACCAAGATTTGCTTCTATTGGTTTAGCAAGTTCTGCTGTTAATGCTGCATTAAGAATTAACCCTAAATTGACTGATGCTACTGTAATGCAAAGTACTCCAATGGGAACTTCAGTTGCTGCAACTTTCAAATTAGAAAAACCAACAAAAGCTAAAGGTTTAGGTTGGATGGCTGCTTATACATTTACTAATGCAAAAGATTTGATGCCTGCAGGTGGATCAATTGCAAATAGCACTTACTCAGCTATGCAATCTGTTAAAGGTAATAACAACCCTGACTTAGGATATTCTGATAATGAAATTCGTAACCGTTTCATTGTTAATGTGAACTATCGTATTGAAATGGGCAAATTTGCTGCATTACAATTCTCATTATTCGGTCAGCAACAAAACCAAGGTCGTTTCTCTTATACCTATAGTGGAGACATGAATGGTGATGGTACTTCTGGTAATGATTTAATGTACATTCCTAAGAACCAAGGTGAAATGAACTTCCTTGCTCTTGCAGCATCTGGAGCAGCTCCAGCAGCTTCTGTACAGGATCAAAAAACTGCTTTTGACAATTTCATTAATCAAGATGATTATTTG
>CAIYAG010000142.1 GCA_903924075.1 uncultured Bacteroidota bacterium | reverse complement strand
GCTTGTAAATAGTGCTAAGGCCTATACCACAGATACTAGACATTCATTTTTACCACAAATGCGAGTAAGTGAGCAGCTTAATTTAAGCACTGACAATTCTCTTGCAGGAAGCTATTTACCTATTGGTATTACACCCTCTACTTCAGCAGGAATTCGCCAAGACAATAATATGCAAGCTGCCATTGGAAATTTGGGTGTTTTATATGGAGAATTTACCTTGGTGAATTTTGGATTGAATAAAGCCAATTTAAATAGTGCAGAAGCTATTGTTCAATTTGAGGAAGCTGATTATGCCAGAGAGGTATATGATGCAGAACTATCTGTTGCTAAAACCTTTTTCCAATTACTAAAAGTTCAAAATAGATTAAATGTTGATCGAGAAAACGTAGAAAGATATCAATCAGTATTTAATGTTATTAAAGCCCTTAGCTTGAGTGGTTTGATTGCAGGTGCTGATTCATCTCTTGCAATGGCTGAGTTATCCAAAGCAAAGATGAACTTTAATCAAAGTTCGGGTAACCTGAAACAATTAAATCTTCAGTTGGAAGGATTAACCGGAATTCCAAGTTCAAAGATTCAAGTGCTTCAGCCAATTGTAAATGCAAGTATTTTGCATCCTGTTTATCCTAATTGGATAGCTGATAGTATCTCCAATCCACTCATTCAATATTATCAGAAACAGAACGAAATCCTGAAAGCTAATGAACAGCTAATTAAAAAAGAATATCTCCCTAAAATTATTCTGGCAGGTTCTGCTTGGGCAAGGGGGTCAAGTATTCAGTATAACGATCAATTTAAATCATTAAGTACTGGCTTGGGTTATCAACGATTTAATTATGCTTTAGGAATTGGAATTAGCTACCCTTTATTGAATGGGTTGTACAAAAAAGATAAACTAAATATCAATCGCTATCAATTACAAGCTAGTGAACTTCAAATTCAAAACCAAGCATTGGCTTTGAGGATTGGGCTATCTCAAGCTGATGCTGCATTGCAAACATCGGATCTTAATTTATTAGAATTCCCATCTCAACTCAAAGCAGCGCAAGATATCTATCAGCAAAAAATGGCTCAGTATAAAGCTGGAATTATTTCGTTGATTGATTTAACCAATGCTTCATTCGTATTGTATCGGTCACAAACAGATTACCTAGATGTAGTTACAGATTGGTATCTGGCCCAATTAGGTAAAGCTGCATATTCAGGTACGCTAGAACAATTTATTCAAACTATTAATTAATTTATATGCTGCGAGTTGCTTTACAAAGACCAATTACTATTATAGTGATTTTTTTTGGTCTTTTATTGTTTTCTGTGATGGCAGTAAGAACCATCCCGATTGATATTTTTCCGAAGCTTAATTCGCCTACTATTTATGTGATTGAGCAATATGGGGGTATGAGTGCCAAACAAATGGAAGGTTTTTTTGCTACCAGGATGCAAGACCAGTTTCTATATGTTAATGGCATCAAGAATATCGAAAGTAAAAATATACAAGGATTATCTCTCGTGAAATTGAGCTTTTATGAAAGCACTGATATGGCAGAAGCCACTGCACAAGTTGCGTTGCAATCAAACAGAATGTTGGCATTCTTTCCTCCTGGTTCATTGCCTCCAACTGTGATTCGTTTTGATGCGTCTTCTCTACCAGTTGGTGAATTGGTTTTTAGTAGTAAAACCAAATCCTTACAAGAAATGTTTGATCTGGCGCTCACTAGAATTCGCCCATTATTTGCTACGGTACCTGGTTTATCAGCTGCACCTGCATTTGGTTCAAATGCAAGAACGGTATTGATTAATGTAGACCCTCAAAAACTGAGTACTTATAATTTATCCGCTGATGAAGTGGTAGAAGCAATTGCAAAGAACAATGCGATTACACCTTCGGGTAATCTAAGGGTTGATAGTACTATGTTTGTTACAACGGTAAATTCTTTGGAAGCTAAAGTGAGTCAATTTGAAGAAATTCCAATTAAGTCGAGTGGTAACAGCTCAGTTTATGTTAGGGATGTGGCAAAAGTTTCTGACGGTGCAGATTTAACCGTCGACTACGCTTTAGTTAATGGGAAACGCTCTGTGTATATTCCAGTAGTAAAAACAGCCGATGCATCAACATGGGAAGTAGTACAAACGCTTCGTGGAAAACTTCCTGAAATGCAATCATTATTACCTGAAGATGTACATATTAGTTACGAATTTGATCAGTCGGTTTTTGTAATGAATGCCGCCAAGAGTTTAATGACAGAAGGGATTTTAGGTGCTATTCTCACTGGTTTAATGGTATTGTTATTCCTGCAAGATTGGAGGAGTAGTGTAGTGGTAATTATTACAATACCAGTTGCGGTACTGAGTGCAGTGTTTTGTTTGAAATTAGCTGGACAGACTATCAATATTATGACGTTAAGCGGCCTCGCTTTAGCCATAGGAGTATTGGTAGATCAGGCTACGGTAACTATTGAGAATATTCATCAGCATTTGGAGATGGGAAAAGATAAAAAACAAGCCATATTTGATGCTTGTACTGAGATCTCTTTTCCTTTGTTACTGATATTGCTATGTATTCTTGCAGTATTTGCACCGGCATTAGTAATGAGCGGTGTACCAAAAGCAATGTTTCTTCCATTGTCTTTATCCATTGCATTTGCTATGATCATTTCTTTTGTTGCGGCACAAACCCTCGTGCCTGTAATTGCTAACTGGTTGTTGAAAGCGGAGAAATATCAATACCATCATGCAAGTAAACATGCACATGCAGGGCTTGCCTTAGATAGTAATGAAATAAGAGAAATTAATGCACATTCTGAAGAAGATCTTGCTCATCCTGATGAAAATGGATTTTTTCAGAAAATGAAAATAGGGCTAGCTAATTTATTAGACAAATGGATGTTTCGTAGGAAGCTAATAGTATTATTTTATTTAGTGGCCTCTATTTCTGCTGCTGGTCTTTGTTTTATGTTAATTGGGAAAGACCTGTTACCCAAAAATAATAATGGTCAATTACAACTGCGAATTCGTGAACCAGATGGAATGAGATTAGAGGTAACTGAACGTACTACCAAAGCAGTATTGGAGTTGATTGATTCTACTGTTCATCATCAGGTTGCAATAAGCTCTGCATATGTTGGACTCGTGCCGAGTAATTTTGGAACCAGCAACCTTTATATATTCAATAGTGGAACGCATGAATCTGTGATCCAAATCAATTTAAGTGAAGCATATAAAGGTAAGATGGATGATTTGAAAGAATCATTGAGGCAAAGTATCGCCAATAAATTTCCTAGTGTGAAAATATCTTTTGAGCCGATTGAATTGACAGAGAAAATCATGGCGCAAGGTGCATCTACACCTATAGAAGTCAGGATTTCTGGAAAAAATATGCAGGATATCAAAGGATATTCAGAACAACTCGTAAATAAGCTAAAAAGCATTCCATTTTTACGCGATGTACAAATTGCACAACCTTTATATTTTCCTACGTTAAATATCAGCATTGATCGGCAAAAATTGGCATTGATGGGCCTTTCACTGGAAACAGTTTCAAGAAGTATTACAGCGGCAACATCTTCTAGTAGGTATACCAGTAAAAATTTCTGGTTAGATGATAAAACTTCTTATACCTATCAAACCCAAGTTCAGGTTCCGGAATATATTATGAATTCTGTAAATGAATTGCAATCAATATCATTAGTAAAAGGACAAGCTAGGCCAATTTTATCTGATGTAGCAAATATTAGTATCGATAGTTTGCCCGGAGAGTATGATAGAAGTGGACCTAGAAGATTTGTTACTGTTAGCGCAAATATCCATCAAAGAGATTTAGGCTCTGCAACTGCAGCAGTTAAAAAGTCGATTCAAGAGATGGGCCTACCTCCGATAGGACTGATCACAGAAATAAAGGGGATGTCTGCTTTACTATCAGAAACACTTGACTCTTTACAAACTGGATTACTGGCAGCTATTGTTATTATACTATTATTGTTGGCAGCTAACTATCAATCATTAGGGTTAGGAATTTCTGTATTGTCAACTGTACCTGCTGTATTGCTGGGAGCCTTATTATTACTAATGGCTACAGGTGCTACATTGAATCTACAATCCTATATGGGAATTATTATGGCAGTTGGTGTGTCTGTAGCAAATGCTATATTAATAGTTACTAATGCAGAGTCATTGAGGTTGGAATATAAAGATCCATTTAAAGCAGCAACAGTTGCTGCAAGTGTGCGATTAAGACCAATACTGATGACCAGCTTTGCGATGATCGCGGGAATGATACCCATGGCGAGCGGATTAGGTGAAGCTGGAGATCAATCTGCACCATTAGGAAGAGCAGTAATTGGAGGATTAGCAGCATCTACTTTAGCTGCATTATTTATAGTGCCATTAGTCTATGGATGGATTCAACAAAAAACCTCATTCGAAACAGTTTCACTTTTACCAGAAAATGATCAATAATCAAAAATTATGTTTATGAAATATTTTACAATAGGTTTTTTTATCGCAATCATATTTTCAAGTTGCTCGCAAGAAAAAAAAGAATCTCAAAGAGCAGAGATAAAATCATCGGAAATGAATTATCCTGCCATATTGATAGAACATGGAGGGCTTTCTACAATACTGAAATTGCCCGCTCAGTTAGCTGCATTTGAAGAAGTGAATATTTTTCCGAAAGTTAATGCATACGTTAAATCAGTAGAAGTTGAAATGGGAGATAAAGTTTCTAAAGGAAAAATCCTGTTAAAATTAGAGGCACCAGAATTAGAGCAAGCAGTACTTGCTTCAAAAGAGAAATATTTACGTTCTAGAAATGAGCTACAAATAAACATCGAACATTATCAGAGATTACTTGAAGCCTCAAAAACTGAGGGAGCTATTTCTCCATATGATTTATCTACACTTAAAGCAAAAGTTCAATCGGATAGTATGCTCTCTAATGCTGAAAAAGCAAATTGGGATATGCAAAAATCGATGATGGAATATTTGAATGTAAGCGCTCCATTTGATGGTGTTATAACTGAAAGAAATGTACATCCGGGGGCATTAGTAAATGCAACTACGAAAGATAAGCCGATGCTTCAATTGAAGCAAACCGCTCATTTAAGACTTCAAGTTGATGTGCCTGAAGCGTTAGCAGCACAAATGCATAAAGGGGATGAAATCACCTTTTTTACAAGTGCATTTCCAGGTAGGAAAAACATTGGGATTATTAGTAGAAAGTCAAACGATATAAACTTACTGCTGCGTTCAGAACGCATTGAAATTGATGTACTGAACAAAGACAATTCATTGTCGCCAGGAATGTATGCAGATGTGGTTTTAGAATCTAAGGGGAATCCTACAGCATATATAGTTCCTAAGACATCAGTGGTAAGTTCCACTGAGAGGAAATATGTTATTGTCACTAAAAATGGGTTGAGAATAAAGGTAGATGTAATTACAAGAAATGAAAGCCTTGATAAAATTGAAGTATTTGGTCTACTAAATCAAGGAGATTCTGTTATTATCCATGCAACTGATGAAATAAAATAATTAACATGAAAAACATATTCTTTTTACTAGCACTTTTTTCTGGTAAGGCATGTTTTACTCAAGATAAAATAGATGCAAAACCCGAAAATGGAATTTATTTAACTTTAAGAAATTATACAGAAGCTAATTTGTTTTTGCCCTTCATTAATAATAGTCAAGGTTCGAAATTTCGAGAACCCATTGGGCATCCTAATGAAATATGGATAAAAACCGAAGATAGTACCTACAAGTTTTATTTTGAAGATATATGGGGTTATCGCCGAGAAGGAATTGATTGGCGTATCTATAACAACAATGCTTATCGGATAGAAGATACTTCGCAAATTTGCATTTATTCAATGCCAACTTTTATAACCTATACACCCGGCATTACCAATTTTTTCAGCAAAGATCTTGCGGCTCCAATTCATCCATTAGAAAGAAAAGAATTAGTAGAAGTATACCATTCAAATCAAAGCTTTATTGACCATATCAACAAATTGCCATGGTACGAATCAATCATGAAATGGGATAAGAATAAACACCAATTTGAATTTTTAAACTGGCTACACTAATTCAAATTTATAATACTCATAATCGACCTTGGATTGTTCAAGTTCGATTATGAGTAAACTATATAATTAACCAATAAAAGTTATAAAGCAACATTTGTTACTGTTCTGCAAATTGTAATTTGTCAACTTTAACCCATTATATACTATTTATAATGGAAATAGAACAGATCTATACTGGTTGCCTTGCTCAAGGAGCCTATTATATAACTTCAAATGGCGAAGCGGCTATTATTGATCCATTAAGAGAAACAGCACCATATATTCAAAGAATCGAAAAAGACAATGTTATTTTGAAGTATATTTTCGAAACACATTTTCATGCTGATTTTGTTAGTGGTCATATAGATTTGAGTAAGAAAACGGGAGCGCCAATTGTATTTGGTCCAAGTGCTGAAAGCGAATTTGACATGATTGTAGCTCGTGATGAACAAGAGTTTAAATTCGGAGAAGTTACCATTAAGGCATTGCATACCCCTGGGCATACGCTAGAAAGCACCACCTATTTATTGAAAAATGAATCTGGAAAAGATATCGCCATTTTTAGTGGAGATACACTTTTCTTAGGAGATGTTGGTAGACCTGATATAGCTCAGAAATCTGCTAAAATGACGAAAGAAGAATTGGCAGGACTGTTATATGATAGTTTAGTAAATAAAATCTTACCATTAGGCAATGATGTAAAAGTATATCCTGCACATGGTGCTGGAAGTGCATGTGGAAAAAATATGTCTAAAGAAACAGTAGACAATCTCGGAAATCAAAAGAAAACAAATTACGCACTTAATCAAGTTGATAAATTAACATTCATCAAAGCTGTTACGAATGGCTTATTAGATCCGCCTGCCTATTTTGGACAAAATGTAGAAATGAATAGAAGGGGTTATGAAAGTTTTGAAACAGTACTAAAAAATGGCATGAAAGCCATGAACCCTGATAAGTTTGAATTAACTGTCGAATCTACCAATGCCTTAATTCTTGATACTAGAATCGACTCAGAATTTTATAAAGGATTTATTCCTCAATCAGTCAATATAGCTTTAAATGGAGATTTTGCATCCTGGATTGGCACATTAATTATTGATGTGAATCAACCCATTTTGTTAGTTACAGATGAAGGATTTGAAGAAGAGGCGATTACCAGACTAAGTAGAGTAGGTTTTGATAAAGTATTAGGTTTCTTGAAAGGAAGTTTTAAAGCTTGGTTAGATAGTGGCAAAGAAGCAGATACGGTTGATAGAATTTCTGCTTTTCAATTTTCAAAAGAGTTTGAAAAAGGGAAAGATATTGTTATTGATGTTAGAAAAGAAAGCGAATATGTGCTTGGCCATATTAAAAATTCTCTAAATAAACCATTATCTGATATCAATGATTGGATAAACGAAATAGATGAAAAAGAGCATTTCTATATTTATTGTTCTGGAGGATATCGAAGTATGGCGGCAGCTTCTATTCTAGAAGCAAGAGGGTTTCGAAATTTTACTGAAATCGAAGGAGGAATTAAAGCAATTAAACAAATTAGTATTTCATTTTTAAAATAATCATTATGGCGAAGATCGTTGTTCTCGGGGCTGGTGTTGCTGGACATACTGCCGCATCATATTTACAAAGGGGGCTGGGCAAAGAACACCAGATAACTGTTATTTCACCTTCTGTAAACTATCAATGGATCCCTTCTAATATTTGGGTAGGTGTGGGTAGGATGACTGCCGACGAAATTAAATTTGATCTTCGACCACTGTATAAAAAATGGGGCATTGAATTTTTGCAAGCAAAAGCCATCAATTTCTTCCCAGAAGGTGATGCAACTAATCATGAAGGATATGTAGAAGTTGAATTTACCTCAAAGGAAAAACTTGGGGAATTTCAAAAAGTACCCTATGATTATTTGATCAATGCCACTGGCCCTAAATTGAATTTCGGAGCTACGGAGGGTTTAAATCCTGGTACCGGCAATATTGCATCTGTATGTACATTTTCTCATGCAACAGAAGCCTGGCACTTATTAGAAGAGAAGTTAGATAAAATGCAAAATGGGGAGAAGCAAGTATTTGTGATTGGAACAGGAAATCCAACTGCAACTTGTCAGGGTGCAGCTTTTGAATATATTTTAAATGTTGATTTTGAAATTAAAAGACGAGGGTTAGAAAATAACGCGGAAGTTATTTGGATCACTAACGAATATGAACTTGGCGATTTTGGAATGGGTGGCGCTTTTATTAAAAAAGGAGGTTTCATTACTAATACCAAACTCTTTGCTGAATCCTATTTTGTAGAAAGGAATATTAAATGGATAAAGCGTGCTGGAGTTAAAAAGATTGATGAACATAAAATCTATTATGAAAATTTGGAT
Source organism: uncultured Bacteroidota bacterium (assembly GCA_903924075.1). Lineage (GTDB taxonomy): Bacteria > Bacteroidota > Bacteroidia > Chitinophagales > Chitinophagaceae > Sediminibacterium. The sequence continues at coordinate 648 of CAIYAG010000142.1, read as the reverse complement.
GGTGAGTTTTTAGAGCAAGCATATGATTTTGCGATGTTAATTCCTGGCTTTGCGGGACATGGCTTTAAAGCATACGATAGACAGGGAAATGACATTTCAGATAAATTATTTGCTGCAAATGGGTTGATGAAAGTGGATGCTGATTACACTGTTAAACCTTTCGAAGAATGGTCAATAAACGATTGGCCTGAAACCTATCAGAATCCTTCCTATCCCAATATTTTTGCACCGGGTATCGCATTTGCACCACCGCATTCTATTTCAAAACCTATGAAGAGTAAAAATGGAACACCCATTTTCGCAACTGCGCCAAGGACTGGAATGCCTTCTGGAGTTATGGGAAAAGTGACTGCTGAAAATATCATTTCATGGGTTAAAACAGGTAATCCAGAAATTAAACACAAGGCGAGTATGGGTAGGATGGGTGCTGCATGTATTGTTTCCGCAGGTTTTGGTATGACTACAGGAACAGCTGCAACCATGACGGTAAGTCCGGTAGTGCCAGATTGGGATAAATTTCCTGATTGGGGTAGAGATATTAAAACAACCATGGGTGAGCCGGGATTAGCTGGACATTGGTTAAAATGGGCCATGCATTATATGTTCTTATATAAAGCAAAAGGAAGGCCTTTTTGGTGGATGATTCCT
>CAIYAG010000141.1 GCA_903924075.1 uncultured Bacteroidota bacterium | reverse complement strand
CTCGGGGCCGGGCTGCTGAATCAGATTAGCCAATACATGCGCCTGCATATGATGCACGGCAATCAATGGTTTATCGAGTGATAAAGCTAATGATTTTGCAAATTGAACTCCTACTAATAAGCTCCCGATCAAGCCAGGAGCCTGAGTAAAAGCGATGGCTGAAATTTTTTCCATTCTTTCAGCAGTAGATATATTCGGAAATGCCTCCTGCAAGCAGGTATCGATCACGGGCACTATATTCTGCATATGTGCCCTACTGGCTAATTCTGGAACTACACCTCCATATTGCTCATGCACCGATTGTGTAGCAATACTATTCGACAGTATTTTCCCATCCACACAAATACTGGCAGAGGTTTCGTCGCATGACGATTCAATAGCTAAGATGGTAATAGTTGAGGCACTGTTCACGCTGCGAAGTTAATAGAAACAAACTTTTCAGAGATCATCCAATAAATAAGAATGGGTTAATACTCAATCATTTGAATATTAACCCATTAAAAAGTATAATTGACTATTTTATTTAGTTCTGATAGCTACAACTGGATCCATTTTAGCAGCAATAAATGCTGGAACAATCCCTGAGATCACACCAAGAATGATACAAATACTCAAGGCGAGTGTAATAATATTTCCGGAGATAAAGATCGGGAATGGCAGTACACTTGTTAGCCCTATGGCCAACAGCCAAACCAAGAACACCCCTAATAAACCTCCGATGATACATAAGAAAGCACTCTCAATAAGGAATTCAGTAAGAATGGTTCCGCGTTTTGCACCAATTGCTTTTTTGAGTCCGATCTGACTGGTACGTTCCCTTACAGTTACGAACATGATATTCGCAACACCAAACGCACCAACTATCAAACTCAATCCTGCAATGGCCCAACCACCTGCACTCACCTGTCCAAAGAATCCTTTGATCTGCTCACTAAAAACTGCAATATCGTTACAAGTAAAATCGTCTTCCTGTGTAGGACTTAATTTTCTGATTTGTCTCATGATACCCACCAACTCTTCCTGCAAAGCTGTGGACGGAATATTGGGTTTTCCTTGAACCAAAATTTTAGGTTGGTTATTATCCGGATTATAAACTGATGCAAAATATCGATAAGATACCATCAGACATTTATCATAATCAAATCCGCCGCCCATACTCTGACCTTGCTTTTTTATAATGCCTATCACATTCAATTTCCTTCCTCTATAAGCGATCTCAGCGCCTACAGCGGTTTCAGGCTTCCCAAATAATTCTTCTGCAACCTGCGTTCCGATGATCACAGATGGAGTACCAAAAGTGAACTCAGCATCATTAATATATCGTCCGTTAGCAATATCTATGGTCTGAATTTTATTGAATTCTTCACTCACACCATAAATATTCACCCCATTCAAAACGTTGTCTTTATAGCTTACATTCACTGTATTCTCTACAAACATGGCTGCATAAGAATACAACTGACTTTTTTCTTTGATCGTCTTTATTTCTTCGATCTTGGGTACAGGACGTTTTACATATTTCCACCAAGGATAATCGGGACCACCACCATACGACCATTTGTCGATATAAATGGTATTAGTTCCCAGCGCCTTAATATCGTTCTGCACTTTTTGCTCTAAACTATCCACTGTTGCCAAAACTCCAATGATACAAAAGATACCAATAGTGATACCAAACAGTGACAGGAAGGTACGTAGCTTATTACCCTTCAATTCCTGAAGAGCCATTTTGAAGCTATTCCAAAGAATGCTTAATTGTTTTAACATGTTTCAAATGTAAGAAGCGAAGCTTGAAAGATGGCACTAGTTTTATTTGAGCGGTCAAATGACTGTTCAACGATAGGAAGTAATCTGATGCAAAGAATAAACAACTTCAAATATTATATGATTTATGTCAGTTTTCGAATATAAATAGTTCTGAGAAATTCAAAGTTTTAAACAATGGCATTGATTCATGCGTTATTTTTGCAGCGATTTCTCAAATCTAAACTTGCATTATGACCTGGAAACAAGTCTTCACTTCGTCAGTCGGAAAGAAATTAGTCATGGGTTTCACCGGCATTTTTCTAATACTTTTTTTAGTGGTTCACGCTGGTCTCAATGCCTGTATCTGGGCTAATGATGGTGGCAAAATGTTTAACAGTGGTGCCCATTTCATGGGTGCGAATGTTGTGCCGAGACTTTTAGAGATCGGTTTATTTGCCGGCCTGATTTTGCACATCATTCAAGGTATCATGTTGGAGATGTCAAACCGTAGTAAAAGAGGTATTGCTTATGCATCAGACTTTGGCAACAGAGGAAGTAAATGGTATAGCAGAAGCATGGGCATCTTAGGTATTTTGATCCTATTGTTTTTGATCCTGCACATGACCAATTTTTGGTTTCCTAACAGATCTCACCAAAACTTTTTATTGGGTGAGGAAATAGACCTTTACGCAAAAATGAAAGAGACCTTCTCCGTTTTATGGGTGGTGATTGTTTATGTGCTAGGTTGTTTATCATTAGGTTATCATTTGGCACATGGATTCCAAAGTGCATTCAAAACAATTGGTGTACATAACAAAAAATACAACCTAATGCTTACCAGCTTAGGCTATTGTTTT
>CAIYAG010000140.1 GCA_903924075.1 uncultured Bacteroidota bacterium | reverse complement strand
TGTAAATTTTCAATAACTTTTTTGCGATCACACCTACTGCAACTAATGCCACAGTTAATCTTCCACTAAAATGGCCTCCCCCTCTATAATCTTCATACCCTCCGAATTTAGCATGCGCAGTAAAGTCGGCATGTCCTGGGCGAGGCACAGCTCTTAATTTTTCATAGTCGCCACTTCTCGTATTATTGTTTTCAAAAAGGATCGTAATAGGTGCCCCTGTGGTAACACCATTAAACAATCCGCTTTTAAAAATTGGAAGATCATCTTCTTTACGTGGTGTAGTGCCTTTACCAGAACCCCCTTGTCTGCGTTTGATATCCTCCATAAAATCGTCAACACAAAGTGGCAAACCTGCTGGGCATCCGTCAAGATTTAAACCCACACTCTCTCCGTGCGATTCACCGAAAATATTGATGCGGAATATGCGTCCAAAACTATTCAAAATAGAATTTTTTAGTGGTTATTGGATAGTGATTGATGCTCCTAATTGCATTAAATGCGCATAGAAGTTGGGGTATGATTTATTAATCGCTTCTGCTTCTGCGATCGATACTGGCCCGCCAGCTTTCAAAGCCGCAACAGCGCAAGCCATTGCAATGCGATGATCGTGACGAGAATGAACGGATGCAGCATTTACACCTGTACCACCCTTGATCAGCATCAAATCGTCTTGCAACGTAATTTCTATTCCCAATTTACCAAACTCTTCCTGTAAAGTCAAAGCCCGGTTACTTTCTTTATGGGTTAATCTAGAAACGCCTTCAATGACGGTAGTTCCATCACAATGGGCAGCAAGTGCCACTAAGGGAGGAAATAAATCAGGACAATCTGTAGCGTTGAAATGAAATGCTTTTAATGGAATGGGGCCAATCTCAATTTGATCTGATTGTATAGAAATTCGGCAACCAGAATCTATCAGTGCTTGCAACACCGCTTTATCGGCTTGCGTAGAAAACACATCCAATCCCTTCACAATAATATCACCTGCTATAGCACCTGCAACCAATAAAAATGCGGCGCCACTCCAATCGCCTTCAACAGTATAGGCTAATGATTTTTCTATATTTTGTGTTGGTGCAATATTAAAATGAAAAAGTTCATGGTTCTCATGAGTTACTTCCCATCCAAAACTATGCATCACTTGAATTGTTAAATCGATATAAGGTTTACTCTTTAAATCTTTCACGGTGATCGTTACATCATTAGCAGCAGCAGCGCCATACGCCATCAATAGACCCGTAAGAAACTGTGAACTCAAAGATCCGTCTACCTCAATATTGGCAGGCTTTAAAGGGCCTTGAATTTGCAAAGGAAGTTTGCCTCCATTTGATTGAATCGACACACCTAATTGAGGAAGGATTTCATCAAAGAAATCCATTGGCCTGGTTAATAAAGAACCCGTTCCATTAATAAGAATTGTTTCACTACTCAATGCTGCGATTGGTGTAAACATTCTGATACCTAGTCCACTTTCACCACAATTAATTTCTTTGTTCACAGGAAAAATTCCTTTTGAACTGATCTCAATGGTATTGTCATCTATTTTTTTAATCGATGCTCCTAATTTTTGAATTACATCTAATGCTGCAAGATCATCATTGCTTTTACCGGGATTGGTAATAGTAGTAATACCATCGGTTAATAAAGCTGCAGCACAAGCCCTTTGCATACTGCTTTTACTTGCGGGTGCATATATTTCACATGAAATTAAAGAAGGTTGAATCGTTGCGATCATAGCAGGCGAAATCCTTTTGAGATTAATATTGTTTTAAAATGGCTTCGAGTTCAGTGAAAGTCAAAGACTGTATCACTGCCTTACCAATTTTTTGTAACAGAATATAATGAATGCTTTGCGCATCTTTTTTCTTATCCATTTGCAGGGTCTTGAAAGCTTTCTTTTTATCAAAGTCTGCAAAAGTTGGCAAGCCATATTTTGCAAGCAATGCAATTACTTTCTCTGCGTCTTTGAATCCTTTGATCTGAGTTGACATGAGCGCAGCATAGGTCATCCCGATACTGATAGCCTGTCCATGACTCAGTTCATACATATTCTCAATGGCATGACCTAGAGTGTGTCCGTAGTTCAATAGTTTTCTTTCACCCTGTTCAAACTCATCATTCACCACCACTTTAGTTTTGATCAAAGCGTTGCGTTGGATCAAATCAGCTAATAAGGTTGGATTCTTTTTAAAGGAAGCCAATGAATTTTTTTGAAGCAATTCAAACATCGCAGCGTCTTTGATACAGGCGTGTTTGATGATTTCTGCAAAGCCGTTCTGCCATTCTTCTTTGGGTAGACTTTTCAAAAAGCTTAAATCGTATAATAGAAATTGTGGTTGACGAATCAAGCCCACCATATTTTTATAAACACCTACATCAATACCATTTTTACCACCAATGGATGCGTCAACCATTGCCAAAATAGAAGTTGGTACAAATCCGCATTTGATCCCACGCATATAAATACCAGCCACATATCCAGTCATATCAGTAACCACACCACCCCCAACACCGATCAAGGTGGTTTTTCTATCTGCACCAAAAGCTATCAATTGATCAATGATCACATCAACTGTTTGCTGCACTTTATAGGCTTCACCTGGTTTTAATACAATCGTATTCCAGCCTTTGAATTTTTTCTTGTGCTTATCAAATAAATGGTCATCGGTGATCACAACTGCATTTTCTTTCGATACTATTTTTTCCAGATAAGAAAAATCGGCATTGAAATAGTAATCAACGGTTGACTTAGAAAATGTAAAACTCCTTTTGCGCATATATTCAAATTGCGTTATCGCAAAAAATAAGCACTAGCGAACTGTCATTGCGGGCAAATCAGGTTCGCTAATGCTAATTAATTTCAACTATGAATTCATGATCTTGTTCTGGTGAGTAATACTCTCCATGTGAACAGCATCAAAATATTTAGTTACAAACTCTTTGCTCAATCCTAATTTTTCGCCTTTTGCAAAAGCTCTTTCCAGAATTGAATTCCAGCGATTGGTTTGAAGAATGGTGATGTCGTTGTCTTTTTTATACTGACCAATTTTTTCAGCCACTTTCATACGCTGACTCAAGATCTGCATCAACTCATCATCCAGGTTATTGATCTGCTGACGTAATTTTTCGAGATTCGCGTGGTACTCTTCAGATGCAACATCTTCTTTTCTCCAACGGATACTACCGATCAATTCGCCTAATACTTCAGGAGTAATTTGTTGTTTCGCATCACTCCATGCGTTATCAGGATCAATATGACTTTCAATGATCAAACCGTCAAAATCAAGATCGATCGCAGTTTGTGCCACATCGTGCAAATTGCTTCTATTGCCACAGATATGAGAAGGATCGTTGATCAATAACACACCAGGGTAACGGCGTTTCATTTCGATCGCCAAATGCCACATTGGTGCGTTACGATATTCGGTGTTACCATAAGAGCTAAAACCACGATGAATTAAACCAACATTTTTGATGCCAGCTTTTTGTACACGCTCCATGGCACCGATCCACAATTCCAAATCAGGATTGATTGGATTCTTGATCAATACAGGAACATCTACGCCACGCAATGCATCAGCTACATCTTGTACACTAAACGGATTAACAGTTGTACGAGCTCCGATCCACAATACATCCACACCAAAGTGCAATGCATCTTCTACTTGCTTAGCAGTTGCAACCTCTACAGCAACTGGTAAACCAGAAGCTTTACGAGCTTGTTGTAACCAAGGCAACCCTTTAGTACCGATCCCTTCAAAACTTCCAGGACGTGTACGAGGTTTCCAGATCCCTGCACGCAGGATATCTACTTTGCCAGTTGCGGCTAAACGGATAGCAGTATTCACTACTTGCTCTTCGGTCTCAGCACTGCAAGGACCGGAAATGATCAATGGACGCTTTTGTAATATTGCTTCCACAGATTTTACGTTTTCAATTGTTTGCTCCATAAAATGAGACGCTTGTGTTTTGCTTTTCTTAGATGTGGCCCCCCAGCTTGAAAGCTGGGGTTAACAGTTTTATATAAATAAAATTCTTCTTCAACTTCTCACTCCTCACCTCTCACTCCTCACTTTATTCACCTCTTCTTGGACGACGAGAACGATCACTTGAGAAACCCGCTGGCCCTCCACTATCCGCATCATTCATACGAATACTACGTCCCTTATATTTCTTGCCATCGAGTGCACGAATCATTTGTTGTGCTGCACCTTTCTCAATTTCAATCCAGCTATTCATGTCGCGCATATCGATCTTTCCAAGAACATCTTTTTTCAAGTCGCTCATGTCAAGTACATACTGCAAGAAGCTTGCTTTAAAGAAACCATCCTTGGTACCAAGGTTTACAAACAATCTGCTGTAGCCATTTCCACCGCGTTTGAACTCTGCATTTCTTGCTTCGGTTCTAGGGCTCATTTCGCGATCTTCACGACCACCACCATCACGACCATCTCTTCTTGGTGCTCTATCGCTTGAAGAAGAACGATCTCTTGGAGCTCTATCTCTTTCACGAACATTCAAGTCTTCTGCGTGCTCATAATATTTCAAGAAACGATCAAACTCCATAGCAGCAACACGTTTCAATACGTCTTCCTTGCTTACATCAGCAAATTTCTCTGCTAACATGGGAACATAGGTTTCGTAATCACCATGACTTATATCTGCACTCAATAATTTATCCATAAAAGAGAAGAACTGTTTTCTACAAACATCTTTTCCGCTAGGGATATCCATTTTATGGAACTGAGAATTATTGATACGTTCAATTTGTTTGAATTTGTACATCTCTTTTGCGTGAACAATTGAAATACAAATTCCTTGCAAACCAGCGCGACCAGTACGTCCACTTCTGTGCGTATAAATTTCAATATCGTCAGGTAACTCAAAATTGATTACGTGGGTTATACCCTGTACATCAATACCACGAGCTGCAACATCAGTTGCAATTAATAACTGCAATGTTTTATCGCGAAACTGACCCATTACTTTATCACGTTGCGCTTGTGTAAGATCACCATGCAAAGCATCGATATCATAACCTTCACGTGTTAGGCGCTCAGAAATTTCCTGTGCATCCAATTTCGTTCTGGTGAAAATGATACCATAGATTCCAGGATTGAAATCAATGATCCTTTTTAAAGTATCGTATCGGTGTTGAGCAGTTGTAACATAATATTGGTGATCAATATTTTTGTTGGCAGTATTTACTTTACCAACAATTACTTCTTTTGGATCCTTCATGTACTTCTTGCTCACTTTGCGAATTTCCGTTGGCATGGTAGCACTGAATAACCAGGTACTTTCACGCTTAGGTGTGTTCTTTAAAATAAACTCGATGTCTTCTTGGAATCCCATGTTCAGCATTTCATCTGCCTCATCCAAAACCACGTACTTGATTTGTTCTAGATTGATTGCTTTTCTTTCAATCAAATCGATTAATCTTC
>CAIYAG010000139.1 GCA_903924075.1 uncultured Bacteroidota bacterium | reverse complement strand
GGCATCCATATCAACTATTTTAAAATTTCATTTCACTCGTTTCATTGCTTTCTTCATGGCTTCAAAGAATTGCTCCGTTACTTTTTTTCTAAACCGAATGGGTGCAAGTCTTTTCATCAACCACATTTTGTGAGCGGCTTTTGGAAGAATGATATAGAGTACGTTTTTACCAGCGCGTGTTAGAATTTCTTTTGCAACGTCAACCGCTTCCAGTCCGGATCTATCAATAAACATTTGTGTAGCTTTTTTAACCAGTGCGCCACCGCGTGCATATTGAATCACGTTGGTTTTAAAATAAGTGGGTTGTATGCAAGAAACTTTAATATTAAAACTCATTAACTCGCCATATAAAGTTTCGCTGATGGCAACAACCGCAGCTTTGGTCATATTATAAGCACCCATGGTTGGTGCGCATCCAATAGCAGCAGCACTAGCTGTATTTAAGATATGACCAGATTTTTGTTTTTTCATGGTGGGAATAAAATAGTAACAACCATATACTACACCCAGTTGATTGATGCCCGTCATCCAATCATAATTTTCTAGTGCATATTCTTCAAATGCACCGCCATCGCCCACACCAGCGTTATTAAATAACAGATCAATCCCACCAGCTTGCTCCAAAAAAGAAGTAGCCACGGCTTTATATTCAATTTTATCAGATACGTCTAAATGAAAGATCAGGGCCTTGCCACCAAGCGCCTCCACTTCGGTTGCTACAGAAGCCAGTTGATCCATATTAATGTCAGACAATCCAATGGTCCAACCTTCTTGCGCTAGTTCAAGAGATAAGGCCTTGCCCAGTCCGGATGCAGCCCCAGTAATAAAAGCCCTTTTCGAGGGATAGGTTTTCGAAAGTTGATACATATGGCAATTTTTCAATTAGGCCTATGAATTTACGTTCAAAAAAAGCGATTACCGATTTTTTATCGAATTATTACGCGTGTTTAACCATTCATACATTGTTGAAAGCCAACAGGTAAAATATTTCTATCTTTAATTTCCAAAACTTCAGCCTTTGAAACGAATTTATTTAGCATCCTTTATTCTAATATCGCTTGTAGCGTGTAAGTCTAAGAAAGAAGAACCCAAGCAGAATCCGGGCCAACAGTCGGTGATTGTTGATGTTATTATTGCGCATCCGCAAAAAATCAGTAATGTAGTAGAAGCCAATGGTACAGTGGTTGCCAACGAATATGCAGAATTGCATCCAGAAGTAAGCGGTAGGGTGGTATTCTTAGATATCCCTGAAGGTAAAATGGTGAAAAAGGGAACAGTTCTTGCAAGGATTAACGACGCTGATTTGCAAGCGCAGATCGCAAAAACAAAAGTCTCTCTTAATCTAGCAGAAATCACAGAACAACGTAATAGAAAATTATTAACTATCAGCGGCATTAATCAGAACGATTATGATGTGGCTTTGAATCAAGTAAATAGTTTGAAGGCAGATTTGGCATATACCCAAACGCTGATCGACAAAACGGTTATTAGAGCACCGTTTGATGGTTTAATGGGATTGAGGCAGATCAGTCCGGGTGCCTATATTATTCCAACCACCATTGTAGCAACCATTCAGCAGGTGAATAAATTAAAGATCGATTTTACTGTTCCTGAAAATTATAGTAACCTCATTAAAAAAGGCAAGGCTATTAGTGTAGATGTTGACGCGGGAAAATCAGGGAAAAGAAAAGCAACGATTTTCGCTACAGAGCCACAGGTAAATTCACTTACAAGGAATCTTAAAGTCAGAGCTTATTTAGAAGGCACTGCAAATCCTGGAGCCTTCGCAAAAATATATTTAGATGCTGGTGAAAGTAGTAAGAGCATTATGGTTCCTGCAAATGCCATTATACCAGAAGCAAGAACAAAGAAATTGGTGGTTGTTAAAAATGGCAAATCAACTTTTGTTCCCATCACTACAGGTTTAAGAAATACCGGCTCAGTGGAAGTATTAACTGGAATCAACGAAGGGGATTCTGTTGTAGTGAGTGGTGTGCTTTTCACAAGGCCAAATGGCAATGTGAAAGTTCGTAAAGTGATGAAATTAGAAGACATGATTAAATAAGTTGAGCCCCATTTTATAAAAGCATCTTGATCAGGGAATACCATGAATATATCAGAACTATCATTAAAGAGGCCGGTACTTGCTACAGTAATGAACATCATGATTGTGTTGTTCGGTATTGTAGGATTTAGCTTTTTGGCTATACGCGAGTATCCTGCAATTGACCCACCAACCATTAGCGTTAGCACCAATTATACGGGTGCGAATTCTGATGTCATAGAAAGTCAGATCACCGAACCTTTAGAAAAACAGAT
>CAIYAG010000138.1 GCA_903924075.1 uncultured Bacteroidota bacterium | reverse complement strand
TTCTATTCTAATTGCATGCGAATTTACGTTTTGCAAATACATAGAATTTAAAACTGAAGCAATTTCGAATTTTGTAATGGGAATTAAAATTTTGCAAATTTTTATTCCATTTATTATTACCTGTATTTCACTTTTTTATGTCAAACATATTTATTTAAAAAGTCAGCTCAAATTACAAAAGGCACTCACGGAGGTTTCTTTAGCTAACGAAATGTATGAGAAACTCATGTATTCATTGGCGCATGATCTTAGAAGTCCGTTGAGTAATGTAACAAGTTTAGTAAACCTATTGAAGCGCCATAAAGGATTTTCAGCTGAGGAATTGAAATGGCTTGAAATGATTGAATTGTCTACCTCCAATTCCAATGCGCTTGTAAATGATTTACTTGAATCGAATGAATTAATGAAAAGCCAAGTTGTTTTAGAACCCAATGACTTGAATGTAATTGTTGAAAACGTTATTCATACTTCACGCTTGAAAGCAAGTACGAAAGATATCATGATCAATTTTCAAAAAAGTGAACCGAATTGTTTTGCTAATGTGGATGCTGTAAAAATTGACCGACTCATTTCAAACTTGGTAAATAATGCAGTCAAGTTTAGTTATCCTTGTAGTAGTATAAACATTTATGTTACAAAACTGGGCAACACAACTACTATTTCTGTTAAAGATAAAGGTGTTGGAGTGCCGGAAAAAAATGTGGGATCCATTTTTGAACCTTTCACTAAAGCAAAAAGAAAAGGAACCAATAATGAAGTTAGCTATGGTTTAGGATTATCTATTTGCAAACAAATAGCTGAACTACACGGTGGAACTATTAAAGTTATCAGTGAATTGAATAAGGGAACTGAATTCATTGTTAGTCTCCCCATTTCTTAAGCAACCTCTTTACCCCTTGACGCTTCTAATAATTTAAACCAGTCTTCTTTTGAAAGCTTTACTTGCTTCGCATCTTTTGCTTCAATGATCCTTTCAATCTGACTCGTGCCTAATACTGGTACAATGCCTGATGGATGTATATATAACCAAGCCAGGAATATCGCAGATACTGTTGTATTGTACTTGCTGGTCATACTACTTGCCATATCAAAAACACGCTTATTCTTGGCATCAGTTAAATTACTGAAGATATTACCACCAAGGGGCGACCATGCCATCGGGATAATATTTTTTTCAATGCACTGATCTAATTGTCCATTGAATAAAGGATCGGTATATACAATGGATACTTCTAATTGATTGTATTCAACAGCAATTGATTTTTCGATCAACGTTACTTGATACGGTAAGAAATTCGATACTCCAAACTGTTTGATTTTTCCTGCAGTTTTAAGTTGGGAAATGGCTTCTGCAATTTCATCTGGATGCATCAATGGATTAGGACGATGTATCAATAATAGATCGAGATAGTCTGTGTTCAAATTTTTTAATGAACGTTCAGCAGAACTGATGATATGCTCTTTACTGGTATTATAAGATTTAACAGTATGCTGCGGACGATTGGGCCCTAACATTTGAATACCGCACTTACTAATGATTTGTATATCGGATCTCTTTGAAGCAAAACTTTTAAATGCAGCACCGAAATCGGCTTCAGTTGTACAATCCCCATAAATATCTGCATGATCAAATGCTGTAATGCCATTGTCTATACATGCACTAATGATCTCTTGATAAGCTTTGGTATTAAATTTAGAACCCCAGGCGCCCCAACGCATACAACCTGCAATGGGTGAGTTGATAATGGTGGATGACATATGATTTTATTAATCGTTAGTTATTGATGCTGCAAAGGTACTGAAGCATAAAAAAAGTCCGACAAAAATGTCGGACTTGAATAGTTTAGTAGTTAGTGGAATTAATACCTGTTGTATCCACCGCCACCGCCGTTGCCACCACGATCGCGATTGTATCCACCGCCACCGCCGTTGCCACCGCCGCGATTTCCGCCGCCGCCGCCGCCATAACCGCCACGACTTCCGCCGCCGCCGCCATTACCGAAGCTCTTCTTTTTGAAGCCGCCTCTTTGGCCTTCTGGGCGTGGTGTTGATTCGTTAACAACAATTTTACGACCTAAGTTCTCAGTGTCGTGTAACTGGCTAATAGCAGTACGAGCAGCTTCATCATCAGCCATTTCAACAAAACCAAAGCCTTTGCTACGGTCGTTGTTAAATTTGTCGGTAACGATTTTGGCGCT
>CAIYAG010000137.1 GCA_903924075.1 uncultured Bacteroidota bacterium | reverse complement strand
ATCATGTTACAACGCCTGAAAAATGGGCAGAGGCTCAGGTAAAGGGGCAATTTGAAACAGACTCTTTAGTAACTGAAGGGTTTATTCATTGCAGTACTAGCGCACAGGTTGCTGGTGTATTAGAACGTTATTATCAGGGGCAAGAAAATTTAATTAAGTTAAAAATTCAAAAAGATAAAGTGGAGCGGCCACTTATTTTTGAATTGGCAGGCTCGATCAATGAAGTGTTCCCACATATTCATGGAGCGATCAATTTAGACGCGATTGTTGAGGTTACTAAAATATAAATGACAAGTTTATAAAAAGAAAAACCCGGTCATTGGCCGGGGTTTTTTATGCGCTGTATTTTTTTAATAGGCTGGATTTACTCCCACATAATTAGCAGGTGTGATTGCTTTCAATTCTTTCTTAATTGCGCCCGATACCTTCAAACCGGCAATAAATGTTTGGATTGCTTGCTTGTCAATTTTGTGATTACCCCTGGTAAGATCTTTCAGTGCCTCATAAGGGTTCGGATAATTTTCTCTTCTCAATATTGTTTGAATAGCTTCTGCAACAACTGCCCAGTTATTATCCAGATCATCTTTTAGTTTCGCTTCATTCAATACCAATTTATTCAAACCTTTTTCCAAAGATTTTAATGCAATACTCATATGGGCTATGGGTACTCCAATATTTCTCAACACAGTTGAATCGGTTAAGTCGCGTTGTAAACGACTGATCGGTAATTTTGCTGAAAGGTGCTCCAGTAAAGCATTTGCCATGCCCAGATTGCCTTCTGCGTTTTCAAAATCGATCGGATTTACTTTATGTGGCATCGCAGATGATCCCACTTCGCCCGCTTTAGTTTTTTGTTTAAAGTAATCCATGCTGATATAGGTCCATATATCTCTGCACAGATCGATCAAAATATTATTGATTCTTTTTAAACTATCAAAATGAGCTGCCAAACTATCGTAGTGTTCAATTTGAGTGGTGAACTGCATTCTCTGTAAGCCCAATCTGCTTTCTACAAATTCATTGCCCAATAATACCCAGTTCTTTTTTGGAAAAGCAATATGGTGTGCGTTAAAATTTCCAGTAGCGCCGCCAAATTTAGCTGCATAGGGGATATGAGAAAATAAAGAAATCTGATTGTCGATCCTTTCTACAAATACCATGATCTCTTTACCTAATCGGGTAGGAGATGCAGTTTGCCCATGTGTACGAGCAAGCAAAGAAATATCCTTCCAATCTCTGGCTAATTTCAACAAATGTCTTTGAAGGTTTAAAAGATTCGGCAAATAATCGTTTTCCATGCATTGCTTCCAGCTCAATGGGATCGAAGTGTTATTAATATCCTGAGAAGTTAATCCGAAATGGATCCACTCTTTTAAATTGGCAATGCCAGCTTTTTCAAGTTGCTCCTTCAGAAAGTATTCAACAGCTTTTACATCGTGATTAGTTATGGCTTCGATTTGTTTGATCTGTTGTGCATCTGTTACACTAAACTCATCGACCACTTTTTTTAATGCAGTACGGGCTTTAACAGGAAGTTTGAAGAACCTTTTATCTGCAAGAAAAAAGAAATATTCAATTTCAACCAGTACCCGATACTTGATCAGTGCATATTCAGAAAAATATTCGTCAAGATGACTAACTTGTCTACGATACCTTCCGTCGATCGGTGAAATGGCTGTAAGGTTATTGAGTTCCATGAATGTTTGTTATAAAGGGTTTATTGCTTTTCTTTGCATGCAAATTTAGCTGAATTGAACAAGAAGATAAGAGTTGGAGCCGTAAGTTATTTAAATACTAAGCCATTATTATATGGAATAAAGCGTTCTGGCCTAATGGATCGGATCGAATTGATCGAGGAATATCCTTCCAAGATCGCAGCCATGCTCTTAAACGACGAGATAGACATTGGATTGGTTCCAGTGGCTGTGATCCCTAAAATGAAAGAATCTTTTATCATTACGGATTACTGTATAGGAGCGGTTGGTGAAGTTGCTTCAGTTGCGCTTTTTAGTGAAGTGCCGATGGAGCAAATTGAAACTGTGTTATTGGACTATCAAAGTCGCACTTCAGTTAATCTGGCTAAAGTTTTGTTCAAAGAATATTGGAAAAAGGAAGTAATACTTCAAGATGCAACTGAAGACTTTAGGTCAAATATAAAAGGCAATGTTGCAGGAATTGTGATTGGAGATCGTGCTTTGAAACAAAGGAATATCTCACCATATATGTACGATCTTGCTACTGCCTGGATCGAATTCACAAAACTGCCATTTGTATTTGCCGCATGGGTAGCCAATAAGCCCCTCGGGGAAGATTTTGAAGACGCTTTCAATCGAGCAAATGCCTATGGGGTGAAGCATATTATTGAAGTTGTAAAAGAACAGGGCCCACAGCACTATGATCTATTAAAATATTATACCGAAAATATCAGCTACGAACTAACAGATGAAAAAAGAAAAGGTCTGGCTTTATTCCTTGAAAAACTTTCTAATTTGTAATTTTTTTCCTTTTCAAAAAGCTGAGCTTGTCCTCTGCTATTTTCATTAAGTCTGGTGCAACCCTGCTATAATATACAATTGGCGCATAGATTAAAATAAATACACTTGAACGGATAAAAATATCAAGGTACAAATTGGGTGCTTGCGGTAAGAAATGTATTCCCAGAAAGATCACTAAACTCAAAAGCAACACCCCCAGGTGTTTTAGCTGATATGGCTGCATCCCGAATTTCTTGTATAAGAAAATATACCTCGCAGAATTATATAATGTGAGTGCTATCAAATTGGAATATGCTAGCCCCATCAAACCAAAATATTTGATGAGTATAAAATTCAACGGAATAGAAAGTACCGTATAAAAAACGTTGGTATAAAAGTCGAACCGCCAATAATTAGAAGTGCCAATGATCTGGCCATTTACACCTGTAGAAAGGTCTAATACTTTTGATAAACCCATTACAAAAACCAAAGGACTGATTACTTCATAATATCCATTTGTTTTAGAAGCTAAATGGTTTAGAAAACTCACTAAGTTGTGGATATTCAACCAGATCAATCCAAACATCCCCAATGCGATCACCAATAAATTAGAAATGCTTTTTGAGTAGATACTGGCTATTCTATTCATGTCTTTATTTTTCCAAGACTCTGCCAGAATGGGGATACTGATAGAAGTAAGACTTCTTTGTGGGATTTCCATTGCTGCAGACACATACAATGCGATAGAAAAGATCCCTGTTTCTGCTAAACCCCTTAACCCAATTACTAAAAAAGTATCGTTGGTTCTTGCAAGTACGTTTAGAAACTGAACCCCAAACAGGAACATACTAAATGTAAACATGCGTTTCTTTAAACGCTTGGTTACCGAACTGAAAGGGATGAAATTCAGTTTCCATTTTCCTGATCTAATGAGCATCACCAACAACACAATTGCAGGAAGCAAATACAAGAGGCAAAATAAATGAATAAAGAGTTTGAGGTCAATGACTTTAAAAGCAAATAGCAAAATGAGTATGGTAGTAAGAATTCTAATGGCAGTCTCCCGTAAAAAATTAGTGAGTGCTGTTTTCTTCAAACACCAGCCAAATGCCTCAAGCCACATGAAGAGTAGCAAGAAAAATGTGTAAGGATATACCGTATAAAAGAAAGAGGCAAACTCTGGAGACTTTCCAAGTTTGCGAATGATAAAGTCTCTCGCAAAATAACCTACCAAACAAGTAATGGTAAAACCCAGAGCACAGGCTATTGCGGTGATCATGGGAAGGTCGTTCTTCTCCGGACCAGTATAATCATTATAGAAGGGGAAGAACTTATAAATAACGGGAAGCGAGCCCAGGGTACATAATACAGAAAGCGTTAATGAGATATCGATCATCGCCCTGGTCAATCCAATTTCTGCCTGCGTAAAGAATCTAGGAAATAGTACCAGGATATTGATTGCTCCGATCAAAAATCCGAGAAGTATAAATAGGGAAGACTTAACACTTTGCTTTTGAATGATTCCCATGATGAATTACAGATACTTTTTTTTGAGGCGATTCATGAACATGGTAAAAATGGTAGGGTATGCAATTCGGCTTTCGGTATATAAAACCTGTTTATTAGCTACTAGCTTTTTTAAATTCTCGATATACCAATCTTTGTGCTTGTCCAGAATATAATTAATGATCTCCTGGCGACGAGGAACAGTGTCATTCTTTAAAGTTGAATCAGCGGTTTGTCGGTAGTATAAAAGTTTTTCCTGGATCACTTCTACATACCATCCCTTTTGGGTAATGCGGATATAAAATTCCCAGTCTTCATAACCCATTTTCATTTCTTCATCGTAACCACCCACTTCATCCCAGCAAGATTTACGAACAATTGCGCATGCAGGGCATTCACTAGAGAATAAAAAGTTGAAAGCGTTGCCGCCCCTTGGTCTGGCAACTTTATGAAAGTCTCCAAACATTTGGATATGACTTGTAACAACAGCCACTTCCTCTTTTGATTCTAGAATTTTAATGGCTTTATCAAAAAAACTGGGGTCGAAATAATCATCTGCATCAAGTGCTGCAATGATGGTGCCCTTTGCATGTGCAACACCAAAATTTCTTGCTGAAGACATTCTGCCATTTTCTTTATGTAAAACCGTAACACCTTTGTCAGATATCAAATTCAAGACTTCCAAAGTTGCTTCATCAGTAGATCCATCATTCACCACAATGATCTCAAAATTGGTATAGGTCTGCGTTTTTAGTTTGCTAATTGTTTCAGGCAAATAGGCTCCATCATTAAAGCAAGGAATAACTACTGAGATTAAGGTCTTTTGCGACATGCTTTATTTTTTATAACAGAAGATATTTAACTGAACATCAAATTGTGTATTGGTTTGCTTTTCTACAAAAGGATGAATCAAAGCGTCTGCTGCATTTCTAATATATGCCTGAAATCCTTGCCTGTTCACTATTTCCAAAAGCTCGGTTAGCTGTTGCGTGTCGGTCGTTTTTCCATGGTATTCTAAAAACAAATTTTCTACCCGATGCATTTCATCTGCACAATCTGTCATTACTTTATACTCACCACCTTCGATATCCATTTTTAAAAAATCGATACTATCAAAACTTTGGAGTAAAGTTTTTAATCTAATACAAGGAACTGAATTATTGGAAGGGGCAATATTTGTTTCGTCAATTCTGCTAGCTTCTGAACCATTGCCTGAAAAACTAATTACTCCATCAGTGATCCATACGGCAGCTGGCTGAGCCATCACATTTTGCAATTGGTTCGATTGGATATTTGCATTAAGTAATTCAAAGTTCGCAGGGTCGGGTTCAAATGCCCATACTTTGGCGTTTGGATAAATGGTTTTGAAATACAAAACGCTCAACCCAATATTTGAACCACAGTCAAGTATGATGGGAGTTTCATTGTTAGCTTTGAATAGGTACATTTCTTTACCGAACAATTCCCGGTAAGTATGTAATAATTCGTAGGGTCTTATATAGTTCACGATCCCAATCGGTAGCTTTTTTTGCTTCTTATTTTGATCCTCTTCGTGCTTAAGGATCTTCTCTAGGGTCCATCCAATATCTTGAAATCTTCCTGCCGGCTGTTTTGGCTTGAATTTACCTATGATGCCTTTAACTATATTTGCTATCAAATTGCTCATGTTTTAATCGAATTATGACAGATCCGCTAATCAGTATTTGTATTCCGGCTTACAAGCAACCCGACTTTGTGGTTAGGTTATTGAGGTCCGTAATACAGCAAACCTACAAAAGGGTAGAGGTCATTATTTCTGACGACAGCCCAGATGATACTGTAAAAATAGCCATTGAGCCCTATAAATCAGAATTAAGCATCGTTTATATACAAAATAGCCCGGCTTTGAAAAGTCCGGCTAACTGGAATAACGCCATTGCCCACTCTAAAGGCGATTTCTTTGTTTTGTTGCATCAGGATGATTGGTTGTTTGATGAGCGAGCTTTGCAGAAGTATTTGAATGCTTTTGAGGCTAACCCAAAAGCTGGT
>CAIYAG010000136.1 GCA_903924075.1 uncultured Bacteroidota bacterium | reverse complement strand
TTATATTTCTGAATTGGATCGATATCAAGCAGTGCAACAAGAAGCGCAAGCAGCAGCTTTGGTTCCTAATATTCAGCGACAAATCAGACAAACAGAAAACGCATTGAATCTTTTGATGGCAAGGGCTAGTGGTACTATCCCGCGCGGAGCAACAAATTTTAATCAGATCCTGCCTCCAAGTATTCCAGTTGGTTTGCCTTCACAATTATTAGAGCGTAGACCAGATATCAGGGCTTCACAAAAATTGTTAGAAGCGCAGTTCGAAAAAATTGGAGTAGCACTTGCTTCAAGATATCCATCGTTTTCTTTAACTGGTATTCTCGGATTTGCTAGTCCGCAGTTAAGCTCTCTCATTTCCAATGGATTTGTAGCAAATGGTTTTGGTGGATTAGTAGGTCCGATTTTTCAATTCGGGCAGAATAAAAGAAGAGTTGATGTAGAAAGGATCAGAACCCAACAGTCGCAATTGGCTTACGAACAAACGGTCTTAGCCTCTTTTGCTGAGGTTAACAATGCACTAGTTGCGTCAAAAACTTTTGAAGAGGAATATTCGAAAAGAAAGATCCAAGTGGATGCTGGTACTAAGGCATTAGAACTTTCACAGGCAAGATATAATTATGGTTATACCTCATATTTAGAAGTATTGATCCAGGAAACCAATTTATTAGATGCTGAATTACAGGAGTCTGTTTTAATGCAGCAGAAACTGAATTCTGTTGTTTCGTTATATCGCGCGCTGGGAGGCGGGTGGAACTAGTTTAAGTTTAAGTGAAGAGTGAAGAGTGAAGAGTGAAGAAAGAAGAGTGAAAAGTGAAAAATGGAGGGGTACTCGGTGATGCACCTACAACCATAAAAATATGTTAACCCCGGCTTTCAAGTTGGGGGTGCCAATGATCTCAAATAAAAATGGTCCCGTCGAATTTTCGGCGAGACCATTTTTATTTCATGTATTTGAAAAATTATTTTGTGGCTGGTAGTACGAATGTTGCTACTGGACTTGGCTTTGTACTTAGGCTTGGGAATACTGTTTGGTTGGTTAATGGATTGGTATAATCATCAGCCAAAAAACCATCGCCATATGCTTTAACAAAAATGGCTTGTCCTTTTTGAAAACCTTGACTTTCAAACCATGCAGTAGTTAAATTAAAATTATTCATTTGAGTTGCTGAACCTGATGCTTTGATCTTTGTTTCAGCTTGATAATATGAAGCGCTTACATTGTTATTGTCTGAGAAAAACAAATGCACCCATTTTTCTTTCCCACCTGGATTGTCAAAAACAGGAACGATATGAAAACCACTAACGCCTAATTGTTGCAGTGCTGGATCGAATGCTTGAACTACTACATTATTAATTGCTAAACTTGAGTTCATCGCCATCGATTCGTTTTTAGAAATAACTGTTGTAGCATGATTGGTTGCTGCATGATACAGACCCATGATCTTTCCGGTTCCGAAACCTTCTCTAGAGTAACTAATATCGTAAGTGCCAGCAGGAATACTATCTAATTGAAATTTACCAGTTGCATCGGTTGTGGTACTAACGGTACTATTATCGATGCTTACGGTTACATAACCATTGTCGCTTAGTTTGGTACCATCTTCATCATATAAAAAAATGATTCCAGTAATATTACCCCTGGTATTATTTGCCTGGATAACATCAGGTACAGTAATTGCATGATGATCACTGTTTTTGCCGCAGCTAATAAATAAAATTGCTGCAATAAATATTGCTTTTTTCATGTGTCTATTATTTTATTTTGGTTATATGTAATTCGCAAACAATAATTTCAGATTTAATTAAAATTTAGAATGGCTCATTTCATGTTGATTTTTTAGGAAACAAATATATTCTTTAGGTAATAATTAAAGCAAAAACCCGAAAAAATACCAAAAACAGGGTAGAAATCAAGTCTCATTATGGGAAATCGCTAGTTTTTTACCTTAAAAAAGCCCATTTTTTGTGCTATTCCCTTACCTTTGCAGCCCCGAATTATAAACCCTCGGGGTTATTTTATGCAATTTTTCTTGAAACAATTAAACGCAGATGCACAGGAGAACGCCGCAGCTTCAGAAGCTGTTGAAGTTCCTACTGCGACAACAAATGCACCTGTAGAAGAAGTTGTTGCTGAAGCACCAACTGCAATCGTAGAAGCGCCTATCGCTGTTGAAACTGCACACGATGATTTCGATTGGAGCATCGACAAACGTAATGTTAGCTCTTATGCTGAAACAGAAAGAATGAAGTATGACAAAGTGTATGATGACACTTTCGTACAAATCGCTGATGGCGAAATCGTAAGAGGTGGAGTAGTTGCTTTAACTAAAACAGATGTTGTGATCAACATTGGTTTTAAAAGTGATGGCTTGATTTCTTTGAACGAATTCCGCGACGTACCTACTTTGAAAATCGGAGACGAGGTTGAAGTAATGGTTGTTGAGAAAGAAGACAGAGGTGGCAATTTACATTTAAGCCGTAAGTCTGCTCGTATCTTCCGCGCTTGGGAGCGTATTGTGGAAGTACACAAAACTGGAGAAGTTATCACAGGTACTGTTACCAGCAAAACCAAAGGTGGTTTGATCGTTGACGTATTTGGAATGGAAACCTTCTTACCAGGTTCTCAGATCGACGTGAAACCTGTAACTGATTACGATCAGTTCGTAGGTAAAACAATGGAATTTAAAGTGGTTAAGATCAACGAAACAATCAAAAATGCCGTTGTATCTCATAAAGCATTAATCGAAAGCGATATCGAAGCACAACGTGCAGAGATCATGAGCAAACTAGAAAAAGGCCAAGTATTAGAAGGTGTGGTGAAAAACATCACAGACTTCGGTGCGTTTATGGACTTAGGTGGTTTGGATGGTTTATTGTACATCACCGATATTTCATGGGGTCGTATCTCTCACCCAAGCGAAGGGGTGAAGATGGATCTGAAATTACAAGTGGTTGTATTGGATTTCGACGACGACAAAAAACGTATCAGCCTTGGTTTAAAACAATTGACTCCACACCCTTGGGATGTGTTGCCTGAAGGTTTAGCTGAAGGATCTGTAGTTAAAGGTAAAGTTGTAAACATTGAAGATTACGGTGCTTTCTTAGAAATTCAGCCTGGTGTTGAAGGTCTGGTACACGTTTCTGAAATTACTTGGGCTAACACTCCGATCAATGCGAAGGAATTCTTCAAATTGGGAGACGAGTATGAAGCAAAAGTGGTTACACTTGACAAAGACGCTCGCAAAATGAGCTTGAGCATCAAACAAATGAGCCAAGATCCTTGGAGCACAATCGAAACCAAATTCCCAGAAAACAGCAAGCACAAAGGTTTAGTGAAGAATATCACTCCTTATGGCGTGTTCGTTGAATTGGAGCCAGGTATCGGTGGAATGATTCATATCAGCGACTTGAGCTGGTTGAAGCGTTTCAATCACCCAACTGATTATACAAAAGTTGGTGAATATATAGACATCATCATCTTGAGCATCGATAAGGAAAACCGCAAATTGCAGTTAGGTCATAAGCAATTAGAAGAAGATCCTTGGAATGCATTAGAAGATACTTTCGCAGTAGGAACTGTTCACGAAGGTACTGTTACACGTAAAGACGATAAAGGTGCTTTAGTACAATTACAGTATGGTTTAGAAGGATTCACACCTAACCGTCACTTGAATAAAGAAGATGGTTCTACAGTGAAAGCTGACGAAACTACACAGTTTGTTGTGATCGAATTTGATCGTAACGAAAAGCGTATTGTATTGAGCCACGCTCGTATCTGGGAAGCTGCAGTTGCTGAAGTAAAAGAAACTGCTAAGAAAGAAGCAAAAGCTGAATCTGATAGCACCAAGAAAGCGGTTAAAAACATCCAAGCTAAGGTTGAAAAAGCAACTTTAGGTGATTTGGGTGCCTTAGCTGAGATCAAGGCTAAGTTGCAGGAAGGTGAAGGAGACAAACAATAATTTGAGTCTTTCAATAACAAAAGGCTGTTCCGCTAAGGCGAAACAGCCTTTTTAGGTAAATCTTAACGAGCAGATAGGCTAATCTAGAATACGAGTTTATATATTGCCCGATAATAACTAA
>CAIYAG010000135.1 GCA_903924075.1 uncultured Bacteroidota bacterium | reverse complement strand
TTTTTCCTCTTCCTTGGGAACAATCGTAATATTTTGAAGACAGTAAAATTTGTGACCTTCAGGATTAAAGTTATCTATGTCAACCAACAGTTTTCTAACGACTTTCGGTTCCCATTTATATCCACGTTGGTACACGGGAATATTATAATATCCGTAAGGGTCTTTAAGGTAACCATCACTTTTAAAAATATCTTCTACTGTATATAAAAGCTCTCCCATGTTATTTTAGATAAATTACTTGTTGAAAAATTTTTACGCTAACTTTTTAATTATTTTCCCTTGCTAAACACTTTTTCAAAATGCGCCCACGCCACTTTATAATCTTCTACCCGGTCGCATTTATCGAAAGGGGCGTAAAATGTTATTTCAAGACCTCTATAAAATTCGCTCTTTTCAATTTTGTGAACATAGGTTTCTCCTTCTTTCATTTCTTTTATCTCGTTCCAGGTTTTAGTATCTACACCCACAGCTCTTAAGCCCTGACTATTATTGGTGAAAACGAGGTTCCCTTTTGTATCATAGTATGTGTTCTCTTCGTAACTCTGCAATACTGGAAATTGTATGTTGTAAATCAGTATAAGCTCCTCGCAACTCAACCCCAACGCCATGGCTGACAATACGTCTAGCTCTACTAACGCTTGCCTTCTTTCATAGAAATTTCTTAGCGGAGTATTCCATGACCATTCGTTACTAAGACTACTATAAGGTTTTAATCTTGAATCATTTTTAGCCCATTCATCATGTAAATAATCTTTTCTAAAGCTGGCGCTCCACAATGGAGAGTATTTATTGTTCAAACAGTTCAAAATCAGCGTTCTTGCAAAAATTTTGGCGTGAAACATTTTATCTACACCTAATGGAAAGTATTTCAATTTGCCATCAGTGAGATTTGCAGCTCCAATTGATTTTACAAAAAAATCGAGAACTATTGATGACGATAGACCTGAAAACTCCAGTAAATTATCTATTTCTTTAAATGCTACTGAAATAACACCATATATGTGAGATACTTTAGGTGCCAAAATTGCTGGTTGAAGTGAACGCTCACCAGTAAGACTGATCATTTTGCTCATTCCTACTTTATAATAGTCAAACCAACTTTCGACTGGTTTGAAGCTTTTCACTGATTTAAAGAAAGTTTCATCAAGTTTTATTGGCAAGAAATTTACTCTGGGGAAAAAATCCTCTGAAATTTCCGTCAAGTAGATATTATCATAATCTTGGTTTTTTTCACAAAGTTCCCTAGGAGTTTTGTAAAGCGGATTCCCTACAAAAAAGTGGGGACCACTATATATTACTTCGTAGTTATCATGATTGGGAAATATTGTCTCAGATTTTATTGACTTACCCATATCTATTGTTTCATCCCAGCATACGGTTATAATATTTTCAAAATGAGTTAACTTATTTTTAAATGAACTTAACTTATTTAAGACGGAAAGTATTTCCTTAGAATGTATGGATACTAACTTCGTCTCCTCCCAATCATCTGAATCCTCAAACGTCCTTGCTAATAACCTAAGTTCTGGTTCTCTAAAACGAATAATTCGATTTAAATGAGGATCGGTATTCCAAGTAAATTTTCCATTGTCGCCCATCTTTTTGATGCCCCCTGGCAATCCTTTACCATCATGGGCAAACGACTGATCTATAGTAGAAGGGTGGAATAAATTATGCATTGAGTAAAAGTCAGGAGTGCCTAAGTTCAAGTACCAAATGCAACACGCTTAGTCAATTTACGTCCGGGGGTACCCCCGGACGTAAATTGACTAAGAATCCTAAACTTCGTGCTGCTTATGACTCCAAAATTTATTCATCTTAGTCAAGACCAAAGGTA
>CAIYAG010000134.1 GCA_903924075.1 uncultured Bacteroidota bacterium | reverse complement strand
CCCCGCCTTTTTCAATTGGCGGACAGGCTTTCTATTGCCCAGCGTATCCAGGAAAATGATATTCAAAAGATCTTTCTAAAAAACTTACAGGGCAGCAGTGCAGAATTCATTGTGAGCAGTGTATTTATGAACGAAGCCTGTGCAGATTTGAATCATTTGGTTGTTTTGAATGATGCCGAAGAAGCTGCCTATTTTCAGAACACCCTAGAGAACCTTACTAACGCGCTAGATCTATTTTATTTCCCTTCCTCTTTTAAAAACAGAAAGAACTTTAGATTGCTCAATAGTTCGCATGTAATGTTGCGCACCGAAGCACTCACAAAACTTTCTGCTGGCGGTAATAAAAAGATCATTGTTACCTATCCCGAAGCATTGTTTGAAAAAGTAGTGTTACCTAAAACACTAACTGGGAATATTATTCATATCAAAGTCAACGAAACCATTCAGTTGAATAACCTGATGGAATTGTTTGTGATGTATGGTTTTCAAAGAACCGATTTTGTGTATGAGCCTGGTCAGTTTGCACTCCGTGGCGGCATCCTAGATATCTACTCTTATGGCAATGAAAAGCCTTACCGTGTAGAACTGTTTGGCAATGATGTAGACAGTATCCGAATTTTCGATCCTGAAACACAGTTGAGCGAAAGAAAATTATTGCAGGTTAATATTATTCCCAATGTAGAAACACAATTCGAAACGGGCGAGAAGGTTTCTCTACTCGAATTTCTTCCTGCAAATACCGTGGTTTGGTTAAAAGATTGGGACGTGATCGGCGGAAAAATGGAACAGCAGGAAGAAGAGCTAGATGGCTTTATGGGATTGGTGGAAGATGGCTATCGGATGAACAATTCTGATGAAGAAGATGATAGCAGAATTGTAAAAGTAGTTACCAAGGAAGATTTTGTTGCTGCTGCAACCCTCAAAGAATTATTGGCGCCAAGAGATATCGTGGAGTTCGGTTACAAGCCCCATTTATCTACTTATGAAATTGAATTCGATACTCGCATACAACCCTCTTTTAATCGACAATTCGATCTGCTGATCAAAGACCTCAAATCGCATGAGACAGCAGGCTACGAGATTTTTATTTTTGCTGAACAGGTTCGTCAGTTAGAAAGGTTGAGTAGCATTTTTACTGATCTGCAAACAGAGATCCAGTTTGTACCAGTGGGCACGAGCATTCATGAAGGATTTATTGATGAGGACTTAAAAGTTGTTTGCTATACCGACCATCAAATTTTTCAACGATACCATAAATACAAGGTCAAACAAGCCTATAATAAAAACAAAGCACTGACCTTAAAAACCTTGCGCGATCTGCAACCTGGCGATTATGTAACGCATATGGACCATGGTGTTGGAACCTATAGTGGGTTACAAAAAATAGAGATCAATGGTAAGGTGCAGGAAGCTGTTCGTATCATTTATAAGGATAGCGATATCCTTTACGTGAATATCAACTCACTGCACAAAATTTCGAAGTATACTGGCAAAGAGGGAACTGTTCCTAAGATCAATAAATTGGGTAGTGATGTATGGAATAAGCTCAAAGAAAAAACAAAGACCAAGGTCAAGGAAATTGCGTTCGACCTGATCAAATTATACGCACAACGAAAAGCGCAACAGGGTTTTGCACACGCACCGGATACGTATATGCAAACGGAGTTGGAAGCTTCATTTATTTATGAAGACACACCCGATCAAAGCAAGGCAACAGCAGATGTGAAGCGCGATATGGAAAGTGCATCACCCATGGATCGATTGGTTTGTGGAGATGTTGGATTCGGTAAAACAGAAGTGGCCATTCGAGCAGCATTCAAATCATGTGTGGATGGTAAACAGGCCGCGGTATTGGTGCCTACTACCATTCTTGCATTTCAACACTACAAAACATTCCAAGACCGTCTCAAAGATTTTCCGGTTACAGTAGATTATATCAATCGATTTAAATCGGCAAAAGAAAAAAAGGAAACACTTCAGCGTTTGGAAGAAGGTAAAATTGATATTATCATTGGCACGCATGGACTCTTAGGCAAAGAAGTAAAATTCAAAAATCTAGGTATCATGGTAATTGATGAGGAACAGAAATTTGGTGTAGGGCATAAAGAGAAATTGAAAACGCTGAAAACAAATGTAGACTGCCTCACACTTACTGCCACGCCCATTCCGCGGACTTTACAATTTAGCCTGATGGGTGCGCGCGACCTGAGTATCATGAATACCCCACCACCGAATCGGCAACCGATACAGACAGAAGTGCAGGTATTCAATGAAGATATTATTCGCGATTCTATTTACTACGAAACAGAAAGAGGCGGACAGGTTTTCTTTATTCATAATCGGGTACATGGGCTTGCAGAAATGTGTGCGTTGATACAGGGGCTTTGCCCGGATCTAAGTATTGGCTTTGCGCACGGACAATTAGAAGGGCACGAATTAGAAGAAAGAATCTTAGACTTTATCGATCGTAAATATGATGTATTGGTTTGTACCAATATTGTTGAGAGTGGTGTAGATATTCCAAACGTGAATACCATCATCATTAATAATGCCCACCATTTTGGTTTAAGCGATCTGCACCAGCTGAGAGGTAGGGTAGGGAGAAGTAATAAAAAGGCTTTCTGTTATTTATTGGGTCCGCCTATGAGCAGCTTACCAACCGATAGTAGAAAGCGTTTGCAAACATTGGAACAGTTCAGTGATCTGGGAAGTGGATTTCAAATTGCGATGCGCGATCTGGATATACGTGGTGCGGGTAATATGCTGGGAGGTGAGCAAAGTGGTTTCATGGCCGAGATCGGATTTGAAATGTATCAGAAAATTTTGGAAGAAGCCATCCGTGAATTAAAACGCACTGAGTTCAAAGAATTATTCAAAGAAGAAATTAGCAAGCAAGACGATTTTGTAATTGATTGTACCATTGATACTGATCTGGAAATATTAATTCCAGATAGTTATGTAGAAAGCATCACAGAACGTTTGAGTTTGTATACGCGTTTAGATAGTTGTGAAAATGAAGCAGATCTGCAATTATTTTATGCAGAAATGATTGATCGATTCGGACCGATGGTATCACAGGTGGAAGATCTATTTACAACTGTTCGTTGCAGATGGCTGGCAGTTGGAATTGGATTTGAAAAAATGACTTTGAAAGATGATACAATGCGTTGCTATTTTATCAATCGCCCCGACTCACCATATTTCGAATCTGATCTGTTTAAGAATGTATTAGAATATTTACAAAAGGGAACCAATAAAGCAAGATTAAAGCAAGCAGGGAAAATGTTCTTGTTGGTTGTTGATGATGTGAAAGATATGGTTTCGATGCATCAGTTTCTTGAGAGGATGCATCAACAAGTCAAAAGTCAAAATTAAAAAGTCAAAAATTAAGCAGTGGAAGAAGAAGTGAAAAGATAAAAGTGAAAAGTGAAAAATGGACGGGGTAAGGGCTTTGCCCGCTCTTCGATTTTTTTGCTTGGCAATAAAATACAAAGCCTCGCTCCGATAACTCAGGGCGAGGCTTTTGAATTTTTACTTTTGATTTTTGACTTTACTAGAAGCCCTTCTTAGCAACACCATCAGCAATTGCTTGCAATGCTTTTGCTTCGCTCATAATAGCAGCCATTTTATTTCCTTTTCCATCATGACCACCTGCCATATAACCACCCTTAGCAGTTTTAGTAATCACTGCGTCTTGCATTGGCACATTTTTTTCTTTGGTTTTAAGGCAATATGCTTTGATCATTTTTGAAGCGTCCATTTTCGTAGAATTTAATTGTTAGAGAATAATCTTATATGTAATCAAGCACAAGCTAAACATTTTTTTAAGAT
>CAIYAG010000133.1 GCA_903924075.1 uncultured Bacteroidota bacterium | reverse complement strand
GAATCCTTTGCATCCATTACAGTAACGGTAGCATCTTTTAAAGACTGTTTTGTAAGTGAGTCAACTAATTTCCCTTTTACTGTGCCACTGGTTTGTGCAAATGCTCCAATAGAAAAAAGCGATGTAATTATAAGTAGGTAAAAATTGCGCATGTCTGTTTAATTGTAGGATAAAACTACTAAGCTTATTAAAATGAGGGATGAATACTAAATCAGTGGCAAGCTAAGTGGATAGTTGGGAAAGCATTTAATTAAATCGGTGAATTCTTGTGTTGCATAGGCAGGATAAACGCAAACTGTTATTTTTTAGGGATGAGTGGTAAAAGGAACAGTATTAGAAGTATTACAGGGATTTATTTTTAATTATTTTTGTTGTTAGTATTGAAGACCTAAAATTTAAAAGCATGTCATTTAATTACAGATTACTAATAGTTGGATTAACCCTATTTGCAGCATGTAATTCGGCCGCCGATAAGGATAAAACCCC
This sequence comes from uncultured Bacteroidota bacterium, assembly GCA_903924075.1. Lineage (GTDB taxonomy): Bacteria > Bacteroidota > Bacteroidia > Chitinophagales > Chitinophagaceae > Sediminibacterium. The sequence continues at coordinate 6,064 of CAIYAG010000133.1, read as the reverse complement.
TGTACCAGCTCCTGCAGCTACTGCAATTATGCCAGCAGATTCAACAAAAACATATGATCAGGCTTTAGTAGATAATAAAAAAGACCCCTCTTGCGGAATGCCGGTATCAGCAGGGATCTCAGACACTTTACATTTTAAAGGAAAAGTGATCGGATTTTGTTCAACTGAGTGCAAGGATTCTTTTATAAAAGATTCTACTAAAGCATTTGCAGCTATAGAATTTAAAAACTGAGGAAACCAATAAATAAAAAAGCCGCCAAGTGAATTACTGGCGGCTTTTTTTATAGTTTAACTAAATAGATATTCCACATCCTCTTTTGTAAGTGTCTTTACAAATCCTTCATCATCAGTGATCAGATCCTTTGCAAGGTTTCGTTTGCGTTCTTGTAGTTTCAAGATCTTATCTTCTACTGTATCTGTACAGATCATTCTATATGCAAAAATATTCTTGGTCTGCCCAATTCTATGCGTTCTATCAATCGCTTGCTGTTCTACTGCTGGGTTCCACCATGGGTCAACGATATATACATAATCAGCAGCAGTTAAGTTTAGACCAACTCCACCAGCCTTTAATGAGATCAGGAATACCCTACATGAATCATCATTTTGAAAACGCTGTATAGCAGCTTCTCTTTCGTTAATAGTACTACTTCCATCAAAGTATTCAAAATCAACTTCCAGTTCCCGCATTTTATCTTTGATCAGCGATAACATACCCAAGAATTGAGAAAAGATCAGTGCTTTATGATTGCTGATGTTCTCAGTTATTTCTCTTCCGATCTCTTCCAATTTTACTGAAACATTTGGGAATCTTTCTGCTTCCTTAACAATGGCAGGGCTATCACAGATCTGCCTCAATTTCATCAATCCTTGCAAAATGGTTAGTTGTGATTTTTGGATCCCTTGATTTTCAACAACACCTAGAATTTTATCACGGTAATCGTTTCTATATGCATCATAGATCTTGCGTTGCTCATCACCCATTTCGCAGAATAGAACCATTTCCTGTTTTTCTGGAAGATCTTTTGCCACCTGCTCTTTCGTTCTTCTTAATATGAATGGATATAATAGTTTTCTTAAATGATCTTTCTGTTCTTTCTCACCGAATTTATCGATCGGCATGGAGAATTCATGTTTAAAGAACTCCATTGATCCAAGCATTCCTGGATTCAAGAAATTCATCTGAGCATAAATATCGAATGTGTTATTCTGTAATGGAGTACCACTCAAACACAATCTATTTTTAGCGCGTAATAAACCAGCAGCTTTTGTTACTTTACTGGAAGGGTTTTTGATAGCCTGACTTTCATCGAGTATCACATAATCGAAATTCACTTCCACGAACTGTTTGATATCACTTCTCAGTGTTCCATAAGTAGTAATGATCACATCAATACCCTTATCGTTTAAACTTTCTCTTGAGCGTGCACCACCATGGTGCATATAAAAACTAAGATTAGGTGTGAACTTTTTAATTTCGTTTTGCCAGTTATACATTAGTGTAGTGGGGCACACAACCAAGGCTTTAAGCTTTCCGGTTTCTTCTTTCAAATGATGCAGAAAACTAAGCGCCTGAATGGTTTTACCGAGACCCATATCGTCTGCCAGGATGCCACCCCACTGTACTTCGCGCAGGTAGTTCAACCATTGAAAGCCGCTTTCTTGATAGGGTCTTAAAATCGATTGTAAGTGTGCTGGAGCCGCTATTGCTTTGATGGAATGGTTTTCTTTCAGTCGTTCATATTTCTCTTCCAGCTGAAAAAATAATTCCTCTTCATCTCTTTGCAAATACAGTTCTTCAATAACACTAAAATGGTATTTGCTAAGTTTGATATTTCCTTGCTTACCATCACCAACACGGAAAAGAAGCGCATACTTTTTGATCCATTCTTCAGGTAAAATACCTAATGTGCCATCATCTAATTGAACAAATTGTTGTTTATTGGTCAGCGCTTTTTTAATATCCTCAACAGTAACCCTTTGCTCACCAAAATTGATCTGAATTTTCGCATCAAACCAATCGGTATTACTACTGATAAAAATTTGAGTAGATGGTTTTGCGGTATTGAATCGGAAATTCTTTAATGCTTCAAAACCCAACACTGGGATATTCATTTCTTTGGTTGCATCTACAAAAAGAAAGAACCAGTTATTTTTTAAGACATCTGTACCCTTTAATGCAAGTGTATTGCTATCGGAAGGATGAATGAATTGAGAATGTAAAGATTCGATGCGTTGCATCATTTCCTTTTCTAATTCCAGATTTCTCTGAATGATTAGAATTTTATCTTCTACTGGAAGAATTATTTTTTCTTTATCGGTAGGTCGAACTTCATAACCCCGATATATAAATACAGGTTGAAAAAGCAGGTAGTCTCCTTTCTCTTTCAGTTGAATTTTCCATTCAGGCTTGACGTCTTTAATTTCTTCTTTCTGAACGTTGGTAAAATGCACCTGGTATTCTTTTGAAAGGGGCATTAAATACCTTAGTAACTCGGTATTCCAATCTTCTGCTGCAATGGATATTTTGCCAGTTGGCATATATTTTTCCACTTGCATAATATCTTCAGGCTTCTGCCAGGTATAAAATTGATTGTGGTATTGAAACAGTAAAGCCGATTCGGTTTCGTTTTCTGCGATATTCAAATCTGCTAAGGGAAGTTTTACCCTACAGTCAATGATATAAAAACCATTCGCATAGCTCACTTCAAATTCAGGAACAATGAACTGTTTGCTCAGTTCAGCTTCCAAAAGGTTTTGGGTAGTAAATGTTTTTTTTGCAGGCAGATAAAAAACAAAATTACTATCCATCAATTCTTCAAAAAGCTTCTTGATTTTTGGATGCAGGTATTCATTGATCAAGTGCCTTGTTTCTTCGGGCAGTTCATCGTTATGTTGCTGAATGATGTTTTCCCAGATCCCACTAAAAGGTGAATTGCGATTTAAATATCGGTTCACTTCACCAGACATTAGCTTTCGTAACTGTTGCAAAAGCATTTTATCCTCTTCGCTAAACACTTCGGTGTTCACGAATTTAGTAAGATCAATTTTTGATGTTTTAGAAACATATTTGGTTCCGGTTTCATCAGCTTCGCCCTGAACTGCTTCTAAGGATATATAGGGATAACCTATTTCATTGCAAGTGATAACAACGCCAAGTTTGAGTATCGTTTTCTGCTCCGGAAGGGCATTGTTTTCAATTAGTGTTGAAGCTGTCTCAATGGGCTTGGGTCTTAATTCAGCACCCGCGTTTGTTGTAACTCTTTTAATACTGGTATCTAATACGCGTAGAAAAGGTTTGTTATCTGTATAAGTGAATTCAAATTTTCCTTTCAAGTCGTCAGAAAGAGTATACCCATATAAAGCCAGTAATTTATTTTTTTCCTTATCCCAATTGCGAATACTATCAAAATAGTTGGCACCATAATTTTGCAAGAGTTGTAATAATACAATGCTTTTGTGCATACAGAGGGGATGTTCTGTATCGCTTTGGCAATTGCAACTGGTATCAAAATTTCGTTCTTCGTTTTTTTGGATCAGGATCTTAAAAGTTTCGCCTTCGTGCTCAACCGTAGCCAAAACCCTTTCATCCTTTGCTTCCTGAATTGTAGCGCGGGTGCTACGTAAATAATTTTCAGCTGCTTCGAAGTTTTCTTGTTTCGTTAAAAGCCTGATCAATTTCAGATCCAATTGCTTCATCTTAACAACCGTATGTTTTTGATCGTATACGGTTTCCTTATCACCCAATAAATTTTTATCCAGCAAATCTTGCAAATGAAAAAGTGCTCCAGCTTTATGGCGGCAGATCTCTGAAAGGTTATAAGGGCAAGTACAGCGAAGCGATAATGTTTTAGGGTCTTTGAACTGAGTAATATGCACTTTGTAATAAGTAGAATAACCATCGTCTTTAACACGAAAAACTACGGCACCCATTAAGTCGTCATACTCCTGCAATTCTACATTCCCAAGCGCATGAATTTTCTTACCCCTACGAATAACTTCTTCCGTACCGCTGCTGTAGATATGTTTTACTAAATAAGGTAGTGCCATAAATTTAAAATCGTCCTTTTCCTTTCCATTCGTTCAGATTACGGTTCGAAAAGGGCAATTTGCAAAAGTAAAGGAAAGCAGATTGCTTTTGAAGTCTAATTGAAAAGAATGTGGAAGAAATGTTTGTTAATTGGCAGATTAGCCCACAATCAGATCGCCGTTTCGATAAATTGGAAGAATATTGGCTAAATCCGGACTCACGCAATACTCAAGATCCTTTTCAAGTCCATAAGCTGCCAAACGATGCCAATGCGTGGTTTTACGAATAAATTCAAACATTTTATTTTGCTGAGCGGTGTATAGTTCTGAGGCCATTAAGCTACTATCGCAATGAATGGTAAAAGCAGATTGAATTTGATTGATCACAGCTCCAGCAAAAAGTGCGTCTTCAATATTTACGCGGTCTTTCCAAGCCGAGCAACCGAGGATCACATTTTTCTTAGATTTTATTAGGTGATCACAAACTGCACTGATGTTTGGAAAGGAGCCGGTAATAATTTCATCTGCACCATTGTTCAATGCCATATGCAAAAGTTTGGTGCCATTTGTGGTTGTTAGCACCAAAGTTTTGCCTTCAATGAAAGAGCGGGGATATTCGGCCGGCGAGTTACCATGTTCCAGTCCTTCGATCACTTTTCCATCCCTTTCACCTGCGGTTATGCCATCAACCCGTTTACCAATTTCAATACAGGTCTTCACCTCTGCAACAGGTATAATCCTAGCTGCACCGTTATACAATGCGGTGGCAATCGTTGAAGTAGCTCTAAAAACATCAATGATCACAACAACACTATTCTTTACATCATATATATCCAATAATTTGGGAGACAGTACTGTGTGTAGGGTAGGTTTTTCAAACATAACGGCAAAGATAAATAAACGCGCTTACTTTTTTTGCTAGTTGAAATCATTACAAAAAGAGGGATCTGCTTTCAATTCAACTAAATGTTTGGGCTCTAGTGGTTTCGCAATATATTTAAAGATCAGGGGGTGTTCTTCTGCTTTGATCTCGGTATTGGGATCTAGAGAGGAGGTTAATACAATTATTTTGGTACGATCATGGAAACTTTTGTAATCCGTTGCATACTGATTTAAAAAATCCCAACCATCTAAAATGGGCATATTAATATCGAGTAAAACAAGTTCAGGTATTTTCTGCTCATCTTCAGGTAGCTTGGATTGTGCTTCAAAATAGTCAAGAGCCATTTTGCCGTCGTATAATTTTACGATCGAATCACAAAATTTCTGATCACTTATAATGATTTCACTCAGCATTTGCCCCATAGAATCATCATCAATCGTCATAACCATGTCTAGCATGCCACTAATTTTTAAATGATATTGTAAATTTAGTTCCTTTATTAACATGGCTGTCTACAGAAATCGTGCCCTCTAAAGAAGTGATTTGCGCATGAATTAAATAGAGTCCAATACCTCTGCTTTCGGGATGATGATGAAATTTTTGATGTAATCCAAATATTTTATCTTTTACCAATTCCATATTAAATCCGATTCCGTTATCCGAATAAGTTAAAATAGTTTTACCTTTTTTTTGCTCTGTATGAATTGTTATAACAGGACTTCGTTCCTCGCTTCGATACCTAATAGAATTAGTTATCAAGTTCAAGAAAACACTTTCAAGATAGGGAACATTGAATCTTACTAATTGAGCAGCAGTAAAGTCGGAATAGATTTGTGTATTTGAGTCGGTTATTAAAGAGCTTACCGATTTTACAACTTTTGATAATGAGGATTCAAAACTGATGGTGTCTTTCTGAATATTGGTATTGTTCTTAACCAATAAAATATTGATCAGATCGTTCAAGGTGTCGTTAAGTCGGAAAGTAGTTGATTTAAAACCCTCCAATAATTTTAATGACCTTTCTGTTGTAATGGTACTGTAGTCTAAAAGATTCAGCATTGACATTAGGTTCGTAAGAGGAGCTCTGAGATTGTGAGAAACGATGTATGAAAACTGTCGAAGGTCGGCATTGTATTTTGTGAGTTCTTTGAT
>CAIYAG010000132.1 GCA_903924075.1 uncultured Bacteroidota bacterium | reverse complement strand
CTTTATTGGAAATACCATGTCTGATATTCTGCATCGTTTTCCAGAAGTGAAACAAACGCTATCTCAAGTTGGCAGAACCAATGATGGTACTGACCCTAAAGGTTTTTTCAATGTACAGATCCAGGTTGACTTAAAGCCAAAAAGTGAATGGCGAAAAGGACTTACATCTGAAAAGCTGATCGATGAAATGGATAAGCAGCTTACCAAATTACCGGGGATTGTACTTAACTACTCTCAACCAATTAGAGACAATGTGGAAGAAGCAGTTGCGGGAGTAAATGCGGCACTAGCTGTGAAAATCTTTGGCCCTGATTTTAATACACTCGATTCTTTAGCTAAAGCTACACTTAAACAATTACAAACTGTAAGAGGCATTGAAGATCTAGGAATTTTAAGAAATTTAGGTCAGCCCGAATTTAGAATTGAACTAGACCAAAATAAAATGGCATTATATGGCGTAAATATTGCAGATGCAGAATCAGTGATCGAAATGGCCATTGGTGGAAAAGCAGCTACTACGTTGTACGAAGGAGAAAGAAGGTTTGATGTACGGATCCGTTATCAAAAAGAGTATCGCGATGATCAAAAGAAAATTGAGAATCTGATGGTACCAGCAAGTGATGGAGCAAAGGTTCCATTAAAGGAAATTTGTGTGTTCAAATCTAGTACTGGTCCAGCATTTATTTATCGGGATAATAACCAACGATATATTGCAGTTAAATTTTCGATCCGCGAAAGAGATTTAGGAAGTACCATAGAAGAAGCGCAGGAGAAAGTAAATGCAAAAATACAATTGCCAAAGAATTATACCGAAACTTGGAATGGTGAATTTGAAAATCAGACCAGGGCATCCCAAACTTTGGGCAGGGTTGTACCAATTTGTTTATTAGTCATCTTTATCATTCTGTTCATCACTTTTGGAAATGTAAAAGATGCCATGCTCACCATATTAAACGTTCCTTTTGCCTTAATTGGAGGGATCCTTGCACTTCATATAACCGGAATCAATTTTAGTATTAGTGCTGGTATTGGATTCATTGCATTATTTGGCGTCTGTATCCAGAATGGGGTCATTTTAATTAGTGTATTCCGGAAAAATCTAGATTTAAAAATGAGTTTGGAAGACTCAGTTTATGAGGGAGTTATATCAAGGGTTCGTCCAGTAGTTATGACAGCATTAATGGCTGCAATTGGCCTTTTACCTGCGGCAATGAGCACAGGCGTGGGTAGTGAAACTCAAAAACCATTAGCAATCGTTGTAATTGGAGGATTGATCACATCTACCATACTTACTTTATTAATTCTACCAGTTATTTATAGCTTGGTTCACAAATTCATACACAAAAGAGAAAATATGAAACTGCTTAAAAAAATGGGAGCAGTTTAATTTTTGAAACAATGATGTAAAAATAATAAGCCTGGTAATTTTTACCGGGCTTAGTTTTGCAGGAGTTAATAAATCACATCAAATGTTCGGATCTAAAATGAAAAAAATAGTACCCACAATCGCTATTTTTTTTGCATTACAATCATTGTCTGCCCAAACATCTATCGACTCTAATAAATTGGAAACAAAAAAGTTTTCAATTCATTGGCAGGCTACCATTATTCCGCAATATCACTTCAATTTTAAGGCAGCCTATTCGGGAGATAATAGTTTGCAAACAAGTGAACCCGTTAGAACATCCTTCTCCACAACCCTATTTTTAAATTACCATCCCTTAAAAAATTCCTATCTCGTTTTTAATCCTGAAGCTGCGGGTGGAAAAGGATTAAGTAAAACGCTAGGAATCGCTGGATTTAGTAATGGTGAAGTTTATCGTGTTGGCGACCCAACTCCCAAACCATTTATTGGTCGCCTTTATTGGGAACAAAGATTTCCTTTGACCAAAGAATTAGAAAAGGTTGACGATGATATCAATCAAATAGCAGAGACCACACACAAAGATTATATATCTATAATTGCTGGGAAATTTAGTCTTACCGACTTTTTTGACGATTCGCAAATTAGTCATGACCCAAGAACACAATTCTTTAATTGGGCGTTGATGGGAAATGGCGGTTGGGATTATCCGGCAAATACTCGGGGTTATACAATGGGTGCAGTTGTACAAGCATTGTATAAAGATTGGGCTGCCAGAACTGCTTTAACCACTGTGCCAACTGAAGCGAATGGTCCGGATTTACAATTCAGGTGGGGCAAGGCAATGGGATTTGTTTTGGAATTAGAGAAAACACATCTATTTCAAAAATCGGAGAAGCAATTCAGTACAATTCATCTTGGATATTTTATCAATTATGCCAATATGGGCAATTACCAAGCAAGTAATGATATCATTTATTTTATTCCCGGAACACCTCCTGATATTACAGTAACAAGGAAATATGGAAGAACAAAGTGGGGATTTTATGGTAGTGCTGATAACCATTTTGGTAGCTATCATTTTTTCATAAAAGCTAGTTTGAATGATGGGAAGAACGAATCTTGGGCTTTTACAGAAATCGATAAAAGCTTTACAACAGGATGGCAGTTTGATGGCGATCTATGGAAAAGAAAATCGGATAGATTTGCAATTGCCTACATCAATAATAATTTATCGGCTTCGCATAGTCAGTATTTACAGAAAGGCGGATATGGCTTTTTAATTGGTGATGGGAAACTGAATTATGGGGCTGAACAAATTATCGAAGCATATTATTCCATGCATTTAACCAAACAAATTTTCCTAAGTCCCGATTACCAATTTGTGATCAATCCAGCCTATAATAAAGATCGTGGCCCGGTGCACATCATTGGCTTAAGATTGCATGCAGATTTCTAAACTGCAAATGATGTGCCACAGCCACAAGTGCTACTTGCATTAGGATTAGAGAAAGTAAACCCGCGGCTATTCAATCCGCCCTTCCAATCTACTTCCATGCCATATAAATAAATCTGGTGACTTTTATTCATGATACAACCTATCCCCTCAATTTCAAATACTTCATCCCCTTCCTCCTGTTTGTCGAATCCCAAAACATAGGTCATTCCGCTACAACCACCACCTTTCACACCAATCCTTAATCTTTGAGTAGTATCAAATTCAGGCTCACCCATTAGTCTTTTAATTTCTTCCACTGCTCCTACTGTTAGTTTCACTGGTGCGCTTACTGCTACTTCCATAATGCTGTTTTAGAATGCAAATTTACGATCATTCTGTTTTAAATCTGTTAAGACAGTTTTCGATAACTGGAAATTCATGGTTCGAGGCTGCTTTATCCTATTTTTGTTCAAAATTTGGATATGTTGGATACGACGATGTTTTTTACCGTATTGATTGGGGTTTTGATCGCAGGTTTGGCGGGATGGCTGATCTTTTTGCAAAGAAAAGTACAAGCTTCAGAGAAATCGGCCAATAATGGGCATAGTGCGCTCCAATTACAAGCATACGAAAGGTTAACCTTATTAGCAGATCGGATTGCGTTACCAAATCTGATCAGTCGTACAAATATATCTAGTATCAGTGCAAGAGACATGCAAGATCTACTTACCAGGCAAATTCGGGAAGAGTTTGAATATAATATTAGTCAGCAGATCTATGTGAGTCCTGATGCCTGGAAATCGCTGAAGAATTTAAAAGATCAAAATCTATTGTTGATCAATAAAGTGGCAAGATCGCTTCCTGATTCAGCAAGCGGATCTGACCTCAATAAAACGATTTTGCATTTCTTAATGTCAGACCCTAAATCAGACCTCCACAATCTTGTTTCTGAGGCGTTGAGCTATGAAGCAAAGAAATTATTGTAAAATATAAATTTGGATGGATGAATTATAAGTACCCAATCAAGAAACTTAGCATCATCTATTCTTTTTACAGAAGCTTTTTAGTTTTCTCAACCTTTATATCATTTTGGTGCTTGTATTTATTCTATGAGAACGGGGTTAGTATTTTAAGAAATCTTATTTGGTTTAAAATTGCAACCCTTGCTTTAACTTATTATTTCATTAATGAGTTTAAAGGTAAAGAATACTATTATTATCAAAACTTAGGGATCTCTAAATTAGTATTATGGACTTCAACCCTATTATTTGACTTTTTGTTAATGATCTTCTTCATTTTTCTAATATCCCAATTCAAATGAAACATATACTGGAAGCAGATGGGATTCAACTGGAGTATGATAATAGAAAAATATTGTTGCGCATTTATTTGAAATGTGAAACTGGTAATATTACTGGCTTGTTAGGAAAGAATGGCACAGGAAAATCTTGTTTAATGAGAATCATTCATTCAAGTTTGGAATGTGAAAGTTCTATTCGTATTAACGGAAAATCGATCAAACATCTGCCTCAAAATAAAAAGCAAATTTTATATTTACCTCAACATCATTTCATCCCTAAACATCTGACCTTAAAGTCTGTTTTCTCTCATCATGCTATCAACTATTCTACATTCGTAAATAAGTTCCCTGAATTTTCAACAAAATATAAAAATTCAATCGGCAGCCTTTCAGGAGGAGAAAGAAGGATTGTAGAAACCTATCTACTGATTGTTTCTAAGGCTCTTTTTGTACTTCTTGATGAGCCATTTACCCATTTAAGCCCCGTCCAAATAGAAAGTATTATTGCACTTATATTGGAAGAAAAATCTAACAAAGGATTCCTTGTTTCAGACCATCTATTTCAACATATTCTGAGCATCAGTAACAATTTATATCTCTTGAAAGATGGAGCTACTATTTTGATTAATAATCAGGAAGAAATTGAATCTTTAGGATATGCAAGACTTTAGATAAATTGCAATATAATTTGTTCTAAAGGGAACCTTTTAAAATAGTTGTATTATGGGAAAGGATAAATGCTATACCGATAGTGGAATTGAAATCAATAAAGTTTATTACGCCGCACCCACTACAGACCTAAAAGAAGTTCCGGGCGAATTCCCATATACAAGGGGTGTACAAGCAGATATGTATCGTGGCAAACTATGGACGATGCGCCAGTACGCAGGATTTTCTACTGCTGAAGAAAGCAATAAGCGTTACCATTTTTTATTGTCTCAGGGTGTAATGGGCTTAAGCGTTGCCTTTGATCTACCCACACAAATTGGTTACGACAGCGATCATAGTTTATCGGAAGGCGAAGTTGGTAAAGTTGGTGTTGCAATCGATAGTATCGAGGATATGGAAACCCTATTTGCAGGCATTAATTTAGAGCAGGTTTCAACTTCCATGACCATTAATGCAACAGGCTTTATTTTGTTAGCGTTCTATGTTGCTTTAGCAAAAAAACAAGGTGCTGATCTGAAAAAAATATCTGGTACTATTCAAAATGATATCTTAAAGGAATATGCAGCAAGGGGGACCTATATCTACCCTCCCAAGCCATCTATGCGCATCATTACTGATATTTTTGAATGGTGTGCAAAGGAAGTTCCCAAATGGAATACCATATCGATCAGTGGCTATCATATTCGTGAAGCAGGAAGTACCGCAGTACAAGAAATTGCATTTACACTGAGCAATGGTAAAGCATATGTGCAAGCTGCATTGGCAAAAGGCCTTGACATAAATGTATTTGGGAAAAGATTATCCTTCTTTTTCAATGCACATAATAACCTATTTGAAGAAGTGGCAAAATTCAGAGCTGCCAGAAGAATGTGGGCCAAAATGATGAAGGAACTAGGAGCAACCGACGAAAAAGCAATGATGCTTCGTTTTCACACCCAAACTGGAGGTGCTACATTAACTGCGCAACAGCCTTTAAATAATATTTGCCGGGTTACCATTCAAACGCTTTCTGCGGTTTTGGGCGGCACCCAAAGTTTACATACCAATGGTTATGATGAGGCTTTGAGCCTACCCACTGAAGATGCAGCAAGAGTGGCATTAAGAACACAACAAATTGTGGCTTTTGAAAGTGGTGCATCTGATACAGTTGACCCATTAGCAGGAAGTTATTTTGTTGAATCACTAACGAATGAAATTGAATCCAAAGCACTTACATTGATTGCGAAAATTGATGCGATGGGTGGCAGTGTTAGTGCCATTGAATCTGGTTTCATGCAGGATGAGATTGCCAGAAGTGCTTATGAATACCAGCGCAATATTGAAAGTGGAGAAAAGATCATTGTGGGTGTAAATAAATTTCAGGTAAAGGAAACCAATACCATCCCTGGATTTAAAATTGATGATTCCATTAGAACCATACAGTCAGATAAATTACAATTGCTTCGTGCAAAAAGGGATCAACAAAAAGTGAACACGCTGTTACTGGCTATTGAAACAACTGCCAAAACCTCTGAAAACCTGATGCCAATAGTAGTTGAAGCAGTGGAGAACCTCTGTACACTTGGCGAAATTTCGGATGCATTGCGCAGGGTATTTGGAGAATATAAATAATTCAAAAGTTAAAATTCAAAATTCAAAAAAATACAAGATTTTGACTTTTGAATTTTGAATTTTGACTTACCTTGAATACTAGTTAACTAAAACAAATACATGAGAAAATTATTCCTATTCACAATTTGTGCGCTACCCTTAGCTGCATTAGCACAAATCAGTTCCGTTAATATTGAGAAATATGCAAAAGACGTGAACGATTCAGTGGTTGCATGGAGAAGGCACCTTCACCAATATCCTGAACTATCTAATCGAGAAACCAATACGATGAATTATATCGTATCTAAATTGCAAGGGCTCGGATTAGAGATCAAAGCACCATTTGCAAAGACTGGTGTAGTAGCAATTTTAAGAGGTGGCAAACCTGGTCCGGTGATAGCTTTAAGAGCAGACATCGATGCATTGCCAGTTGTGGAAAGAGTGAATCTTCCATTTGCTTCTAAAATAACCAGTGAATACGGCGGACAAAAAGTAGGCGTCATGCACGCATGCGGCCACGATACACACACTGCCATCTTATTAGGTACAGCAACTGCTTTGAGTAAAATTAAAAAAGAAGTACCTGGAACCATTGTTTTCTTATTTCAACCAGCAGAAGAAGGTCCTCCAGGAACTGAAGAAGGTGGTGCACCTTTGATGATCAAAGAAGGTGCTTTGAGCAATCCTAAAGTTGAAGCAGTTTTTGGATTACATATTAATTCAGCCACAGAAATCGGGAAAATTAAATTTCATTCAGGATCATTTATGGCCAGCTCTGATTGGTTTACCATTAAAGTGAAGGGCAAACAAACGCATGGTGCTGCTCCTTGGAACGGAATTGATCCAATTGTTGTGGCTACCCAGATCATAACTGGTTTACAAACTATTGTGAGCAGACAAGAAGACCTCACTAAAGCACCAGCTGTCATTACAGTGGGTAGGATCAATAGTGGTGTACGTGCGAATATTATACCAGAAGAATTGAATATGGAAGGAACAATCCGGACATTGGATTCAAAAATGCAGAAAGAGATTCACGAAAAAATAAAATTAACTGCAACCAAGATCGCAGAAGCGTCTGGCGCAACAGCTGAAGTAATGATCGATACCAAAACATTGGTCACTTATAACGACCCCGCGCTTGTAAAAATGATGTTGCCTTCATTGGAAGCTGCTGCGGGAAAAGCGAATGTGTCTGAATCAACATGGCAAACTGGCGCGGAAGATTTTTCTTTTTATGGAGAACTTGCTCCTGCCTTCTTTTTTAATTTAGGTGGTATGCCCGCTGGCATGGATCCTAAAAATGCAGCACCTCATCATACACCTGATTTCTATATTGATGATAGTAAACTGGATGTAGGCGTCAAAGCATTTTGCAATATCGTTTTCGATTACGCAAAGCTAAAGAGCGGAAAATAGTTTTTGAACATACCTTTTTAAAAAGTTCATCAACTATTATTTAATACTTGATGAACTTTTTTATTTTAAAATGAGTCATATGAAAAAGTTTTTATTTTTTTTACTGATTAGCTTCTCTGCTAATCTTTATGCACAACAAAATTTGAGCCCCGAAATGCTCTGGAAATTAGGCAGGGTGAGCGCTTTGGGGATTTCTAAAGACAAACAGTTTCTGATTTACAGCGTCAATGTTCCCAATGTAGAATTAAACAAGGGGAATAGTAAAACTTATCGCATTCCTATTAGTGGTGGTAATGCAGAAGAAATTTCCAATGCGAGCGACTTGCTTGCAAATGATAAAATTTCTCCCGACGGGAAATACATTATCAGTAGTGATGCTGTAAAATTAAAATCAGTTTATGGATCTGACTTCTATCCTACCCTCACCAAATCGAATGTGCAGATCTATGAATCCTTAAACTATCGCCATTGGGATACCTGGGAAGATGGAAAATATGATCATGTATTTTATGCACCATTAGTGAATGGTAAAGCAGGTGAAGCAACGGATATTATGAAAGGTGAATTATATGATTGTCCATTAAAACCTTTTGGTGGAGAAGAAGACTATATCTGGAACCCAGATGGAAAACATATCGTGTATAGCACTAAGAAGAAATTCGGAACAGAATATGTGGTTAGTACTAATACAGACCTTTTCGAATACGATATCACAACAGGTACCACTAAGAACTTGACTGTTGAAAATAAGGGCTATGATATTAGTCCGGCATATAATACACAAGGACAATTGGCTTGGCTACAAATGAAACGTGATGGGTATGAAGCAGATAAGCAAGACCTGATCGTATCAAATGGGGTAACAAAAATGAACCTCACTGGAAATCGTGATGACCTTCATGTGGAAAGCTTCAAATGGAGTGAAGATGGCAAAAGTCTCTTCTTCATTGCTCCACAAAAAGGGATGGTACATGTATTTCAAGTTACTTATCCAGGTTTAACTAGAATGATGCCTCGTATTACGCAAGTAACAAAGGGCGAGTTTGAAGTGAATGGCATTGTAGGTCAGGTTGGCAACCAACTCATCATTTCAAAAGTAGATTTTAACCACGCATCAGAATTATACAGTGTAGATCTAACTAGTGGTAGTTTAAAACAACTTACACATGTAAACGATGAGAATTATAAAAACATTGCCACTGTAAGCACTGCTTACAAAATGGTTGCCACAACAGATGGCAAACAAATGCCAACTTGGGTGATCTATCCTCCAGGATTTGATGCCAAGAAAAAATATCCCACATTGTTATTTTGTTTGGGCGGCCCACAAGGCACTAACCCTTTCTACTCTTTCCGATGGAATTTCCAACTGATCGCTTCACAAGGTTATATCGTTGTTGCCCCGGATCGTAGAGGCGTATTTGGAGAGGGTACTAAATGGACTGAAGGTGTGAGTAAGGATTGGGGCGGACAAGTCATTAATGATTACCTAAGTGCAATTGATGCAGTATCAAAAGAAACTTATGTAGACAAAACAAAGATGGGTTGTGTAGGTGCAAGCTTTGGTGGGTTCTCAGTT
>CAIYAG010000131.1 GCA_903924075.1 uncultured Bacteroidota bacterium | reverse complement strand
AGTTCACCCATAATGGTCCGCGAGTATTTGGATAAGGCAATACGAAGAAAGCCATCCATACACGACCCATATGCCAGATCGGGAACTGACCCGCACACATTACGGCGAAGATGGTCATCGCTTCTGCAGCTCGGTTTACACCGGTTCTCCAACCTTGACGGAATAACAATAAGATCGCAGAGATCAGTGTACCGGCGTGACCGATACCAACCCACCATACGAAGTTGGTGATATCCCAGCCCCAACCAACGGTCTTATTCAAGTTCCACTGTCCAATACCATAAGTTACATCTCTGTAAATGGCGTAGACACCAAACATCAATAAGCACACCGCGATATAAAAACCAACATACCACAATTTGGTAGGTTTAGCTTCAATGGGGCGAACAATATCTTCTGTTACCTGGTGGTAGTTTTTATCACCATACACCAATGGTTCCCTAAGCTGTGATTCGTACTTTAAATGCATCTGATCTTAGTATTTAATCAGTTAACCGTAGTTAACCAAGTTATTTTATTTTGTCTCTGCTTTTTCTGCTTTCTTTTCTTCGGTTTTTCCTGCTTTCGCTTCTTTCTCTTCTTCTGCGTTACGCACTTTAGCCAGGTAAGTAACTCCAGGTAAAACGTGTAATTGCTCTAACACATAGAAAGAACGATTCGGATTGTCTACACGTACTTTAGAGATGGCGCTTTCTTTGTTGTTAGCGTTACCAAATGTGATAGCGTGTGTAGGACAAGCTTGTTGACAAGCAACTTTCAGATCAGCGTCTTCTAAAGGACGGCTATCTTTTTTCGCGGTCAATTTCGCTTCTTGTAAACGTTGTACGCAGAAAGAACATTTTTCGATCACACCACGAGAACGTACCGTAACATCTGGATTCAACACCATACGCGTAAGATCGTCGTTCATGTTCAATACCACATCATTTACAATACCTTCTTGGTTATCTGGGAAGCTATCTGCACCAGTGTAATCGGCCCAGTTGAAACGACGTACTTTATAAGGACAGTTGTTTGCGCAATATCTGGTACCGATACAACGGTTATAAGTCATTTGGTTTAAACCTTCACTACTGTGGTTGGTTGCAGCAACCGGACAAACGTTCTCACAAGGAGCGTTATCGCAATGCTGACACATCATTGGCTGGAATACCACATTTGGATTTTCCATATCACCGCTGAAATAACGATCGATACGTAACCAATGCATTTCATGTCCGCGAAGCACTTCTGGTTTACCAACAACTGCAACGTTATTCTCAGCGTTACATGCAACTACGCAAGCACCGCAACCGTTACAGCTATTTAAGTCAACACTCATACCCCACTTGATACCAGGTCTGTTGTAGACAGGATAAATCGTACCCTGACCTTCAAATTTCTCGATACCACCATAAGGTTTTAATTCTTCTTCACGATCGTTTAAAATTTCTTTAGGGTTAGCCATGTATTCTGCTAAAGTGAGTTCTTTCATCACTTCAGTACGATTACCTTGAGCGGTATCGTAACGGCTATGTGTTTGTGTTAAAGCAACTGGATATTTTTCGCCAGTTGCAGTAACTGTTGCATCAGTAAAGAAGCTAACAGTTGCACCAGATAAACCAGCTAAGATGAAGGCATTTTTACCAACACCAGCAGCAGCTTTACCAATATTTTCAGAACGTCCGTATCCTAATGCGATACCGATCGTATTTTCCTGAGTACCAGGAATGATCAATACTGGTAATTCAATACTCTTTCCACCAACAGTAACTTTTACGCAAGGCTTCGGAGGATTTACTTCGTAAGCATCTGCCTGACCATTATTGTTCAAATCGATCTTCACTAATTCTTTTGCCATCTTAGGAGATACAACTACATAGTTGTCCCAAGTTGCGCGAGTGATTGGATCTGGTAATTCTTGTAACCATGGGTTAGAAGCACCTTGACCAGCACCGATACCAATTTTTTCGTACAATACTAATTCAACCGCACCGCCTTTTTTACCAGCGGTTGCTGCAGTAACTGCTGCTGCAACTGCACTGCTGTTAAAGTTTCCTTTTTCTGCAGCAGGTAATAAAGAAGGATTGATCACACCAGCCTGTAAGGCTTTATCCCAACCAGTTTCGCCACCAACTTTAGCTGACCAATAGTTTTTTACAAAAGCTAGATAATCAGCAGTAGCGCCACTCCATTTCAATAAGCTATCCTGCCACTGACGTGTTTTGAATAAAGGATTGATAGTAGGTTGGATCAAAGAAATATATCCTGATTTACCTTCAGCATCGCCCCAGCTTTCTAAGAAGTGGTGGTCAGGTAAAACATATTTACACAAGACACTTGTTTCATCCAATTTGGTATTGAAAGAAATAGTGGTTTTTACTTTTTTAAGTCCCGCATTGAATTTATCAGCAGCGAACCAAGAGTAAGAAGGATTAGCACCGTGGATCAATAAAGCGCCAACAGTACCTGCGTTCATATCATCTACTAATTTCACGAAATCAGCATCGATACCAGCACGATAGTTTAATGTATTTGCCCAATCAATAGTTACACCATATGCACCGATCGCATCGTTGATGGCATTTACAATTACTTGCACATTCACATCATTGCTTCCGCTTACAACCAAGGCTGCGCCTTTGTTTGCGTTTAATGCTTTAGCAGCTTTTTCAATGCCTTCTTTTAATTTCTTATCAGCGATAGAAACTTCAGAACCTTTCACAGCACTTAGTAAAGCAGCAGCAATAGCAGCTGTTTCAGAAGGGCGGTGTAAGAATTTTTCATCAGCATTTGATCCAGTTAAACTTGCTACACTTTCAAAGTGAATATGTTTGCTCATTTCTGGATGTTGCTCGTTGATCTTTTTGCCGTTCGCATATTGCTTAGCAAATTCAACAGGGCTCAACCAAGTTCCTAAAAAGTCTGCGCTTAAGCTAACAATAGCTTTTGCGTTTTGAAACAAATAAGATGGAATGGCTTTTTTGCCAAATGTTAATTCGTTGGCTTGTAAAATTCCAGCATAAGAAACCGCATCATAAGTTACGTGGCGACTACCTGGGAATTTAGCAAGGAACTGAGCGATTACTTCTTTAGTTGTTGGAGAAGTAATGGTACTAGTTAAGATCACAGCACCAGTTGCTCCTTTAATTGAATCAGCGATCGACATATCTGCTGCTTCAAAGGTAACTTCCTTACCATCGATAGTAGGGAAACGCAAACGTGCAGTATCGTATAGATCAAGAACAGAAGCCTGAACGCGAGCAGATGTACCGCCACCAGTTACTGGGCTAAAGTCGTTACCTTCTAATTTAATGGGCCTGCCATCGCGCACTTTAGCTAAAACAGCAACTACATCACCGTCCTGAACGTAGGTGGTAGCATAGTATTTAGATACGCCGGGGATGATTTCCTCTGGTCTGTTTGCAAAAGGGATTGACTTCTTAACAGGCATTTCGCAACTTGCTGCAGCAGCGGCTGCGGCAGTACTAAAGCCTAGGTATTTAAGGAAGTCTCTACGTGGTGCTTTGGCTTCTAAAAAGCTATTGCTCTCTTCTGCAGCAAACGGTAATTCTTCTTTGAATTCGTCTTTTACATCTTTGTTAAAAGCTTCAGACTGATTCAGCTCACCAAAACTTTGCCAGATCTTTTTTTGCTCCATAATATATTTGGTTGATAGCAGTTAGTTGTTTTTTGGCAACGCCACTTTCTTATGTATTTATGATCGAAACAAACTTGTTACAGCTTGCATTTATCCAAGATTAATAGTGACATTTTTGACACTCAGTTCCGCCAATTTTCTCAACAGTGATTCCTTTGGTACTGTCGATCTTTCCAGACTTCAAGTCCTGATGGAACTTCTCATAGATGCTGTAGAAACCATTGTCTTTGAACTGAACCTGTGTAGTACGGTGACAGTTAATGCACCATCCCATGCTCAGGTCAGCAAATTGTTTCACTTCATCCATTTTGGTAATATCACCATGGCAGGTTTGACATTGTACTTTACCTGCTTTCACGTGTTGAGAGTGGTTAAAGTAAACGTGGTCTGGCAAGTTGTGGATACGAGTCCATTCGATCGGACTAGCTTTGCTAGCATCGAAAGGCTTACCAACAGTGAATCCAGCGTATTTATATAATTTCTGGATCTCTTTGGTTCCATCAACTTCAACACCTTCTTCCGTGTAGATTTTTTCGCCTTTGTATTCGTTGATACTCATGTGGCAGTTCATACAAATATTCACGCTAGGAATATTAGAATGTTTACCGTCTTGTGCACCACCATGGCAATACAAACAGTTGATCTGATTGGTACCGGCGTGAACTTTATGAGAGTAGTAGATAGGTTGTACGGGTTGGTAGTTTTGAGAGCGACCTAATCCCATCGCACCTTTGGTAATTAAATAACCACCAAAAATAAATAACACAACAGCGATCAGTGCGATATAAGACTTGTGCTTCCAGAAAGGAATATCTTCTTCAGAAGCTTCACCTGAACGCTCGATCGATAATTTTCTAAGGTTGCTATTTACTCTTAGCAAAATCAAAGTAACCACTGCAAGCACTAAGGTTAATACACCAAATAACAAAGTGTTATCTCCTTCTGGCACAGGAACTGCAGAACCAGCAGGCTTATCAGCACCAGGAGCAGGAACAGTTTTGATATAAGCCAGAATCGCGTCAATGTCTTTATCAGACAGACCCGGGAACAGGTTCATAGCAGTTTTGTTGTACTCGTTGTACAGATTGTTGGCGTAAACATCTCCTGTTTTCAGGAAAGCTTGGTTGTTCTTGATCCAAGAATGTAATTTGGCTTTATCAGGCCAACGATCTTCAACTCCAGCAAGTGCAGGTCCAGTTGAGCGTTTATGAACGGCGTGACAAGCGGCACAATTAGTACTGAATAAGGTTTTACCATCTTGCGCTGCAATATTCATCGCAAAGGAAGAACCTAATAATAGTAAAGTGCTAAGTAAGAGTGTTTTGGCTATACTTCTAAAAGATATCATATTCACATATGGTGGTTCTGGTATGGAAAAATATCCGTGAACGGCTGCAAAAATATGATACAGACATGACAAAAGCTAAACCTTTAAAAAAAAAATTTATCCTTGTCTGGTCTACGTTTCAGCGAATTAAGCAGCAATACGTATAGAGATTTTAATGAATTTATAATTTTTTTTCAATATTCCAAGGTTTTTGTTGGACATATAATTAATAGTCAGGATTTTATCCCATTTTTGAGCAATGTTTCAAAGAATGCAACAAAAATGGGGGATTTCGGGTACTCAATTTTGGGTGATCTTTATTGCATTCGGCCTCACCGGTACAACCACTGCAATTATTACCAGATACATCACACATTGGATCGGATTTACCCAAGAAACGTTCTTGCTCTGGAAAATATTAGTAAGAATTGCCATATTGATTTTCGGCTACCAATTTATTTTGTTGGGATTTGGGGCCATTCTGGGGCAGTGGAACTTCTTCTGGAAATATGAAAAAAAGCTACTTCAAAAACTAGGAATCATGAAATCGGAAATCGCCAAAAACGGGCAAAAAATCACTAAAATGGCCATTTTTGCCTCCGGACAGGGGTCAAATGCGGCAAATATCATCGATTTTTTCAAAAACCGCTCTGATGTAAAAGTGGTTTTAATAGTCTGTAATAAACCTGGAGCGGGGGTACTATCGGTGGCTGAAAAAAATCAGATCCCAACCCTGTTGATCGAGAAAGACAGGTTTTCTAAGGGCGATGCTTATTTACCGGAATTGAAAACTGCGGGGGTTGATTTTGTGGTTTTAGCAGGATTTTTATGGAAAGTGCCGCCAACCCTGATCGCTGGATACCCGAATCAGATCATCAATATTCACCCCGCCCTATTACCAAAATATGGAGGTAAGGGCATGTATGGAGGCAAAGTACATGAAGCAGTAATTGCTGCTGGCGAAAAAGAGAGTGGTATTACCATCCATTTTGTAAATGAACATTATGATGAAGGGGCTTCCATTTTTCAAGCAAAATGTTTAATTGAACCAACTGATACTGCAGAAAATTTGGCTTTTAAAATTCACGAATTAGAATATGCGCATTTCCCAAAGCAGATTGATGCATTGTTAGCTGCTCTACCAAAATAAATACACATCAGAATTATTTAATATGATTTGAATTCAAAATATTAAATTGAGTATTCAAATCAACTGCATGAAAAAATTCTTCGGACTCGTTTTATTCCTATCTGTTTTTTTTGAATCACCCTTATTTGCGCAAACAGAAAATGGAACACCATTAACTTTTAGTACACCAGAAAAAAATAATTTTTCTCCTGAGCGTCTTGCACATATTGATAAAATAATTCAAAATTATATTGATAGTGGTTGGATCAATGGTGCCATTGCACTGGTTGCACGAAATGGAAAAATAGTTTATTACAAGGGAGTTGGATATGATGATAAAGAACAAAAAATACCGATGAAGAAAGATGCGATCTTTCGCATCGCATCGCAAACAAAAGCAATCACCAGTGTTGCAGTAATGCAATTAGTGGAAGAGGGGAAAATTTTATTGGACGATCCAATCTATAAATACATTCCTGCATTTCGAATGCCAGTTGTACTAGATAAATTTAATCCTGCTGATAGTTCTTACACAACAGTACCAGCAAAAAAAGAGATCAGTATTCGCGATTTATTAACGCATACTTCAGGAATTGGCTATGCACAAATTGGTGTGCCATATATGAATGCGATCTATTCGAAAGCTGGTGTATATGGTGGGATTGGTTTGCCAGCAGGCATGAAATTATCGACCAATATTTTGCGTTTAGCAAAGCTTCCTTTAATGCATAGTCCTGGTGAAAAATGGACCTATGGATTAAACGATGATGTATTAGGTTATCTCATAGAAGTATTGTCTGGGTTGAGTTTGGACGAATACTTCAAAAAGAAAATATTCGAACCCTTGGGTATGAAGGATACTTATTTTTATTTGCCTGAAGCAAAACAATCACGCTTAGCAAATCTATATACAGAAGATAGTTTAAAGCGTATCGTGAAGATGCCAGAGATGATTCAATTGAATGGAAATTTTTATCGTGATTATCCCAATACAAAAGGTGGAACATTTTATTCTGGTGGTGGTGGATTGGCATCAACCGCTTATGACTATGCGATTTTTATGCAGATGTTATTGAATGGTGGAGACTATAATGGAAAACATATTTTGAGTAAAGCAAGTATCCGATTAATGACAACGAATCAAATTGGAACGCTTTCAAGAAATGGATCAAATGGCCCTGATACAAAATTTGGATTGGGATTTGAATTAGTAACAACAGGAAATTATGGAAGAAGTTATTATTCGATGGATACTTTTAGTTGGGGTGGAATGTTTAGCTCAAGTTATTGGATAGATCCGAAAGAAAAAATTGTAGCACAATTTGTTTTACAAATGCTACCCGCTTCTCATGGAGACATCAATGAGAAATTTAAAGTGCAGGTTTATCAGGCGCTGAATTAAGTGAAAAGATAAAAGTGAAAAGTGAAAAATGGACTATCACTCGGTCAACGATAATGTATTTTAAATACTACTAAAGACTAAAAAAGCCTCCGATCAATCAGAGGCTTTTTAGTATCAATCTTTCTCTTCAGGGGGTATCGTATTAATTCCAAGTATCTTATAAATGGGGCAGAAATCTACTAATGCTGTTGCAAGTAAAATACCGCCTGCGATTAATAATATGAGACCAATTGTTCCTGTAATGACTTGCATGAAATAAAGTGCGGCAAACACTACTGCAAGAATAATTCGAACGATTCTGTCGAGGTTTCCAATGTTTTTTTTCATGGGGCTTTTGTTAGTTGGTAATTCGAAGTGGCTTACAGATACAAAATAAACATTAGTTTTTAAAATATACCATGAGTTTAATCACATTGTAAAAAGTTTAAAGTCAAAATTCAAAAGTTAAAAAGACTTGACTAGAAATTAGACAATTAAAAAGCAGGCAAAAAAAAGACCCTAGCAATTGCTTGGGTCATGTATAATTGGTTAGGTAATTAATCTGTATGGGGCCTATCCTGGTACGCGAGAAATGTATTTTTCAATTTCTTTTACTTGATCCAATACTTGTTTAGTTGTTGGTTTGCAAGCTTTTGCTCTGCGGAAATAGTCTTTTGCAGCGCGGAATTCGCGTTTATTCATAAAGATCTGGCACATACTTAAATACGCAACAGCCTCACTTTCTTTATCAGGAATACCAAGTCGGATAGCTGCACGGATATAGGTTTCACCTTGTTTCAGGTCGCCCTTTTGCATCGCCATCATACCCAATTGCAATTTGTTAGCGCCTTCAGCTTCAGGCATTGGCGATCCCAATGAAGAGCTCATTTTTAGGTGTTTTTCGGCAGAATCGAAATCCTGTTTCATCATTGCTAAGTTGCCCAAAATGGTATAATAGGTAGAGCGTACAGGCTTATAAAGCAAAGCTGGGAACCAAATAGTTTTAAGAATTTTTTCTACTTCTTCGATATTACCAGCTTCCATAGGCGCTTGAATTAAGCGCATTGGACCAATAAAGAAATGGCTGGCAAAGCCGATTAAAGCAATGAAATAGACAGGGAAAATTGGCCAGAAACCAGTTCCGGTAAGGTTCAGCGTCAAACCAAGCAACACGGCAACAATGCTTAGCCAGAAGCGATATTTAATGATAACATTATAAAATTTCATAGCCCTAATATTTGAGAGTGGGCAAAGATAAAGGGAAATAGGGTTTTTCGGAATCTGATTTCATAAATCCTGAAATCTAGTGTTTAGCGTCGTTCACTTCGATCCAATAGCCTTCAGGGTCTTTGAGCCAGATCTGATGAACTCCGTCTATTCGGGTGGTAATGGTGTTTTGTTTCCCGCTCACGTCTTCGAAAGACAGTTTTTGGCTTAAAAGGCGTTTGGTAAAGTTGGTAAGAGATTCCACACTAAAGCAGAGGTGGTTGTTTTTAAAATATTCTTTAGGCTGCTCTGCACCTTGAATAATATGCATGGCAATCCCGTTTCCGATGGTGAACCAGGCGTGTTTGTTATCGTGAAAAGGTTCGGCGAGGGTATCGAGTTGGATGATATCGCGGTAGAAGGCCTGTTCTTTCTGGAGGTCTACTACAAAGATTGCCACATGATCGATGGTTGCTTTGGGTTTATTGTTTTGGGCTATTGCCTGCGATAAGCTGCCTGCAGTTATTAAAAGGAAAAAGATCGAGTAATTGATTTTCATACGGCTGTTTGTATGCTCAAAATAAGGCATTCAAATGAACTAATTAAAAAGGGGGAGCAATAAAGGATAGAAACTGTTATTTTTGCGGCTCGATAAAATTTTTTGTCGCGGTCCCGTAGTTCAATGGATAGAATAGGAGTTTCCTAAACTCTAGATCCAAGTTCGATTCTTGGCGGGACCACGTTCTTCTCAAAACCCTTGATTTTCAAGGGTTTTTTGTTTTGGTGAGGTGGAATGATATTGCTGGATATTGTTATTTGTGTAGCTGGGTGTGCAGCAGAATGGGGGGAATTTGAATGCGTTTTCACTTTAATTACTCCCACAAATTGTTGTAAAGTGAGTAGCAGTATCTTTTGAAATAACCTTGGTGACCACACATTTATTATCACATATTTGGTTCAGATACTTACT
>CAIYAG010000130.1 GCA_903924075.1 uncultured Bacteroidota bacterium | reverse complement strand
GAACTCCAGAAATTAGCCGAAGCAAGTGAAGTGGAATTACTCGGGAAATTTACAACCGATTTCTATGCAAAGGAATCTGATAGAAATTTGTTTTTTTCAATAATGAAAGAAAAGGGGGCTGTTAAAAATCTCGAAATTGACGTTAGGAAAATGGACGGCACTATTGCGAATTGTTTAGTTTCTTCAGAACTGATAATTTTTAAGGGTGAACCAATGCTTTTGTCTGGTTTTATTGATATTACAGATCGGAAAAAATCAGAACAATTATTAATTCAAAAAGAAGAAAGTGTTAGGTCGCTATATAATAGAACTCCAGTAATGATCCATTCAATCAACGAGAATGGGGATTTTTTAACTGTTAGTGATTACTGGCTTGCCAAGCTTGGGTATCAACGTTCGCAAGTGGTTGGGAAAAATATTAGCCAATTTTTCACCAAATCTTCTGTTCACGATTCTCTAAAAATAAGAATACCTGAATTAAATAAACGGGGCTATGATTTTGACATTCCATATCAGGCAATCAAAAGAAATGGTGAAGTTATGGACGTTCTGGTTTCGACAATTATTGAAAAGTCTCTTGAAGAAAAAGAGAAAAGGTATTTGTCTGTGATGCAAGATGTAACAGAAAGAAAGAAAATTGATGAAGCACTACAACAATCTGAAGATAACCTTAGAACAATTTTCGAAAATACGAATATTGGCTATGCGTTACTTGATTCAGACATGTTTATCATTTCTTTTAATCAGGCTATGCAAAAATTTGCAAATAATGATTTGCATAAAACTTTGTACTTGCATACTTATTCAATATTGTATTTCTCAGAAGCTAGGCAAACGGCTTTAACGCAGGCTATTGGTGCTGTTTTGAAAGGGAAAACAATAAGTTATGAAATTAATTATGTACAACCCAATGGCGACGATCGTTGGTATAAAATGAACATGTTCCCAGTTTTCAACAAAGATGCTATTGCCGTTGGTATTGTTATGGCTATTGAGGATATCAATGAAAGCAAAATCAAAGAGATCCATCTAAATAAGGTAGTCAAAGAAATATCAGATTATAAATTGGCATTAGATGAGTCTGCAATTGTTTTAATAACAAATGCGGAGGGATTGATTACTTACGCAAATGAAAACTGTTTAGCTATTACACAGTATTCTTTGGAAGAACTAATTAATAAAGATTTGAGCTTCTTAGAATCTGGTTATCATTCAGAAGGGTTTTTTAGTGAAATGTGGAAAACCATCCAAACTGGTGCTATTTGGAAAGGGGAAATTCGGAACAAAAATAAAAGCGAACAATATTTTTGGGTAGACTGTACCATTGTTCCTTTTTTAGATAAAAATGGTAAGCCTTATCAATACATTGCTATTCAGAGAGACATTACGTTAACTAAGAATGCTGATATTGAACTAAATAAATCATTTAGTTTGGTGAACGAGCAAAACAAGCGATTATTAAACTTCTCATATATTGTTTCTCATAATCTTCGGTCACACACAAGTAATATCATTTCAATTCTGAATTTCTTAGAAAAAGAAGATTCCCCTGCAGAAAAAGATGAATTGATGATGCACTTAAAAAGAGTATCGCGTTCATTGAATGATACTTTGTATAATTTGAATGAAGTGGTTTCTATCAGAAATAATATTAACCTAATTGTTGAACCCCTCAACTTGTTAGAATATCTGCATCAGGCATTAAGGGTTTTGGAAGAACAAATTATATTGAAAAAAGTAGTGGTCATAAATAATGTTGAGGAAGATATAATGGTTAATTATAATCCAGCATATCTGGAAAGTATTTTATTGAATTTTCTTTCGAATGCCATTAAATATGCTTCACCAGATCGGCGTCCACAAATCATACTTTCAGTTTTCAATGAAAAAGATGAATTTGGATTGAGCATCTGTGATAATGGTATAGGTATTGATATGAAAAAGAATGGTGATAAACTCTTTGGTATGTACAAAACATTTAATAATAATACTGACGCAAGAGGAATTGGGTTGTTCATTACTAAAAATCAAATTGATACTATGGGGGGTAGGGTAGAAGTTGAAAGCGTTTTAGGCAAAGGTTCTATTTTCAAAATATATTTTAAAAAGTAAGTTCAGTAAAAAAGCCTTCAACAAATAGTGAAGGCTTTTTTTATACATCTAGAAATCGAATTTTATACCCTGGGCCAATGGTAATTTATCGCTCCAATTGATCGTATTTGTTTGTCTTCGCATATATGCTTTCCATGCATCACTTCCGCTTTCTCTTCCACCGCCAGTTTCTTTTTCACCACCAAAAGCTCCGCCAATTTCAGCGCCACTCGTGCCAATATTTACGTTTGCAATCCCACAATCACTTCCAGTTTGAGACAAGAACTTTTCTGCTTCTCGCATATTCAATGTCATGATGGCCGATGATAACCCCTGTGGAACACCATTTTGAAGGGCAATTGCTTCTTCTAAATGGCTATATTTTAATAAATACAAAATTGGTGCGAAGGTTTCATGTTGAACTATTTCATATTCATTCTTTGCCTCGGCTATACATGGGGTAACATAGCAGCCACTTTCGTAGCCTAGTCCGTTTAGAACAGCTCCTTTCACAATATAATTACAACCTTGTATTTCTCCTTCTTCAATTGCTTTTAGATACATTGCAACAGCATCCTTGTCAATCAACGGTCCCATGTGGTTATGGGCATCTAAAGGGTCTCCAATCTTTATTTGATGATATGCTTTTACAAGTTTTTCTTTAAATTGTTCATACACTTTTTCATGAATGATCAATCTTCTTGTTGATGTGCACCTTTGACCAGCAGTACCAACTGCTCCAAAAACGGCACCAATTAGAGACATGTCTAAATCTGCATATTCAGAAATAATAATAGCATTATTGCCTCCTAGTTCTAAAATACTTTTGCCTAATCTTGCACCAACTGCAGAACTAACTGCTTTACCCATCCTTGTGCTGCCAGTTGCTGAGATCAATGGAATCCTGACATCATTACTCATCCATTCGCCTAATTCTCTACCACCCTGAACCAAGCAGTTTACACCTTCAGGGATATGGTTGGAAGTGAAAACCTCTTGCACAATTTCAAAGATGGCAATTCCACATAAAGGTGTTTTTTCGCTGGGTTTCCAAACTGTTGTATTTCCACAAACCCAAGCCAGAGCAGCATTCCAGCTCCAAACGGCAACAGGGAAGTTAAAGGCGGAAATAATGCCCACAATTCCTAATGGATGCCATTGTTCATACATTCTGTGAGAAGGTCGTTCGCTATGCATGGTTAATCCATACAATTGTCTTGACAAGCCCACTGCAAAATCACAGATATCAATCATTTCTTGTACTTCTCCCAATCCTTCTTGTAAGCTCTTACCCATTTCATAGCTTACCAATTTGCCCAATGCTTCTTTCTTATCCCTTAGTGCTTGTCCAACCTGACGTACTATCTCTCCTCTTTTTGGAGCTGGCCAATTACGCCATTCTTTAAACGCCTCTTGAGATTGAGTAATCAGTTTTTCGTATGCTGCTTTATCGGTTGTTCTTACTGATGCTATTAATTTGCCATCAACAGGTGAAAAAGATTCGATGATTGGACCATTACTATCTATCCAGATACTACCTGTAGATACCCCTTTATTTTGGGCGTGAATGCCCAATTCTTTCAAAAATTCCATACAATGATTTTACCAAAGGTAGGGAAAGACATTCTCTTGAAAATGGAGAAAGTTAATGAGGCAAAGTCTATTTATTCTTCGAAAGTTCTAATAGTTGGTCATAAACAAAACTGTAGCTACTACCAATTGGAATTTCCTTGCCTGAAACTACTAATTTGGTTTTGCTGAACTTTTCTATTTTGTTTAAAGGAACTATAAAAGACCGGTGTACTCTTACAAAATCACGCGAAGGTAATTTCTCTTGAATGCTTTTTAAAGTCATGAGGGTTAAAACTGGATTGGGCTTTATATACAGTTTAATATAATCATCGAGCGCTTCAATCAATTCAATTTCTTTGAGATTAATTTTCATGATCTCATAATTCACTTTTACAAAAATTGAATTGAGTTGTAATTCTTGAGAGCTTAAAAATTCAATATATTCCTTTGCCTTATAAACGCCTTTTAAAAAACGGTCGTATTCAAATGGTTTTAACAAATAATCTACAGCGTCTACATTAAAACCATCAACTGCAAAATCTTTATATGCGGTGGTAAAAATAACCGGAGGTTTTTCAGCCAAACTCTTATAAAATTGTAACCCGTTAACATCGGGCATTTGTATGTCAAGAAACAAAAGATCTACCTTGTTTTGTAAAAGCCAAACCCTTGCTTCATCCGTATTGGTAAAAACTTTGTCGAGTTGAAGAAATGAGATCTTCCCACAATATTCATTGATTAATTGTAGTGCTAATGGCTCATCATCAATTGCTATGCAGTGTATCATGTTAATTGGATCTCTAAATGAACGTAATAGTAATTGTCTTTTGCTTCAAAATCAAGTTGATGTTTCCCTGGGTACATCAATTCCAACCTGCGTTTTACATTATTAATGCCGATACCTGTATTTTCAAGCATGTTACTTTCCGAAGCAACTATAAAATTCTTTACTTTGAATTCTATTTTATTTTCTACGACCGCAAGATTGATCTCAATAGACGAATCATGTTTGGTGCTGATGCCATATTTGAATGCATTCTCAACGAATGGAATAAATAATAGAGGAGCTATTAATTTGTTTTCAATTTCTCCGATCGACTCAAATGAAACATGCGTCTTTTCTGTTAATCGAACCTGTTGTAATTCTATATAGTTATGAATGAACTCAACTTCGTTCTGTAATGGAACATAATCCTGTGTGGTTTCTGTTAATATATATCGCATGATATAAGATAGCTTCATTACAGCCGGGGCTGTTTTTTCGCTTCTTACAATGGCAAGCGAATAAATATTATTCAGTGTGTTGAAAAAGAAATGGGGGTTGATTTGTGATTTTAAAAAAGATAATTCTGTATTTAATTTCTCGCTCTCGGTCTCTTTTCTTGTTTCTTCGGTTTTAAGCCATCTTTGAATCACGGCAATACAAGTGCCCACTGTAAATACTAAAAAGAAGATGGCAATATTATAAGTATCAACCAATCCACGTCTTCTCATTCTTGGTCTAGGAGGCCCTTTTGAAGCATCTATATTAATCAATGGGTGTACATCAGGGGCTGCTATTAACTCTGCAATGTATTTTGGAAGGAATAAAAAAATCAGAAGAGCTGCAATGATCGATAAAATATACATGCCCCATTTTTCTTTCATTAACAGGTGGGGAATTAACAGCTGCGTATTGAAATAGTAAAATATTACTAGAAAAACATTATTACAAACGATCGTGGCTATTAGGTGATTGCTCATTGAAAACTGTGAGTCGCTCATCCTTGGGAAGAACACTAAGTAGGGTAGTGCAAAAAAGCAAGCCCACGCGGCTAAATGCGCAATAATGGATACTATTTTTTTATTCTGACTAATCAAGTTGTTGCATATTTGAATTAGAAATTCGCCCTTTCAATCAAATATATCCAGAGATTCAGTGCCTTATAAAAGATTATGGGTGAAATATTAGCAGTTATCGGTGAATCCTGGGCTCAATTCAAGAAGTTTATATGGCTTTTAAGCATTCACGCTCAACTCGCTATAAAGGTGTTGCACCAGTCCGTCGGCTAATCCGATTTTTGGCACATAGATTTCTTCTGCATCTGACCAGCGCATGACGTTGATATAAATTTGTAAAGCAGGTACGATCACATCTGCACGATCTGCGCGAAGTTTATACACATTGATCCGATCCTCCAATGAAAAACTGGATATTTCTTTATAATAATCTTTCAAAAGATCAATACTAAGCGGCTTGCCGTCCTTTTTTTTGCTAAGCGAAAAAACCTTATTGATATTTCCCCCTGTTCCAATCGCTACAATTTTTTTAAAGCCCTTGGTTTTAAGTTTGATAAAGTCTTTGACCTCATTCCACTTTGTATCGCTTACCATATCTTTTAAGAGCCGGATAGTTCCAATATTAAAAGACTGTTTAAATACTAATTTCCCTTCTGCAAAAAAAGTAAGTTCAGTGCTACCACCACCCACATCAATATATAGGTAGCTATGGTCTGTATCCATTGTTTCGGCAACGTGGTTCTCATAGATTAGAGATGCTTCAAAATCACCACTGATGATTTCAATGTTCAGGCCAGTTTCCATTTTAACCTTGCGAATGATATCCGAACTATTACTGGCATCCCTCATGGCAGAAGTGGCACATGCAATAGTATGTTGCACTCCGTAAGCATTGATGAGGTGCGTATAGGCTTTCATTGTTTGGAGAATCATACCTCTTTTCTCCTTTGATATTTCTCCCTTTTCAAACACATCAAACCCAAGACGTAATGGAACCCGAACCAGGTTTAATTTATTGAATATAGGTTTACCATATTTATCTGTACTTACATCAACAATCAAAAGCCTTGCTGCGTTACTTCCAATATCAATTGCGGCGATCCTCACTATTTGCTGGGTTTTTCTTATTCAGATAATTGAAGGTCTCTATTTGTGACCTGATCCTTTTTTTTCCATTGGAAGGTACATAGTTGTTGCTTAATTCGTTGTTTAGGATCCGGGCCTTTACATTATCTCTTAATTGTATGTGGATAATATCTTTTAATTCTTGTTGCAATTTCGGATCGGTGATAGGTATTGCAGCTTCAACGCGGTGGTCAAGGTTTCTAACCATCCAATCTGCACTGGAGATATAAACTTTTTCTTTACCTCCATTTTGAAAGATCATCACTCTGGCATGTTCCAGATATTCATCTACGATACTGATGGCAGTTGGCTGTTTTTTGAATTTTTTGTTTTCAAGTTTCGCACAAAAAATACCTCTCACTACCATATTGATCTCAACACCTGCTAATGCGGCTTCATAAAGTTTTGTGATTAACTGGTCATCACTCAATGAATTTACTTTTAAAATGATTTGCGCTGGTTTACTTGATTTTGCAAATTTGATCTCTCTGTTGATCATGGTCACAATTTCTTTACGCATATTATTCGGACAAACCATTAATGTCTTGCATGTTTGTAGCGGCAGTGTGCCCGCCTTCCAATTTTCTAGATAGCGAAATATGCGGTTAATATCAGCCATCACATTTCTATTACTGGTAAGCAAACAATGATCGCTATACACTTTGGAAGTGCTTTCGTTTAAGTTTCCAGTACTTACAAAGCCATATTGAACAGTTGTATTGCCTTTTCTTTTTTTGATGATGCAGAGCTTTGCATGGATCTTCATTTTTGGAACACCCAGTAATACTTTGATGCCTTCTTCTTCCAATACTTTTTTCCATTCTAAATTCGCTTCTTCATCAAATCTTGCCTTCAACTCTAACATCACTACTACCTCTTTTCCATTGCGCGCAGCATTGATCAAGGCATTGATGATCTTTGAATTGCTTGCAAGACGGTAAGCTGTAATTTTAATACAGTTCACGTCAGGATCCATGGCTGCTTCTCGCAATAAATCAATTAATGCATTGAATGAATGATAAGGGAAATTGAGTAACACATCTTTTTTTAAAATAACATCCGTAACCCTCATGGTACTTTTCAATTCAGGATGTGTAAATGCACTCTTTCTCGTACTTTTCTCTTTAACGATATTTGGGAAATCCATGAAATGCCTGAAATTATGGATCCGCCCTCCAGGTATGATATTGCTTTTCCGATTCAGGTTTAATCTTCTAATAAGATATTCTAATAAACCCGCATCCATTTCTTTGTCATATACAAATCGAACTGGTTTGCCCTTTCTTCTATTTTTTAGTCCTTTCTCGATCTTCTCCACAAAAGTGGTACTCACGTCATTGTCAAGATCAATTTCTGCGTCTTTTGTAACTTTGAATATATGTGATTCAAAATGGTCAAACCCAAAATAAGAAAAGATATGAGGCAAATTGAATCTGATAATAT
This sequence comes from uncultured Bacteroidota bacterium, assembly GCA_903924075.1. Taxonomy (GTDB): domain Bacteria; phylum Bacteroidota; class Bacteroidia; order Chitinophagales; family Chitinophagaceae; genus Sediminibacterium. The sequence continues at coordinate 2,688 of CAIYAG010000130.1, read as the reverse complement.
CTTCTAATAGTATGATCTGCGTTTCACCTGCTTTAGAAGGAAGGATCACAAATCTTCCGTTTGATCTTGCGGGCACTTCAATTAATGCATATTTCTGACCGTATGCAGAACTTTGCTTTGTCATGACAATGCCTAAATAAATACTTTTTTCTCTCAGGTAGGGGAGTTGTGGCAAACTTTCGATCATTAATGGAATGATATTCGTACGAACCTCTTCATCAAAATATTTACGTACAAAACTTTGCTGATCCCTGTTTAGATGCTTCTCATCAACTAGAAAGATCTTCTCTTTCCTGAGTTCTTTTAGAATATTTTCCCAAATTCTATTAAACTCATTTTGCTGCTGAAGTACAATGGTTTGTATATCATCAAGGATCGTTTGAGGGTCGGTCTCTAAATGCATATTGAGTTTTTTCCGACGTTCGGCAAACTCGATCATTCTTTTTAGAGTTGCAACCCGAACCCTAAAAAATTCATCACTATTATTTGAAAATATACCAAGAAATCGAATCCTTGCACTCAGTGGAACCGTTGGGTCGTTTGCTTCTTGTAATACTCTTGCATTAAAACTTAACCAACTAATATCTCGCTGTATAAATTGTCTTTTAGCCATAATTTAATGAAGTCGGATAAGCAAAAATAAAGAACCAGAGAAGCGTTATATATTAAGTAATTATGAATAGGAGGATTTGATTTGCTGAATGATTCCAGTGGTAGAACATCCTTCAACAATTTGATTAATCACCACTTTCCCGCCGTTTGCTATTACCTCTTTTGAACCAACGATCTGATCAATGCTGTAATCTCCGCCCTTTACCAAAAAATCGGGCAAGAGGGTTTGAATCAACTGCAATGGAGTATCTTCTTCAAAAATCACTACGGCATCCACTACCGCTAAACTGGCTAAGATCAGCGCCCTGCTTTGTTCATGATTGATAGGTCGATCGTTTCCTTTCAATCTTTTAATGCTGGCGTCACTGTTAACCCCAACGATTAATATGTCTGCTTCTTTGGCAGCTTGTGAAAGTGAGTAAATATGTCCCTCATGTAAAATGTCAAAACAACCATTGGTGAAAGCGATGGTTTTTCCAGTTGCTCTCCATGCAGCCACTTTAAAACATAGCGTTTTTAGATCTGTGATCTTTTTTGGAATACTATCTATTGCCCTCATGCGCGCTTTTTTTTGTTATAAATGGGTAATAAAATAACACAGATAGTACCCACGATCAATACGATCAGAAATTGGGCGAACCATTGCAATGTTCCATTTGCGAATCCTATTTCAAAAGGGATATCGCTTTTTTCTAACACTTTTGCCATGAAAAAGGCATATGCCCCAATTCCCCCAGGGGTTATGATCATTCCGATACTAGCAAATGCCAATGCCGTGATTGCATCTTGAATACCCAATGCTGCGGTACCCTGTGTTGCATATAATCCAACCCATGTGCCAAGAATGTAGAGCGACCAAATAGAAAAACTATAAAAAAAGAACATGCCTTTGTTTTGTAGCTTATTAACGCTACTTAATCCTTCCCAGATTCCTCTTAAGATCTTTTTGAATAGTATTACAATTTGAAGATGGGCGAATTGCCTAAACCAGATCTTCAGTGCAATTAAAATGGCTAGTATTATGGCAAAAAATATGATCACTTTGTTTGCTGAAAAATGCCCTGCCTTATTTTGAAGTAATTCTTTGAGCAATTGTTTTCCGTATTCTCCCACCACTTCAAACTGTAAAATAAAGGCTAATACAAAAACTACAAGAAGAGAGATGACATCAAATGCCCGCTCAGCTACAATGGTACCCACCAGCTTTTCAGCGGGCACTTTTTCATATTTGGCAAGAATGGTACATTTTAGCACTTCGCCTAAACGGGGTACCGCTAGGTTGGCCAGATAACCAATCATTACTGCAAAAAAGGTATTGATGATCGATGGCTTGTAACCCATTGGCTGCATTAAGATCCTCCAACGAAGGGCCCTGCATAAATGACTTAGGCTGAGTATTAGAAATACTGGCGCTATCAATCCAAATCTGGCAGTTTGGAGCGAATTCTTGAATTCTCCCCATTTGTCGTTCGAGATCTGGTGCAAGCTCCACCATACCAGAAATACCCCAATTCCTAAAAAAAACAAATATTTTAATAAAGCTATTAGCCTTTTTTTCATGTAACGGTCATTCAGTGGCAAGTTACGCAAGCAATTTTAAATAATAGTCATTTCACATCTATTGCGAATAGATTAACGCAAAATGGTTTTAGGAAATGTAGGTTTTGGAGATAAAAAGCGGGTGGAGAAAGCCCAACTTACTAATCCTGTTGTGTTTCTATCTATTTTCTGTACCTTTGCAAATTATTTTCAAGTTTTGCTAAAATGGCGTGATAATGTCAACAAAGAAAAGAATTTTATTCATAGCCACAGAAATGTCACCTTATCTGGAACTTACTGAGTTCGCAGAAGTGATCAACAAATTGGCTATTAAGAGTAATGATACAGGTTTAGAAGTGAGATGTATCATGCCTAGATTTGGAGTTATCAATGAAAGAAGACATCGTTTACACGAGGTAGTGCGTCTTTCTGGAATTAATGTTTCTGTTGATAACGACGATTATCCGCTTCAAATCAAAGTGGCATCCCTACCAAATGCCCGTTTACAGGTTTATTTCTTAGAAAATGAAGATTTCT
>CAIYAG010000129.1 GCA_903924075.1 uncultured Bacteroidota bacterium | reverse complement strand
TTGCAACTGCTTCTTTCTTTAATAATCCTGCAATGATCAAACTTTTAATACCATCCATATCAGCTTTGACTGAATCGATTTTTTTATGGTTCAATGTTACCTGATAATTTGAAAAACTTTCAATGGCATTCACTACACCGTATTTTTCTTTGATCTGATCGTTCAACTCTTTGCGTGTTGAGTTTTCTTCAAATAAACCTCCCGGTAATTTATGCTCTTTCATAAATCCTGGTATATGTGCTACTGCGTGATCTGCGGTTAAGAAAACAGTATATTGGTTTTTACCAACGGTTGCATCAAGAAATGATAAAAGCTTTCCTAGTTCTGCATCTAAACGCACATAGTCGTCCACCATTTCCCATGAATTGGGTCCAAATGAATGCCCAATGTAATCAGGTGCTGAAAAACTAACTGCTAAGAAATCTGTTACATCTCCTTTGCCCATTTTTTCACTGATAACTGCTGCCTTTGCCATTTCTACAGTTAAGCTATTGCCATATGGCGTAGTTGCAATTTTACTATAATCTTTTCCTTTAAACTTTGATAGATCGTAGGGAAAAGAAGTCATGTCTTTGCCAAAAGGAGTAGCTTCATAGGCCTTTACATCTTCAGTTGCATAGTCTGTATAAACTGATTTGTTCAATACAGTGTTCCAGCCAATTTGGTAAAATGAATCAACCAGTTTACGCTTATTAAATTGATTAACCCAATTTGGTAACTCATTCATGTAATAAGAACTGGTAATAAAATCCCCTGTTTTGCTGTCATACCAATAGGCAGCATTCGCAGAATGACCGGCAGGAAGAATAGAGCCTCTATCTTTAATTGCCACGCCAATTACTTTGCTCTTAAAATTGGTAGCCAATCTTAATTCATCGCAAATAGTAGTGGTTAACATGTTTTTCGGGCTCATCTGTCCTGCATCTGATGTACTACCTACTGTATTTACTGTTTTATCTTCACTGCAGTATACATTGCGCATCAATTGATTGTCCCACCAAGCATTTCCAACAATACCATGAATGGCAGGAACAGAACCTGTATAAACACAGGTATGTCCGCACGCCGTAACAGTAGGGGCATAGGGTACCAGCGTATTATTACTTGTAAATCCTTCACCCATCATTCTTTTGAATCCGCCATTTGCGGCATATAAACTATTGAAACGATAGAGATAGTCCCAACGCATTTGATCAATAACAATACCTACCACTAATTTCGGTCGAGGATAGGAAACGGCCTTTGTTTGAGCTTCAGCACCTAATAAAAGCAGCAAAAACCCTAATAAGCTAAAAACTTTTTTCATGTGTCTATTATTGATTTTAGTTTGTAAAAGTAGGGGTTAGGCCGCTTATTTCGATTAAAGGATGGGTTATTAAGGCCTGTTTAATAAATGGCTTTGCCTTTAGCCCTGAAAAGTTTATTTTTGCGCCCTGTTTAACCTTGAAAAAGTGTAATTATGGCTGATATATTTGAAAAATTAGTAAAGAATTATGGCCCTTTAGGTCAGCATCGCGAAAGAGCCCATGGCTATTTTGCATTTCCCAAATTGGAAGGTGAAATTGGTGGTCGTATGAAATTTCGCGGAAAAGAAATGATCGTTTGGAGTTTGAATAACTACTTAGGATTGGCTAATCACCCTGAAGTTCGTAAAACCGATGGTGAAGCATCTGTAAAGTATGGACTGGCAACACCAATGGGAGCTCGTATGATGAGTGGAAACAGTAACTTTCATGAGGAATTAGAGGCTAAATTAGCTGCATTTGAACATAAAGAAGATGCCATTTTGATGAATTTTGGCTATCAAGGGATTATGAGTGCTATCGATGCTATCTGTGGTAGGCACGACGTGATTGTGTATGATGCAGAATCTCACGCGTGTATCATTGATGGTTTGCGTTTGCATACCGGACATCGCTATGTTTATAAACACAATGACATTGCTGATTTTGAAAAGCAAATGGAAAGAGCCACTGCATTAATTGAGAAACAGCCTTCTGGCGGAATTTTAGTAATTACCGAAGGGGTTTTTGGAATGGCGGGCGACCAAGGAAAGTTAAAAGAAATTGCTGCTTTGAAAAGCAAATACAATTTCCGTTTATTAGTAGATGATGCACATGGTTTTGGAACATTGGGCAAAACTGGTGCCGGTGCTGGTGAAGAACAAGGCTGCCAAGATGCAATTGATCTGTACTTTTCAACTTTTGCAAAATCAATGGCTTCCATTGGAGCATTCATGGCAGGCGATAAGGCTATTATCGATTTTATCCGTTATAATATCCGTTCTCAAATATTTGCAAAGAGTGTACCAATGCCATTGGTAATAGGCAATTTGAAGCGTCTTGAATTATTGCAAACGCAACCTGAGCTAAAAGCAAAATTGTGGAGCAATGCGCAGAAATTACAAAACGGTTTAAAAGAAAGAGGATTTGATATAGGAAATACGGATACGCCAGTTACACCAGTGTATATGAAAGGAGGCGTTGAAGAAGCAACTGCTATGGTGATGGATTTACGTGAAAATTATAAAATATTCTGCTCTATTGTTGTATATCCAGTTATCCCCAAAGGACATATCATTTATCGTTTGATTCCTACTGCAGCTCATACAGATGCGGATATCAATGAAACCTTAATTGCATTTACTGAAACTAAAGCTAAGCTTGATGCAGGTGCTTATAAGTCTGAATTAATTCCGGATATGGCGGGATAGAGGAAGAAGTGAAGAGTGAAGAGTGAAGAGTGAAAAATGGACTTTCATTTATTTAACGATAAAGAATTTTGTATAATACTAATAAGAAAGCCTCTGAATTTTCAGAGGCTTTCTTATTTTGATTTTTGAATTTTTACTTTTGACTTATGCTACAATTTTTTGATTAGATCGTTAGCTTGTTTCACGTAATCGTCATTCTTAGCAGCTGTTGCTAATGCGATACATTTTTCTGCGCTTGCTTTTGCAGCTACTTTATCGCCACTTTCTTTTTCAATTTTTGCTTCTAATAAGAATAACCAGAAACCATTTGGAGTTGCTTCTGTTGCTTTCTTAGCATTAACTAATGCCTTATTGAGATCTTTATCCCATTCGAAATAAAAGTTGGCAGCAGTTTGATAGATAGCAGAATTTACTTTGTCGGCATTTAATTCTTTTTCGATCTGTGCTCTTAATCTTGTTTTTACATTTGTACTTATAGGAACTTGAATAGCAGTATTTCCCCACATGATATGTAATTCGCAAGTTTCTGCTTGAATAGCAGCAAACTGCATGGTGAAAGTTTCTATATCGCTAGCTATCTTTTCTGATTTCACTTTCACTCTTAACACATCTTCAGCTTCTTTATAGCCATCTGTACCCCAGTTGTTTAAACCTTTGTTTACAATGATTTCCCAATACTCTTTTCCAGGGATCGCATATAACACATAAGAACCGGTATCTAATAGTTTGCCACCAATAGTTACATTATCTGTGAACTTGATTCTTGTTGCTGAATTTGCACCTAAACGCCAAAGTTTATTCAAAGGGGCCAGATCACTATTTTCTTTTAATAGAGAACGTCCTTTGATATTTGGCCTGGAATAAGTCAGCTCAATTTTACCCATTCCAAAATCTTGGGAAATGGTTTGAGTAGTACTAGGAGCAGGCATCTTAACTTGAGAATTTGCAATAATTCCGATCGATAGCATTGCAAGCAATAAAAATTTTTTCATGTATTTGTTGTTTGATTTTGGTTACATGTAATTCGCAAACAGTAATTTCAGTAGGCATTGAAATTTACTATGGCTCATTTCATTTGTGATTTTGTTTATCCTACAAACCTACTGTTTGCCCGGCTGATTACCAATCAATTTTTGATGATTGGCGATTATTTATAGGCCGGGTGAAATCTTTGCAAAGTGTTGCGCAGATAATCTCTGTCGAGGTGCGTGTAAATTTCAGTTGTAGTAATACTTTCATGCCCTAGCATTTCCTGAACCGCACGTAGATCAGCTCCACCCTCCACTAAATGGGTAGCGAAAGAATGACGAAAAGTGTGTGGAGATACTACTTTTTTGATCCCTGATTTTTGTACCATTTCTTTGATAATATAAAAGATCATTACCCTACTCAAACCCTGACCTCTTTTGTTCAGGAACAAAATGTCTTCAAAGTCTTTTTTGATATTTTGATGCACCCGAATATTATTCTTATACAATAGAATGTATTTGATGGCATCCTTTCCCATAGGTACCAACCTTTCTTTATCGCCTTTACCGGTTACTCTGATAAATCCAAGATCTGGATAAAAGCCAGATATTTTTAAATTGATCACTTCACTTACGCGTAAGCCACAGCTATACATGGTTTCAAGTATTGCTTTGTTTCTACCGCCTTCTGGAGTGCTTTGGTCAATTTGTGCGATCACTAATTCAATTTCTTCAAAACTGAGCGTGTCTGGTAATTTCCGCTTTGTTTTTGGAGCTTCTAATAATTGTGTGGGGTCAGAAACACAGATCTGTTCTATCAAACAATATTTATAAAAACTTCGAATACCAGAAATGATGCGTGCTTGTGAAGTTTGGCTCATACCAAGTTCGCTGATCCACTTAACAAAATGTTGCAGGTCTTTCAATTCAATACCTGCAGGAGCTTTCGAGGATCCGATCAGTAATAAATATTCTGTTAGCTTTTCAACATCGTGGATATAAGCATCTACTGAATGATCGCTTAACGATCGCTCAAGTTGTAGGTATCCCTTGTATCCATTTTTATATGATTCCCACATATGATCAAGATAGCCAATGATTCAAATACAAAGATTAAAAATCAATGAAAGTTACTAATTAGATTTTCTGTATCATTGATTTAAATTTTGATTCCTTAAATTCGCAACCTTACACAGATTAATCCGAAACAATAGTTATGCAAGTGAATCTTCGCTCATTCAAACAAAAAGTTCGTCATCATCAAAAAGCGTTTTCTAAATACTTAGGAGCTATTGCGAAGAATCCTCCAAAAGGACTTGATAATATGGCAGCAAAGATCGATACGGAAGTATGGCAAGAGATCGACTGCTTAAGTTGTGCGAATTGTTGTAAAAGTATGACCCCAACTTTTACTAAAAAAGATATCAAGCGTATTTCAGATCATTTAGAAATGACTGCCAAAGAGTTTACAGAGAAGTGGTTGGAATATGAAGAGGATGATAAGGATTGGATCAATAAAAGTCAGCCATGTCAATTCCTGAGCAATGAGACCCATATGTGTAGCATTTATGAAGTTCGGCCTTCTGATTGTTCTGGCTTTCCGCATTTAAAAAAGCGTAAAATGCCAGAATACATGCACTGGCATCAACAAAATATCAGCTATTGCCCTGCAACTTATAAAATGGTTGAAAAAATGATGGAGCATGGTATAAAGCCCGAAAAGAAAGCAAAAAAGTAAATTAGAAATACACGTCCTCGATCATAAAAATTTCACTAGTTTGATTGTTGGTCATGGTAATGGCGATCACATCAAACTGTAAATATTGCCATTTTCTATGTTGAAACTGATAAGCTTCGGCGGCATTTTTGAGGAAGGTCATTTTATCTTTTGTAATACTTTCTTCTGGCTTGCCGTATTTTTCAGAATGCCTTGTTTTAACCTCAATGATATGTAATAACGTATCTTTCGAAGCAATAATATCCACTTCAAGATGGTGGTATCGCCAGTTTCTTTCTTGGATCTCATAACCGAGCAACAAAAGGTATGCAACAGCTACAGCTTCGCCTTTTGCCCCCTTATCCCTATTCGAAATCATAGACTAAGATTTAACACCTGATTTTTACTGCCAACACAAGATTTAGAGGCATATTACGTTATGAGAAAATAAAATTCATATAATGGAAGCGTCTAACAAAATATTCAAAATAAAAGGGTGTATTCAACATTATGCTTGGGGTGGAAACACCTTTATTCCCAATTTATTAGGTGTGCCGAATGTAAATTTAGAACCCTGTGCTGAATATTGGTTGGGTGCACATCCATCTGCATCTGCGGTGATTGTGGATCAGGTAGATGGACTTACCTTAAACGAATTGATCAAGAAGGATCCTGGAGCTACATTAAGCGAAGCGGTTTATCAGAAATTCGGAGAATTGCCTTATTTATTGAAAGTGTTGGATGTAAAACAAATGCTATCCATTCAAGTACATCCAACAAAATTGGAAGCCCAAATAGGTTTTGATAGGGAAGAAGCTGCGGGTATCCCAATCAATGCAGCGAATCGGAACTATAAAGACCGAAATCACAAACCAGAAGTGATGGTGGCTTTAAGCGATTTTTGGTTATTGCATGGGTTTAAAGAAAAATCGCTTTTAGAGAAGACGTTAGCTGATGTACCAGAATTCAATATTCTTTTACCACTTTTTAAGAGGGAAGGCTATAAGGCTTTGTATCAGTTTGTAATGGAGATGCGTGTAGATGAAGTAAATACATTCTTATTGCAGGTTGTTAAAAGAGAATTGAGGTATAAGCGGGAAGGACTTTTAACAAAAGCTGATCCTGGCTGGTGGGTTGCAAAATTGTTTGATGGGGTAGACCAGATTGTTAATATTGATAAGGGCGTCTTCTCCATTTATTTTTTCAATATCGTGAATGCAAAACCTGGAGAAGCTGTTTTTCAGGGAGCGGGGTTACCACATGCATATTTAGAGGGACAAAATATAGAATTAATGGCTAATAGCGATAATGTATTAAGAGGAGGTTTAACTCCTAAATATATAGATGTGCCTGAATTGATCAAGCATACGCTTTTTGAGGGCATTGTACCCAATATCATGAAGGGTAATGAAATTCGAACTGGCGAGAAGAATTATCCATGTCCGGTTCCGGATTTTGCGATCAGCAAAATTGAATTGAATGGTAATACTTCTTACAGTAATGTTACTAAAGGAATGGAAATTATGTTAGTTACAGAAGGCGGAGCTGTTATAAATAGTAGCCTAGTATTGAAGAAAGGAGAAGCCATTTGTCTTTTACCAGATACCACTTATAGTATTATTTCATCAGGACACTGTACCATGTTTAGGGCATTTGTATAGCTTATACCCGCTTTCTTCACACTTCATGAAAAATGCATTTTAAAATATTTTTTCGCCTATTTTTGTTCTGAAATAAGAAATAATGAAATTAAATAAGAACTTGTTACTATCTATAGGTTTGATGGTATTGATTACATCTGTCTATAGAATTATGCCTAATAGACCCTATGGCTTTGCCCCACAAATCGCTTTGGCTTTATTTGGTGGTGCATTTTTTGTAAATAATAAAAAATGGGCTTTCAGTTTACCATTGATTTCAATGTTCTTGTCTGATTTATTGTATCAGGGATTATATAATTATGGTTATACCGATATTCAAGGATTCTATAGTGGACAGTGGGTCAATTATTTATTGATTGGAGGTCTTACCGTATTTGGGTTTTTGATCAGTGATTCAAAAATTTTAAAAGTAATACTTGCATCTATAGCAGCACCAACCACCTATTTCATTATTTCAAATGGTTTAGTATG
>CAIYAG010000128.1 GCA_903924075.1 uncultured Bacteroidota bacterium | reverse complement strand
TGCTGCAGTGAAAAAACAAAAGGTATAATGGCTAAAACTTTCAGAGGAGAAGTCTTTGCATTTCTAAGGGATAAAATACCAATACCAGTTAACATGATACTTGCCCCAAAACTCGCTGTTGCTGAAAAACACATATAAAGCGAGTTATAATTGTTCGGTCTTTTGGAGTTTCGATAAATCAAATCCTTTCTTACTAAGTCGGGCAAGAATTTCTTGATATATTTTTTCGTCCATCTTTGAGGACCTCGATAGTATCCACAAATATTTTCTATTCGGATTACTTACAACAGCATAGCTATAATCCGGGGCTAGATCAATTATCCAGTATTTTGCTTTGAATGGCCAGAAGAATTGCACTTTCAGTTTTGCATTTGATGAACCTGCTTCTACAAATGCTTTGCCTTTAATATAGGATTGCTTGCCATTTACACTGTCTTTATTGCAACGGTTTTCAACAATTACATACCCTTTGTTAGTTAAAGTATACTCAGCTGTAGTGCAGTGGCATCCTTTTTGAAAATATTGAGGAAAAGAGGCGATCTCAAACCACTTTCCAGCATACTTTGTTAAATCAACATTTGGAACTGTTTGAAGTTGTTGTTCTTCTTGGTTTATTGTTGTCATACTTGGAAATAAAATGAATAGTGAAAACAATATCATTACTATAAAGACTCTTTGCCTGAAAATTAATACTCTATTTGCCATAACACTTACGTATTAATGTATCTCTGTCTCATTTGCATGCCATTGAACATTAACAATAATCTCATTTCTACGATTAATAAATTGATAGGGCGCATTATATCCTAAAAAACGAAAGTTCCCATAAAAAGCGATCTGACTTTCGTTCAAAGCTTTTATGAGCTTTTGCTTATTTTTTTCAATATCTGCATCTGAAGCATAACCCCCAAATTTGATAGCAGCTACAATTTCATCAGGAATCTGTTTGAGTATCACTTGCTTGTCTTTGGGCTTCGGCAAATTTTCAGCATTGTAAGCAGCTGGCATCACAAAACTCATGGTTGAGGCAGAATCATTGATGTCCATATGCACAGGAGAAGTCATTGAAATACTTTTTCCGGTTTCGTTTCCTCCAAAAATATAACCCGCCAATTTTCTAAATCCAGGATTTGCCAACTCTTTGTATGTCTTAGCCGAAGAAGTAATTGAAGCAATTGTGACAGCCGGATAGAATCTGATCTCAAAATGATCTTTTGTAAGCAGTATTTTATAAGCTTGCGTTTCTGTTTTACTGGCAGACATGATCAGGTAAATTTGAACAACTAAAATTAAAAACACTATTGAACTTATTACTATCAAAATCATTTTCATTTCGTTTAACTGTTTTTGATGTACTTGTCGGTTCTTTGATTTAACTAAGTTGATTATTTTTATTCAAACATCGATTATACAATTCATCCAAATACTTATATAATTCACGTAGCAATTTCAATTTTAATACTCAACCGAAGGTTGCTCAACTTGAATTTAACTGGACTAATATCTAAATACCCAATGGTAGGTATTGGAGGGGAACTAATCAAAAATACATTTGTGTATATTCTGATCAAACATGAAAAAATACGCTCTTTTAGGATTGCTTTGTATAAATCATCTAATCAGTTTTACACAAGCAAAAGAATTACCCAATCAAATTACATTGTATAATCCGTATGATATTCAGTTCACTTCGGATAATAAATACTTAGTTGTTAGCTCTCCTAACGATTCAAAAGTTTGGAATTTGAAAAATTTAGAATGCCTTAGTTTGCCTTTTAATTATGACAGGCTAACATATGGCAACGAGAACCCCTGGACCTATCTGCCTGAAAGTTCATCATTCTATTTTCATCAAAGTATTAAAAATGACGAAATTCTAAGTATTGATCCAACAGGTACAAATTTGTCTATAACCGAAACACTAGGATTGGGGAAGTACAATGGTTTAAAATTCAACAATCCCCCAAGCTATTTCCTATCGTCAGATACTATATTAAGCATTAAGGTTGACAGGAAGTTTCTACCCTATATTTCAGTTCAACAGATCGGGAGTTCCAAAGAAATTATCCATGAAAAAATAGATGGGAAAAACCCATTACATGTTGCTAATAGAAATTTTAAGGTATTAAAGGGCGATAACAATATTTGTTATCTACTATCCTTTCGCAGTGAAGCCAATTCTGATAATGGTGAGGCGGTAATTACTGAAATAAACTTAGTTACAAAAAAAACCACAGTGATCGCGAATAATATAAAAGTTTATGTAGGTGATAATTCATTCACTAATTCAAGAATAGAGTCACTTAATAAAAGTTTTGAAACACCTAGTTATATTATTTTAAATTTAGACGGCTTTATTTATGCGGTTAGAAAATCAGACGGGAAGGTCCTTAGCGGTTTGGATCTTAAAAAGTTATTCCCAGAAAACGCATACCCAACAATTTGTGGTGAACGAGATGGGAAAATAATTGTGGTGTCGAAGGATTGGTCTAAAAATAAAGGTATTGCTTTCCATACGGTCAATTTTGAAACCACTATACTTGAGGAACAAATATTTCACTTAGCAATTGATCTTGAATATGTAAAATCCTATATAGCAGCTACTTCACACGATGGAAAAGAATTCGCAATTGCCTATAAATGGGATGAAGACGGTGGTTATAAATTAGCTTATATAGATCAACAAAAAATGACCATGTTGCGCGACAAATCAAATACCGCAGAAATTGTAGTAAACAAAATAAAAGAACTAAACAAAGCAGAAAAAGATTTAAAAGAAAAGAAAATACAGGAACTTCAAAAAAAGACATTAAGTGAAATTATTACCCGCAATTGGTGCTTAGTTTCAGACATTTCAGGCCAAAGAGTAGGTTTTGGGTTTAAATTAAATTGCGATGCAAATGGAAATATTAGTGGGGAATTAGAGTATCGCCGAACACCTGCAGGTATGGTAAATTCTGGTGAATTTTATTCTAGATATTATGATGCGATCTGCAATGTATCAGGCCATTTGATTGATAAAGAATCATTTACGTTAAAAGTAAATTCGATAAGATCTATCAATGAAAATGTAGAAGAGTCGCTCTTTAAGAACTTGAATTTAAATTTTAAAATATCGCTGGTTGATTATGCCGCTAGTGGACTCAATATATACGGGGACGAAAAATATGGCTTTGTACTATTCTGTAAAGAATGGAACGTGTATTTGCACGAAGGCTATATTGGCACCTATTATTTAAATATGAAAAAATAAATACTTGCAGGTTTATATACTAACGTTAATTTACTTTCCGATACAAAACTTGGAAAATATGAAATCGAGCTGATCTTCATTGGTAATCTCACCAGTGATGAGCCCGAGGTAGTGTAAACACTGGCGGATATCGAGTGCAATTAAGTCGCTTGGAATTTCATTGTCTAATCCTTGAAGCACATCTGTAAGGGAATTACTCAATTGTTTTAATGCATCGTAGTGACGTGCATTTGTAACAATAGTTGCATCAGCAAGTATATCTCCGCTAATTGCTTTTGCAACAAGCGATTTTTTGAGATGGTCGATCTGTCTGTTTTCTTTGGCTGAAATAAAAATGATCTCGGGGTATGCAGTAAATTTTTCAGCAACCATTGCTTCTACTCCATCTACTTTATTACCAATCAGTAAGTACTGAATATTTTCTTTATTGAAACCTGATACAATTTCTTGCAGTGCATTTGAATCCATTTCATTTACATCAAACAGATACAGCACAATATCTGCTGCACGCATTTTCTCGAAACTTCTTTCAATTCCAATGGTTTCGATCAGGTCTTTGCTATGCTCTCGGATTCCGGCAGTATCAATTAGGCGGAATAAAACTCCATCAATATTCAATATTTCTTCTACCGTATCTCGCGTTGTACCCGCTATTTCGCTTACAATGGCCCTATTTTCGTTCAACAAACTATTTAACAAAGTACTCTTGCCGGCATTGGGCTTGCCAATAATGGCCACCTGAACGCCATTCTTGATCACATTACCCAATTGAAAGGATAGCAATAACTCATTAGTAGATTTTGCCAATGTTCCTATGAGTTGATATAATTGTTTGCGATCTGCGAATGCTACGTCTTCTTGTGAGAAGTCGAGCTCCAATTCAATGAGTGCAGAAAATTTGATCAGCTCTTCACGTAATTGATGCAGTGCTGATGAAAATCCGCCACGCATATTATTCAAAGCGGTTTTTCTGCTGGCTTCTGTATTACTTGCGATCAGATCTGCCACTGATTCAGCTTGAGCCAGATCCATCTTGCCATTCAAGAAAGCACGTTGTGTAAACTCTCCTGGTTTTGCAATGCGCACGCCCAAACTACAAATGGCTTTGATGATTTTTTCAACGATAAAATTAGAGCCATGACAACTGATCTCGATCACATCTTCACCTGTATATGAAGTAGGTCCTTTAAACAATGCGATTACAACTTCATCAAGCAATTCATTATTCTGTTTCAAATAGCCCACATGTAAAGTATGTGAAGCTTGCTTAGTTAAATCTTTTGAAGGAAATAAACTATTCACAGTAGCAATGGTATCCTTTCCGCTTAACCGTATCACAGATATAGCCCCAATACCAGGTGCAGTAGCCAATGCCACGATCGTATCATCCCATACCAGTTGCTTGTTCGCCATTCTGCTAATTTGAACAAAAATAAGCTATGCAAAGTGAAAAGATAAAAGTGAAAAGTGAAAAATGGACGGTCATTGTCTAAAAGAGCAACCTAAGGCTGTGTCTAGTGTTCTTATTAGATCTCAGCTAAACGATTGATCCTCCATTTTTCACTTTTATCTTTTCACTTTTATCTATTCTTCTGATACCCTAAACGAAATAGACTGCTTTTGTCTATAAATTACTTTCCTTCCATTTTGTTCTGCAGGAATCCAATT
>CAIYAG010000127.1 GCA_903924075.1 uncultured Bacteroidota bacterium | reverse complement strand
TCTGATAGAACTGCTGCAGGGCCTTTTAATCGTTGGCCAACTGGAAGGGGCTTTGATCGTTATTATGGATTTTTAGAATCTGCAACTGATCAATACTATCCTGTTTTATGGGAAGGAATAACAAGATCAAATATTGATACTGGTTTAGGTAAACATTTGAATACCATTTTAGCTGATAAAGCCATTCAATATGTTCGTCAGCAACAAGCTGGTAACCCAGGTAAGCCATTCTTACTATACCTCGCACCTGGTACAGTTCATTCGCCAATGCAAGTTGATAAAGAATGGATCGATAAATATAAAGGCAAGTTCGATATGGGTTGGGATCAATACAGAGAGATTGTTTTGGATCGACAAAAAAAATTAGGAGTTGTACCTCAGTATGTGACCTTACCTGAGCGTAACGAAAAAATCCCTGCCTGGGAAACATTATCTGCTGATGAAAAGAAAGTAATGGCAAGGGCGATGGAAGCGCATGCCGGATTTTTATCACAGGCAGATCATGAAATCGGAAGGGTGATTAATTATATCAGGAGTATTGGACAGATGGATAATACCATTGTGATTTTAATTATTGGTGATAATGGCGCAACAAAATATACTGCAGAAATACCAGGTGTTCCAGCAGGTATGGAAAAGGGAACACATGAAGAAAAGGTAAAAGCGGCATTGAAAAATATCGATTTGATCGGAAGAAAAAATTTTAAAGGCGATATACCAATTGGTTGGACTCAAGCCACTAACGCGCCATTTAAACTTTGGAAAGGCGACGCAAATTCTGAAGGTGGTACCCATAATCCAATGATCATTTATGCACCAAAATTCATTAAAGAAAAGGGAGCCATCAGAAATCAATACGTACACTTAATAGATATATGGCCAACCCTGATAGAACTAACAAAAGTTAATGTACCATTAAGTATCAATGGATATAAACAGGCACCAATTGAAGGGCAAAGTTTTGTAAATACACTAAACGATGCAAAAGCGAAAAGTAAACATCAGATACAATATTTCGAAACGGGTGCTTCAAGAGCCTTATATAAAGATGGTTGGAAAGTAGAAGCCTATCATCATTTAGGAACATCCTATAAAGAAGATATATGGGAACTATATGATATGGAACACGATTTTAATGAACATGTAAATCTTGCAAAAAAATATCCTCAAAAATTGAAAGAGCTTAAAGAAGCATTCGAAATTGAAGCAAAGAAATATCATGTTTATCCGTTACATGATTCATGGTTTCCAGCAGATCCTTATTTACAGATTAGTGATAGCAGGTGGAAGGAAGCTAACGACAATTAGAGGTATCTATAATTGAATATCGTTTCTTTATACTTAAATTTAAGTGACGATAAGTTGAATTGAACAATTCTTGACATATGAATAACGATTATGAAATACTCCTTCGTTTTCTTTTAGCTGCATTGTGGGGAGGAATTGTAGGGGCTGAAAGACAGTATAGAAGCAAGTCGGCCGGTTTTAGAACCATGATCATGATTTCAATGGGAGCCTGCTTCTTTACCATGATGTCTATGTTAATAGGAGCACCTGCTAGTCATGATAGAATTGCATCCAATATTGTTACTGGTATCGGATTTTTAGGAGCAGGTGTTATATTTCGCGGTGAAAACAGAATTAATGGTATTACTACAGCCGCAACAATATGGGCCGTGGCTGCAATAGGTATGGGAATTGGATCAGGCTATTATTTTGCATCAGGTTGTGCATCTATATTAATATTTTTTATCCTAGCTATTTTACCTTACTTGGAAAATTATATTGAGATAATGAATGTTGCAAGAACATATTCCATTACTACACATTTCTCAAAAAATATCTCATCCAACTTAGAAGCAAACTTTAAACTAAGTGGTCTTAAATACAGACTTGTTAAACACGTTAAGGCAGATAGAATAATCATGTTAGTTTGGGAAACGCAAGGGCACGCAAGGAACCATAATATATATATCGCAAAAATGCTAGAGGATGATACGCTGAAAAAATTCGAATACTATTGAATTATAAGTTCTCATGGTAACTGACTACAAGTTAAAGATCATCAAAAATATACGAAGCAGATATTTATTTGCTTTAGCATTTTTATCTGTTTTTACTTTAATTACATACTTCTATTTTTTATATTCTAAAAAAAAGTTAGAGAAGGATGGTTACATGATCAATGTTAGTGGTCGTCAGCGTTTTTTATCTAAACAAATTGTTTCTTTAGCACTACAATATATTACTACTAACAAATACGACGAACGAAATGCATTACAAAATGAATTAGTAGAGAATATTAATGAAATGGAAACTACCCATGATTTATTAACACATGATTCGGTTTCTATTTCTTCTCAGTATCATTCTAAAGTAGTCGACTCTATTTACTTCAAACCACCCGCTTTATTAGACCATAAAATTGATAAGTTTCTGCAGCATGCAATCGTTCTTGGTGAAATACAAAATGATACTATTACACTAGAAAACCCGCATTTAAAATTCCTTTTATTATCATCTAATGATTTGATCTCAGAGCTAAATCAAATTGTTGAACAGTATCAAAAAGAATATGAGGATGAAATAAAGGACGACATTTATAGGATCTCATTTTTAACATTAGGTGCATTTGTAGCTTATTTTTTGATAGGGATACTTGTATTTCGACCAATGAAAAATAAAATACTAAATGCTTTAACTGATATTGAGAAAAAGGAGCAGGAGATGCGACTAATAAATGAGGATCATGTTGTTTCGATTATTGATGCACAAGAAAAAGAAAGGCAAAGAATCGCATCTGGATTACACGATGGATTGGTTCAAACTTTAACCAGTATAGCCTATAAATTCGACATTAATGATAGTGGATTAAATGAAGAGTATAATCAAAAATTTAAAGAGGCGAAAGAGCTGATAAATAATGCTATCAACGAAACTAAGAATATTGCATATAGTATTCTGCCCCCGCTGCTAAAAGAGTTTGGGTTGATACCGGCTTTAAATTCTTTATGTGCGCAAATGAAATTGCAAGGAAAATTTAAGGTAGATTTTCAAACTTTTAGTTTTACTGAACGACTAGACCGTAATATTGAACTCGCTTTGTATAGAATTGCGCAAGAAGCGTTTAGCAATATTATTAAATACGCTAAAGCTAAAAACGTAATGATTCAACTCATTCGCCACCCTTATTCCATTGTTTTAATAATCGAAGACGATGGTAAAGGGTTTGACACAGAAAAAATTTCAACATCTAAAGGTTTAGGATTAATAAATATGCAGAATAGAGCAAATGCCTTTAATGGCAGTTTTGTTATCAATTCTTCATCAAAAATAGGTTCAGAAATCATGGTAGAAATACCAATATAAACCCTGTAATACTTCAGTATGTCAAAAATTAAAATATTAATTGCGGATGATCATTCTATAGTAAGGGAAGGGATAAAATCAATGCTTAAAGATGTTGATGATTTTGTTTTTGTGGGAGAAGCTGAAAATGGGAAAGAAGCAATAGAGAAAATTGATTTGTTGTTTCCAGATGTGATTATCATGGATATTTCAATGCCTGTTATGACTGGGATCGAGGCCATTAAGATCATTAAAAAAGAATATAGCGATGTTAAGACCCTCGTACTAACGATTCATTCTGAAAAAGAATATATAGAGCAAATTTACAGGTCTGGCGCTACTGGATGTTTGTATAAAAATGCGGGCAAACACGAGTTCGAATCAGCCATACGTTCGATCTACAAAGGCGATAACTATTTTACGAGCGACATATCACATGCATTATTGAAAGATCATTTTAATGTACAGGATAAAGAAAACCCGCTAACTCAACGTGAACTGCAAATCTTGAAATTAATAGTTGCTGAATTATCCAATCATGAAATTGCTGATAACCTTTTTATTAGCCAAAGAACCGTTGAAACCCATCGAAAAAATATTATGCAAAAGTTGAATATCGATTCAACCATCGGGCTTATAAAATATGCAGTTAAAAAGGGTCTAGTTTCAGATCAATAGTTGATTTAGACCTAAAACATATAATTTCCCCAGTTTCTTCCCTCCGTATTTTCTGGTATATATCCGTAGTGCATGGTATAAAATTATACCTCAGCATTGGTATTGTAAAGTTTAAACATTAATACCAATTTTAAATCGTAAACAATTGTAAGCATAAGCAGACAATTAGTTTTCTCTCTAACGATTTAAATACAGCTGAGTATGAAAGAAGAAAATAAATCTAATCGAAGAAACTTTTTAAAATTAGGTTTAATTACAGGTGGTACAATCGCAACAGGGGCACTTGTATTTGAAAAAGTAATTTCAAAAAATGATGTTGCAACCAGCACGGCAGATACAATTGTCTGTGGCCCCGATGGTAAAGTCTATAAGGCAGACCCCATGCATTTAAAAGAATTGCATGCACCCCCAGTTTCAATGGATGAAGCTCGTTTAGGAATCGAAGGAAAAAAATTCGTCATGGTAATAGACGAAGCAAAATGCGATGGTTGCAAAAAATGCACCGAAGCTTGTCAGAAAATGCATTATACAGAATCTGATAGAGAGTGGATCAAAGTCTTTAAAATGAAAGACGCCGAAACAACTTCCCCTTATTTCTTTCCAAAACCATGTTTTCATTGTGATAATCCACCTTGTACAAAAGTTTGTCCTGTTAACGCAACTTTTAAAAGACAAGACGGTATTGTATTGATTGATAATACCCGTTGCATAGGATGCCGCTCTTGTATGGTTGCTTGCCCTTATTCAACCCGTTTCTTTAACTGGAGTGAACCTAGTGTTCAACAATCTCAAGAAGTTGCCGGAATGCAATATTCCCCTGAACAAAGTATCCCTAGAAAAATGGGAACTGTAGAGAAGTGCGATTTCTGTCCAGATATGATTCGTCAAGGAAAATTACCAGCATGTGTTAGTGGTTGCCCAATGGATGCACTTTATTTCGGAGATCAAAACGAAGATGCAGTTACAAATTCATCAGGGTTAACTGTAAAATTAAGTCACCTCCTCGAAGACAATGCAGGATATAGACATCTTGAAGAATTGGGAACTGAACCTCGGGTATATTATTTACCACCTAAAAATAGAAAATATCCTAAACCAGATCTTAATCATAATGAAGATGAAAAAGAGAAAGGTGTAAAACCAATGGATATGATTTAGTGGGTACAAAACCCCAACTATTTCAAAACAAATCTGAAAGAAGCATTTCTATTCACATCAAACATTTTACAAATGGAACTTGAGAATTATAATCTGCAAAGGGAAATAGATACAATAAGAGAAGATTGCCTGAGACCAACAAGAAGGTGGGGAAGGAACACACAAATCTGGATAGCATTTCTATTAATATTAATGTCATGGGCTCTATTTTGTTATATCCATCAACTTAGAAATGGTTTGGGTGTAACTGCCATGAGAAATTATGTATCCTGGGGATTATACATTTCTACTTTCGTTTTTTTTATTGGTATTAGTCACTCAGGTACACTTGTATCAGCTATTCTAAGAATTAGTAAACAAGAATGGAGAAGGCCAATTACAAGATCTGCCGAGCTACTAACTTTTGTATCACTTCTATTCGGTGGAATCATGCCAATTATAGATCTGGGAAGACCAGATCGAATTGCCAATCTAGTTATTTTCGGAAGGGTTCAATCACCACTAATGTGGGATATCATTTCTATCTGTACTTACTTCTGTGGAAGCACAATGTTTTTATTTCTTCCAATGATTCCTGATATGGCGCTTTGCAGAGATAGATCAATTGTTACCAATACACGGTTTGAAAAATTTAAAAAGTGGTTATATACCAAAATGGCATTGGGTTGGACAGGAACCAAATCTCAATGGCATCGTTTAGAGAACACCATGAACATCATGACCATTGTAATTATACCGGTTGCAGTTTCTGTGCATACTGTTGTTAGTTACATTTTTGCCATGACTTTACGCCCTGGATGGAATAGTACGGTGTTTGGTCCATACTTTGTTGCGGGCGCACTTTATTCTGGTTCAGCTGGTGTTATACTTGGAATGGCGGCATTTAGGAAGTTGTACCATTTAGAAAAATATATCACCCTGAAACATTTCGATTTAATGGGTCGTCTTGTTTTAGCACTAACACTCATTTACGCGTATTTAAATTTAAATGAGTACTGGATCCCTGCATATAAAATGGCAACAGGGGAAGGACATTTATTGAAAGATCTATTTTATGGAGACTACTCAAAAATATTTTGGACACTGCAATTTGGTAGTGTGTTATTACCAATCGCCATTATGTCTTTCCCTAAAGGACGTACACCTTTATTACTCAATATTACATGCGTAATAATAGTTATTGGCGCATGGGTTAAAAGATACATCATTGTTGTTCCTACACTATTACATCCATTCATGCCTATTCAAGAAGTGCCAAACGATTGGTCGCACTATTTCCCTAATTGGGTAGAGTTTTCAATCACTGCTGGATGCTTGGCTGGTATATTTCTTGTGATTACACTATTTGCCAAAATGTTCCCTATGATGGCTGTTTGGGAAGTGGAGGAAGGTGTTCAAATTGAACACGACAGGCTAGTTGCAATAGAGATCAGGAAAAAAAGAGAGGCTGAAGAAGAGGCAAAACTTTTCGATCATTCTGAAGTACCACAAGAAGCTATCAATTAATCAGACATTAAAGCAAATATAAAATGAAAGAGAAACTCATTCATATCAAAAGCATTAGCAATAAAATTGTTTGTATACTTCTTAGCGTTGCTTTATTTATTAATATTTCAAATGCACAAGATTCAGCCGCTGCCCCAGTTGAAAAAAGGGCGATCACTATGCAATTGGCATTTTATAAAAAAGCAGATTCAACAAAAACTATTATCGCTACAGTTAAAGGGAAAAGTGTTACAAATAAATTTCTTCCTTTAAGATCAATGAAAGTGAACTTTTATGTGCAAAATAAAATGGATCAAGTTTTATTGAATAGTGCAATAACAGATGCATCAGGTAGAGCAATGATAGATGTTCCCAAAATTCTTCCATTAGATGAAAACCTAAACTTTACCATTTTTAGCAAAATAGAAAATGATAGTGTATATCAAAATGCAGAAGAACATGTTCATTTTAAAGATGCCAATTTAAGTTTGATATTATTACCTAAAGATTCAACTCAAACAGTAAAAGCAACAGTAACAGAAATCGACAAAAATGGCAATATCATTCCGGTTAAAGGGAAAGAAATTAAATTTTATGTAAAGCGACTTTTTGGAATGATGCCTGCTGGTGAAGATTATACTGAAACCACCGATGAAACTGGAGTTGCAACGTTTTCTTATCCCAAAGATATTAAAGGCGATGAAGCTGGAGGCATAACGCTCATTGGAAAAATACAAGACGATGAGTTTTACGGCAATATTGAAAGCAGGGCTCAAGCACCTTGGGGTGTTGTGCTAGCTGTTGATAAAAATCCATTTCCAAGAGCACTATGGGAACCACATGCTCCATTCCCATTGATCATAACAATTGTTACACTGTTTGGAATTGTATGGAGTTTTTATTTCTACATAGTTTATCAATTACGTCAAATAACAAAAGAGGGAAACCCTAATGTAAAATCTAGCCATGTATAATACATGTGAATAGTCTTAACGAGTTAAATATAAGCCATATGAAAAAGTCTTTTATCGTAATTTCTTTAATGATACTATCAGTTTTTAGTTTAACCTATTGTACTAAAAATGATGGAGTATTAAATTTAAATCCACCTGAAGCTGCTTCTACTGGTGACACTTTGTTTTCTGTCAAAGTAGCCGCAGGTCCAACCATTCTTTCACCAGGTTCTACCTGGGGTGGTGCTGATACCTTGTTTTGGAAAGACGCACCAAAACTTACAGAAACAGTTACAGTACCAGAAGTAATTGGTGATGTTGTTTCTTTTAGTGGATTTATTGGTAATTCAAATAAGGTAACACTTCAATCTGTTTATGATGCCAATAATATTTATTTTTTAGTTCAGTGGGATCAGGCTCAGCCAAATATGGAGAGTTCGCCTTGGTATTATAATACTTCAACAAAACGTTGGGCACAAGGTGGAGCTGCTCCAACCTATGATGTTAATGGAATACTTACAATGCAAAGTTTTGTTTCTGATCAATTCGATATGATCTATAATATCAATAATTCTTGTGCTGGTTTTGTTACACAATCTTGCTATGGTGCATGTCACCAAAATGTAAGTTCACTTGTTATGGATACCATAACTGGAAATATCACATCAAAAATTACAAATGTGATGCATACCAATGGCCCATCAGAAAAACTCGATTGCTGGAGAGCAAGAATGTATTTTGTTATGAATGCTAGTCAGGCTATTGATTATTATATCGACTGGAATGGTGGAGTACCTACAGCTAATGCAGTTCACGGAAACCAATCCGTTTCAAATGGTGCGAATCCTCCAGTATATTCATCAACAGCTGCAACCAATGGTGCTGGTGGAGTTAGCAATACACAAAGCTTAACAATAACAGGAACCTCCATTAAAGCAAGTGTTCCTTTATGGGTAAAGCCGTCAGGAGGATATATTAATGCTGCATTGATTCCAAGTGATACCACAAGTAGTGGTACAGCTGTTAAGGTCATTGCAGTTGATTCTACAGGGATTCTTACTTTAAAAAATGGATCAACCCTAAACCCTAATACGGGCACAACCTATGTACAAGTGGGTACAGGTATCGGAAATAACGATCAGTCAACATGGATACCAGGTAAAATTGTAGCACCATATACTGGTCTAATGGGAAATGTTGGTGCTAATGCTCATTGGACAGGTAAGGGCTGGCAGTTATTGCTTAAGCGTGCATTAAAAACACCAGATGTTTTGCAACAGGATGTTGATTTTTCTTCATTAGATACCCAACAATTTGGTATCGCTCTCATGTTTCAGCCAGTTGGATCAAAAAATGCAGCTGATAATGAACATGCCATTAAGCCAGGACTGACTTTGAAATTTAAACAATAATTGCACTGATGCTGTGATTTAAAAATGTGAATAATGCTTTCAAATTATTAGATCATCAAATTAAAAAGGATGTCAACAAGTAATAAAGTTTTATTAATTGCATTAATACTGATTGTAATAATTGTTGTGATGATTGGTTGCCAAAAAAACACAACTGTAACGATACCGGTAGTTGCAAAGACTGTTACAAAAACGGTCAGCTTCTCAAAGGATCTTATTCCAATCTTCAATACTAATTGTGCTGTAAGTGGATGTCATGTTACTGGAGGTCACGCGCCAAATTTAACCGAGGCAAGTGCCTATAACTCTTTGATAGGAGGTTCTTATGTTAATAAAACCGAACCAGAAAAGAGTATCGTTTATATGCGCCTCATAGGTAAACTAACTCCAGCTATGCCATTAGGTAAAGACCCGAACCCTTCAAATATCGAAGGATTAATATTGGCTTGGATAACACAGGGTGCAAACAATAATTGAGCGCTAGTAAGAAAAATTGTATAAAAAATTATTTAAAATAAGTAGATAATGAAAAAGTTAAACAAGTATAACAAATCATTAATACAGGTTGGCTTTTATGTTTTGTTTTTTTTGTGTTGTCTTAATGTAGTTATGGCCCAAGATTCTACAGCCGTTACAGAAAAGCCACAAAAGACAAAACCAAAGGCTGTAAGAAATACGTTCGATGATAATATCTTAATAGATAATCAAACATTGCAAGTACCAATAAGGAAAACCTTTGAAGTGATGTTGCAGCATAGGTTTGGCCCAGTTACTAGTGGGTATCAAAACTTTTATGGGTTGTTTTCAGGTGCAAATATGGCATTCAGGTTTTTTTATTCTCCGATCAATAATTTAAATGTGGGTATAGGATTTAATGAACAGAATCTTATCTGGGAGGGAAACGTTAAGTATGCAATCATGAAACAATCTGTTTCTGGCGGATGGCCAGTGAGCATTACCTATTATGGAAATGCCGCAGTGGATACCAGAAAGAAAGAAGGGAATTTTATAAATACAGCAGACCGTTTTTCTTATTTCAATCAATTAATGATCGGTAGAAAAATTTCAGAAAAATTCTCATTACAATTTTCAGGAAGCTTGTCTTATTTAAACAATGTTCCTGGTTATATTGAGATGACTGGAAAAATTAGCCCATTGATGAATAATGCACATGTCGCTGTTGAAGCAATGGCTAAATACAAAATATCCGAAACCTTCAATATAATTGCCAATTACGATCAACCTGTTACACAACATTTGTATAACAACCCTCATCCAAGTATTGCATTAGGAATTGAAATAAATACAAAGGGACATACATTCCAATTGTTTGGTACAAACTATGGAGGTACGCTTCCTCAGTATAATAACTTTTTTAATCAAAATGATTACACAAAAGGAATGTGGTTAGTAGGGTTTAATCTAGCACGTAGGTGGCACTGGTAATTCAAATCAATAATTAAAATAAATCAATCGTTAACTAAAATCAAATTAAAATGAAAAAAACAATTTTATTTATTCTATCAGCATTTGTTTTTATAATTATTACTGAAGCTTTTCAAAATGCGCAACAGCAACCTTGGGTTGTTCCTGATAAAAACGCCAAAATGGCTAATCCAGTAAAAGCAGATGCAAAATCTATTGCAGCAGGTAAAGCATTATTTACTAAAAACTGTGTGGATTGTCATGGAAAGAAAGGTTTGGGGGATGGCGCAAAGGTTCCCGAACTTAAATCTACTCCAGCTGATATGACTAGCCAGGCCTTTCAATCTCAAACAGATGGAGCTTTATTTTATAAAATAGCAGAAGGAAGAAAAGATATGCCTAAATTTAAGAAAGATTTACCTGAAGATGAAGACCGTTGGAATCTTGTAAATTATGTTCGAACTTTCGGAGCGAAAAAATAACTCGAAGTATAGTTTTTAAAATTAAAGACTGATTAATGGAGGCGTGAAAATTTTTCATAGGCCTGACAGTTTAAATATTTTATTATGAAAATCAAATCAGGAAAGCCAACTATTGCTAAGCTGATAGTAACGTTATTTGTATTAGTTAGTTTTTCCAGTGCTATAAAAGCTCAACACAAAGCACCCTGGAATGCACCTGAATCTTTAAAGGAGAAAAAAAATCCCTTCGCATCTGATGAATCATCAATAGCAAGAGGAAAAAAATCTTATGTTTCAGAATGTGCTAGATGCCATGGAAAAAAAGGTGAAGGCGATGGTACAAGTGCTTCTAGGATTGATCAGACTGTTGCAGATTTATCAAGTGCAAAAGTACAAAGCCAATCTGATGGTGAATTGTTTTGGAAAATATCAGAAGGCCGAAAGCCAATGCCCATCAATAAAAACACTTTAACAGACGATCAGCGCTGGGACATTATAAATTATATCAGAACATTTAAGAAAAAATAGAATTGATCTAGTAAATAAAAAAACCGTCACGAGCATTCGTGACGGTTTTTTTATGGGGTTATTTTATTTCTTAGCTAAAGTGCGTAAGTAATTAATAAGATCTCCAGGGCTGCGTGTTTTACCAAAACTATTTTCAATCACATCTTCGTTATCAGGAATTCTATTTTTAAATCCAGGCATATCGCGGTGTCCAAAATAAATTTTGTAAAGCAGTGCTCCGTCGGTTTGTTTTTGAAAAGATGCAGATGTAAAATCAGTTGGAGATTTACTTAAGCTTTGTGCTTTTTTCCCATCCCCTGTTCCTTTTGCACCATGGCAATTTACACAGTGGGCAGTATATAACATATTGCCTGCTTTAATCGATGCTTCATCCGAAACAATGGGGTTTTTCATTTTTTCATATTTTTCCGGAACAGTCCATTGATCTTGTTTCGGTTGAATAAATGAAATTAAACCTGTGCAGAATGCTAGTCCAACTAACATTAAAATAAACGTTTTCATATATATTAATTTAAAAGAGCTTAAACTGATAATTCAGCTCTTTAAAATTACATTCAAATGACAGTTCAAAACCATGATAATTGTCAGCAATAGCGGTATTATAATCAGTGTTAAGACAATGAAAATCAGTTGTTTAAACTTTGATTTGTGATAAAAAGTATTCACGAAAAGCGAATGGTGAAGCAATGCTTTTTTGGGTATGCAATCTTGTTTAGAATAGTTTACCAGTAGTATAATCCAATTGATAAATAAGCGAATAACTGCTTGTAAATCTTTTTAGCAATTTATACGAAGTATCATTTATAAATATGCGCCTTTGCAGCTCAGCATTTATTTTATCATTCCCAATATTTCTCAAAAACAAAAATAAATAGTCGTCTCCGCTCAGAATTAATTTTATGTAAAATCCATTTCCGGTATTTAGAAAAATGGTTTCTCCATCAAAATATCCCCAGGCTTTGGTACCTGAAAGAGGCTCAGCGTTTTGATAGGCCGCGATCTGGCACGCATATAAAATGGCGGTCCCCGAATTACTGTATTTAGTAACCATTTCAACACTATCTGCCATTGGCTTATTCGCTATAAAATCTTCATAACTTTCGTATAGCCCCTTATTTTTCTTTTCAAAATTTTGAAGACTTTTTAAATTCTTATTACAATAATCTATAAAATCAGCTGGAGCGATCCACTTTTTATCAATTTCATTTGCTTCATATTGTAATTTCCCGAACTGATTTTTTAATAATAGTAATAAAGAATCTGCTAATGAATTATAGGCCTTGTTATTATTATATTTTCCACTAAATGAGCCTTCAATTTTTTTGAGAGGATAATAACCAACATCTTTTGAGCTGAATATATCAAAGCGATAATGTAAAGTTGTGATCAAGTCATTCTTAGCTGATGCTGTTGGTTCAATTGCCGAAAAACTATACCAAAACTTTTTTAACAATATCACCAATTGTCGCTTATTGCTGCTATTACTATCAATGATGATATTTTTAGCTATAAAATTTTCTTTTACCCAGCCAGCCAAATTCCCTTGGAGTTGAAGTCCTACCATGAAGAGCTGCTTTTCTCGAAAACTATGATCACATGGAAAAAAACCAACTTTATTTATATCATATCTTCCATCTATTATTCTGATAGATTGAACATCTGTAAGTTTTAGAATACCGGTAACAGTTGTTTGAGGCTTAAAAATTACAATCGGATAATTGTGTACATGAGAAAGAAGATTATTAGTTGTAATATCTGTCGTTTGTTTTGAAGGATTTAACTTGTTAGAATTGTTCAAATTTTGCCAACTATCTGGAATGTCGCCATAGGGAACTTTAGTATGTGAATCGCCTGTCGTGGGTACATAACCATCATAGCGCTGCCTTTGTGCATTTGCTGAGATAAAAGAAAAAAGAAGGATTATGAACAGTACTCTCATTACTTCAATATGTTTGAAGTAATATACAATAAATACTTTTTTTTATAATTATAATACCCTTAAATCAATAATGGAAGTATTGCATCGAGATCAATGATTGACTCATTTAATGGAGTTAAACTTGTATTTGCTAATTCGGTGGCTAATTTCCTAAAATCAAAAATCTCATTGTATTTTGTATAAGCATTACGAATCATTTTTAGTAATTCAGCACGATCAATTACATCTTCAAAGTCTATGACGTAAGAATTCTCACCCACATATTCCAATACAAATGCACCATCAATTTTAAATACACACGTAAAGCGGCAGGCAATTCCCTTTTTGGTGGAAGCTCTTTTACGCATTACATCAAAACCTAAAGTTGATTTTATAGAAGAGGTTTCAGTTAGAGGCTGGGTGGGAGGATGATAATGCCAGTTGGTAACTACCATTTCTGTTTGTTCAATCATAAATGATTTTTTCTATTTGCAAATATATCGCCCCAAACCCAAATCTGTTTATTATAATGAAGAGACTGGGTTGATATTTTGGATATTACTTGTAATCAAGTTGTTAAGGGCAAAGAAACAACCAAAATCTTAAGTGTTGCAATTCTAGTGTTTAAAGAGTATTTTGTTCCTAATCATTTTTAAATCATTTAAAACATCCCACTATGCGTAAAATGTTTACACTTTGCCTGATCATGTATCTAGGCATCAGTTGTTCAAATCCATCAGAAAAAGAGACCAAAAAAGAAATGCCTGCCGACACTTCGAAACCGGTTTATGCTTATACCATAAATAAGCCAGATAATTGGGATATTGGAAGTTCAAAGAATACAGTCATTGCGCTCAACGCTTTGAAGGCTTTTGAGAATAATAAGATTGATGATTGCGTTTCTTATTTTGCAGATTCGATTGAATGGAAAACAGATTTTATGGAAGGAAAATATTCAAGAGACAGTTTAAAAGCACTTTTTACAACTGCAAGGAATGATATGTCTTCTATCAAAATTGAGTTACACGATTTTGAATCGGTAATTTCTAAGGATAAAAAAGACGAGTACGTTACCATTTGGTATATAGAGAAAACTACAGATAAAAAAGGTAAAGTGGATTCTATTGAAACTATTAACGATATGAAAATTGTAAATGGTAAAATTGCTAATTTGGATGAAACATTTCGACATTTTAAAGTAAAAAAATAAATAAGCGTGTAATGTAAAAGCCATCCCTTATTCCTGGGATGGCTTTTTTATGTAGAGAATTTAAACATAGAATTTAATTTCTTATAAAATCAAACTGTTTGTCCTGAAATCGTTTCTCCTGAATAATCTTAGACAAATTATGGAATGATTCATAAGGCGCTTTTGCAATAAACATATTTACAACCCATGCTGGAATGCCACCCCCAGGATTGATCTTTAGCGTGTAATCTATTTGAATTTCATTTGTAGCAATTGGGATCACTTCCCATGTTGCTTGCGAAAAAGGGATGCGTTCTAAACCATCAACATGGGGCATAACCTTATCTATTGCATTCGCATAGATCATCATTTTTTTTGTTACTGAATCTTGATGGATCGATAAATCAATGACCATATCCCTATTTTCAAGTGGCCAGGGTAAACTTGCTATATTATAATAATACAGATGGTTATTCGACAAGCGTTTTACCAATTTAGAGGTTTTAGTTGCAATCACCCATTCGGGTTGAAATTCAGGTTGTAAGAGGATCGATGCTAAAGAAGATAAATTTCCAGTTAATTTACATGTAACTCTGATCGCATTAAATTTCGAATCAGCTAATTTTCCTGTATACACTTTTATACCATCCTTGTCTTTTTTCAAAGACCATTCAGTTTGAGAAAAACAGTTGTTGATGCAAAAAACACCTATAAAAAGCAAAGTGAATTTACCTACTAATAATCGCTTCATTTCTTTGTTCTTATTGTTTTTTCTTTAACGTTTCACTAAATATCTTCATAAAAAAGATATGGCTAAATATATTTCTTTTATGACAATAATAACTGCGATCTGTATTTCAGGGTTCATTACCCCGCCTAAAGCAGGCAATTATTTTCAAAACCTTAACTCTTTTGGCTATATCGAGAGAGGTGATTCGATAGAATTCAGGTTTGGAGATCAAAAGAACATTAAAATAGGATTACTTGATATCGATTTAGATAAACGTAGATCAGAGATCAAGAGTGTAAATCTTGCAGGCGACTTTAACGCTTGGAACGCTAATAATTCCAATTTTGC
>CAIYAG010000126.1 GCA_903924075.1 uncultured Bacteroidota bacterium | reverse complement strand
CGATCTGGCCCCGATTCTTTTTAATGGATGGCGTTGTGCGTTAGCTACCACTTTTTCTTCAGTATTTAGTAGGCCTGATGCCAATGGCGTATTTGTGATAGATGGAGCTATACAATTCACTCTGATCTTTGGAGCAAGTTCTGCAGCAAGTGCCTTAGTAAGACCTTCAATAGCACCCTTAGAAGCTGCAACCACTGCATGAAAATTGAATCCCATCTGCACGGCTACGGTTGAAAATAATAGGATCGATGCGGAATTAGATCTTTTTAAATTCGGTAATAATTGTTGAATTATTTTAACAGCACCAATAACCTGTACCTGATAATCCAGCATCAGATCTTCTGTGCTGATTCTTGCAAATGGTTTTAATAAGATTCTGCCCGGACAATATACTAATCCATCAATTTGTTCAGGTAGAAAACTGAAATCTTGTGATGGATCTGTTACATCTAGCTGAAAATATTGAATTTGCCCTTTCGATGCCTTTGCGTTGTTTTTATAAGAAGCAAATACGTTAGCGCCAGATTGCACTAATTCCATTACGATGGCTTCTCCAATACCTGAAGATCCACCGATGATTACAATGTTTTTCATATCAATCTATATAACATAAGACGTGTATAAATGTTCACATGATTCCTATTAACTAGGGAATCATTGATGTGGGTTATATATAACTAATAGTCCTTTAGGTATAATAGATGGGTTTATTATAATGTGGATTCGCGCATGTATACTTATATAGTAAACGGAAGATGGATAAATACTATGTCATTACCCTGGCAGTACAGAAACTATGATTTGTATCGGGGCTATAAAGTAGTTATGAATGAACCCAGGCCATATTTACATTATGATAGAGATCGCATAAAATATGCACCATATAGGGGCCAACACAATCAACAGCCAATTAGAGATAGCAGGGATCAAAAATATTTTGAAAACAAAAACCATCCACAACATAATGAATGGAGGGGTAATGGCGATCAAAATAATAGAGATCAACACGACAATAGGAAAGGAAATAAGCGTAATGATCGTGGAAATGGAAAAGATAGAGATTGATTAAATTAGTTTTGGTTTAAGGCAGCACATTCGAAATGGTGTGCTGTTTTTTTTTGTATTTATTTCTTTAGACCATAAACTACTACTTGGTTTGAAAAAGTAGGAAGATACACATGCCCATTTGCAATTGTTGGAGATGAGAATTTAGCATAATTTCCTGCTCCATCCTGCTGTGCATTTAGTTGATTGTTCCAAATTTCCTTGGTTATATCAGTTGCAGAAAAAGCTCTTAATATACCTGGACGTACGCCATGTTCTGCATCATAGGGCGGTATTGCATGCGCTACCCAAACAATTCCGCTGTTATCAATATTGCCATTTGATGAAACAGAAATAACGCCACCATTTTGCCCAACTGGTCCATTTACGTTATATACTAATTGATTGGCAATATCAAACAAATCAGTAGTGCCATTAAATGGGATTGCATGTAAGGGTTCATTTTCTGGCCAAACATATACATATTCTTTTAATGACCCTTTGAAATAGGATGGTTGACAATGCATATTAGCATCCGCATTATTAATATTGATCGTTTGTTGAATTTGATTTGATCCAATATTATATCCACCCATGTTGTCTTTATTTAGCACATAAAAATTACCGTCTTTACAACCTGTAAAGAAAGTATTTGAATTTGGAATTAAGAAAGCGCCAAGTCCACCATAATCAAGATCATAATCTTCTAAAACTTGAAAATTAAAAGGTGTGAAATAAGAGCTGACCGACAATGTTGATCCACTGATACTTAATTTGAGCGCACTCTCGCCGCGATTGATTGCATTTGTGGGGTCGTTATTGTATCCGACAGAACCATTACCGGTGACACAGTAAAGATTGCCCTGCCCATCTACAGCCATGCCCATACCACTTTCCCAGATTCCACCATTGATTCCGTTAGGGGTATTATTGTACACTATTTTTTGCTGTAAGGATTTGTAATCATATCCTAAGATCCATCCGTGATATGGGCCCCAATCACAGTGCGATGAAAATGTTACAAATACCAACCCATTTGTTAAAGTAAGAGCCTGCCGTTGGTTTTGCTTTTGAGCATCAAAATGAAGTACATTATTAATACTACCATCACCATTTCCACTGCAGTTTGCAGTAATCTCTACAGGACTTCCACTGCGTTCTGAACCGTCAAGCAAGCTCACAGCGTGTAGGTGTTGGGCAAAACTGCTTCCATTTCCATTGGTACTTCTTGCAACGAAGTATATGGTTTGTGAAGAAGAATCTATCACAGGTGTGCCAACAATTCCCATCGAGCCACTAAAATCAAAATAGCTTCCCCCGCAGGCTCCTGTCATATCTGTATTTCTAGGTGCACGTGAATACTGTGATGCTGTGTAGTTCCTAGACCAAATTGGATTCCCTTTTTCTGCATCAAATGCATAAACGGTATTGTTAACTGATGCTATATAAACCACATTATGTTTGCTTCCACTGATCAATAAATTGCTGATCACTAATGGTTGAGCGTAAACTTGATCGTCTACATTTAACACAAATTGTTTTCCGAAGCTGTTTGCATTTACATTATTGACAGTTAAAATAGTCTCATGATTATTCCAACCAGCGCGAGAATTGTCGTTGTGCTGAGTTAGGACTGAGATAGAATTTTTGGGTAAAC
Organism: uncultured Bacteroidota bacterium; assembly: GCA_903924075.1. Taxonomy (GTDB): domain Bacteria; phylum Bacteroidota; class Bacteroidia; order Chitinophagales; family Chitinophagaceae; genus Sediminibacterium. The sequence goes on along the minus strand of CAIYAG010000126.1, from coordinate 1,475 downwards.
TGTCGATGGGTAGAACTGATTGTTGCAAGCTAAAGTCTTTGCTGCAAGAAAAAATGCAAATAGTAATACCCAATAGCATGGTCAATTCTTTCAAATTCAAATATTGATTAGACTGGCGTTTCATTCAAGCAAATCGATTTTAAGCAGTTAAAATAGGAAATTTCAAATTAAGCAAAATACAATATCAAAGACTCATAAAATAGAGTGCTTGTTGCCTAGAAGATAGGTTTGTTTGTGCGAAAATTATATAGTCTGTTTAAATGGGCTTCATTACCTTAGTTTTTAGTAACTTTTTACCTGACTTACTTGTAAAACCATGTTGATATGATGAAGAAGATATCTCTTTGTTTGATGATATTCTTTTTACAATATTTGAAAGTTGCAGCTCAACCTATAATAAGCAACTTGCATTTTTCGAAAGATTCACTTTCTATACAATCTTTCGAAACTGGCGATCGCAAATTATCTATTTCCAACGCATCATTATCATTGATCAGCTTTGTATTGAATAACAAAACATTTTTTTCAAATGAATTAAACGAGATCCAACAAAAAATTTCTATTCATTTAGATAATATTACAAAAACTGATTTTGGAATTTCTGCTGTCATACGTTTTAAAAATATAGGTTTAGATACTATACAATTGGAAAATGTGGTACCCTTTGGTGTGGCTAATGAAAGAGTATTTATTACGGGTAAGGATAAGCATGAACTTTCAAGAACACATTTATTTGTTCCAGGTAAATTGCCTGTTAATGTGATAGTTCCAGATAATAGTTGGGACCTGGGATTTTGTGATTTGGCCAATCAGTTTGAAAACAAACAGGTTGCTGGGCTAGTAAGGCGAAATAGAGCTTCAATTAAAAGTGGCACAAGAACAAGGTTTGAAACCAAATTATTTCCAGGCGGATCTGTTGAATATAACTTGTATATAGAATTGGTGGATGGTGATTGGCATAATGCTTTGAAGCAAGTGTTTCAAAAACGAATGCTTTATGATGTGGCAAATTTCGACAATAGTATGTTTGAGAGAAAGGATCTGCAATGGGTGAGGCACGCTTATGTAAGTACTATTTTAATGAATTGGAATAAGGAATATTATAATTATCAGGACGGAAAATTCCATTTGCAAGAGTATATCAAAAAAGGGAAGCAATTATATGGCGGAGATGATTTCATTGCTATTTGGCCAACATGGCCAACACTAGGTTTGGATCAACGTAATCAGTTTGATTTGTTTAGAGATTTACCAGGAGGTTTAACTAAAATAAAAGAGATAGCAAATACATCGAGGACTGAGGGTACACGATTATTTATTTGCTATAACCCATGGGATGAAAGTACCAGAGGCGAAAACCATTTTGAGGGGATCACCAAATTAATTGAAGGCACATCTGCAGACGGAGTTGTTTTAGATACCAAAGGAGAATCAAGTAAGGAGCTGCAGCATGCTGCGGATAAAGTTAAGCCGGG
>CAIYAG010000125.1 GCA_903924075.1 uncultured Bacteroidota bacterium | reverse complement strand
CTTTTGTGTGTATAAAACCTATGTCGTAACCAGTGCCATTGGTAAACAAAACTTACATATACTAGACAACGAAAGATATGTCATCAACGATAGTATTTTAGTGAAAATGCCAGACGGAGGTCTGGTTGCACTCACCGTTGTGATCAATAAAAAAATCAGTGGAAAGCAACCAGCCGTGATGATGTACAATATCTATGCAGGCAAAGGTGTCTCCTATTGTAAAGAAGCTGCATCGAGAGGTTATATCGGAATTGAAGCCAATACCAGAGGAAAACGTTTGAGCCCTGATAAACTAGAACCTTTTGAATTTGATGCAAAAGACGCCTATTATATTATCGACTGGATCAGCAAACAACCATGGAGTAATGGCAAAGTGGGAATGTATGGTGGGAGCTATTTAGGATTTAGTCAATGGAGCAGCGTTAAATACCTTCACCCTGCATTGAAAACCATTGTACCTCAAGTTGCTGTTGGCGCAGGAATTGATTACCCCATGCACAACAATATTTTCATGACCTATATGTTGCGCTGGATCCACTTTGTTCAAAACAATAAACTAACCGATAATGAAGAATTTGGAAATGAAGAAAAATGGAATAAGGCTTTTGGTGATTGGTATAAATCAGGTGCCAGCTATCGAAAATTAGACTCCATTGAAGGAAGAAAAAACGCCACGTTTCAGAAATGGTTGAATCATCCTAGCTATGATAGTTACTGGAAAAATATGACTCCACAGAAGGCTGAATTTTCAAAAATCAATATTCCCATATTCACTACAACAGGTTATCGTGATGATGACCAGGTTGGTGCGATGTATTATTTTCAGCAATATCATCAATGGAATAAAAATCCAAACTATTATTTGCTCATTGGCCCTTGGGATCATGGTGGATCGCAGGGTTATCCCAAACCAGAATTAGGTGGTTACAAAATTGATAGCATTGCCAAATTACCCATTATAGATATCTTATTTCAATGGTTCGATTATATTTTAAAAGATAGCAGTAAGCCTGCTATTTTGAAGGATAAAATCAATTTTGAGATCATGGGTAAAAACGAATGGAAACATGTACCCAGCATCGATAAAATGCATAATGATTCATTGCATTTATATTTAAGCAATATTGGCTCTAATAATAAGTACCCATTATTGGCAAAAAAGCCATCGCAGTTAGCTTATATCTCACAAACAGTAGATTTCAAAGATCGGTCTGAGCTATTATTTGCTGGAGACAATATGGGATCCTATCCACAATTACTAGACACTGCGATCAAAGCAGAAAAAGAAAAAATGATCTTTATGAGCGATCCCATAGATCAGCCCTATGCCATCAGTGGTGCAGTAACAGCTTCAATAGTGGCAAGTGTCAATAAAAAGGATATGGATATTGTATTTGACATCTTTGAATTAACAGCAGATGGCAAATATTTTGCACTAGAACAAAACTTACAAAGAGCCAGCTACGCAAAGGATCGAACAAAGCGACAATTGTTACAGCCCAACAAAATTGAAACGATCAATATGGATCATACCTATATCACCTGCCGGCAATTACAAAAGGGAAGTAGGATCGTCATCTTGTTAGGTGTGAATAAAAACCCCATCTGGCAAATCAATTATGGTACTGGCAAGGATGTGAGTGATGAAACGATCAAAGATGCGGCCATACCATTTCAAATTAAATGGTATAATAGTAGCTTTATTAATATTCCGATCTTAAGATAATACTTGGCGGCTTTTTGTACCTTTAAAATAAGATACTATCGAATCTATTCAATTTTGTAATTTGTTTTCATGTTTTCATTGCAACAAACGCCAGGTAGAACAGCCATTGTTAACTACAAAGAGTTCTTGTTTTTTTCAGGCTATGCTTATTTGGGGATGAACCATGAGTCAGATTTTTTGCAGCTTCTGCATCAGGGTATTGAACGCTTTGGAGCAACTTTTCCAAGCTCTAGAATTTCAAATACCAGTTTACCCCTTTATGAAGAATCTGAAAAAATATTATCAGATCTCACTCAAACGGCTGATACCATTTTATTTCAAAGTGGTTTTACAGCAGGAAAAGCAGCTGTTGAAATAATAGAAGCTGGGGCCACCACTTTCCAATCGCCTTTCTGCCATCCGGCAATAAGGTTACACAGCAATTCCTTATTGAATTTTTCTGATTGGGCAAATGAAACAACCCATACCATCAATAGAAACAATTACAGAACACCCCCAGTAATTCTCAGTGATTCTGTAAACCAATTAACAGCAGAAGTATATGATTTTTCTTTTTTAAATAAGATCAACCAAAAAATCATTTGTATTATCGATGATAGTCATGGTATGGGCTTACTTGGAATTCAGGGAGAAGGAATCAGTAGTAGATTGCCGAAGAATGAATATATTGAATATATCATCACATATTCGCTTTCTAAAGCAATGAATATTCAAGCTGGCGCAGTGAGCTGCAGCAATAAAAATACTGCAGATAAAATCAGGAAAACAAATTGGTATACATCAGTTACGCCCCCATCTCCTGCCATGTTATATGCCTTTTGCAAAGCCAATCTGATATACCAGCAACAGAGAGAAAAATTAAATCAACTTAAAATAGTTTTGCAAAAACTGCTTGCCGATAAAAAAGATATAGGCTTTCATATAGACCTTCCAGTATTCATTCTGCCTGAACAACTAGATGAAGATTATTTTTCGAAAAAAGATATCATTATTTCTTCTTTTGCGTATCCAGATCCAAAAGGAAAAAAGATCAATCGTGCTGTGATTAATGCAATACATACCGATGATGATTTGCAAAAACTTGCAAATGCTATAGTTTTATAAACTGCGCACTATCTAACTTTCACCATTGTTCTCACCTGCTGTATGGTTAAATTTTGGAAGCGCGCATAATACACACCTGCCACCAAATTCGCAGTTTCGAAATTTACTTTATAGGTTCCAGCAGTTGGATATTCTGCATCGATCAAAATTTTGATCACTTTGCCCATTCCATCCATGATCTGTATCAAAGTATGGCCACCAGCAGTAGTAAACTGTATAGTAGTACTTGTTGTAAAAGGATTAGGATAATTAGAGATCAAAGATTCGCCACTGGTATTTGGTCCGGCTACTTTACAAAATGCTGCATTCACAATTGGCAATAACTGAAAGTTCTTCAACATCACTTGTTGCAGATCAGCTTCTTTTACACAGAGCCAATTGGTGAGTAGTGTGGCATAAATACTTCTGAAATCGTATTGGAATGGCACATTATCGTTCACCGTTGCTGTTGCTGGAATATTGGGGGTATCACCTAAAACACCTGGCAACACATTGCTGCCAAATAAAAACATTGGGGCAGCTGCACCATGATCGGTTCCACCACTGGCATTACTCTTGATGCGTCTTCCAAATTCAGAAAAAGTCATTCCTATCACTCGGTTCTCGATACTCAAAAATTTCAGATCATCCTGAAATGCTTTGATGGCATCACTTACATTTTTCAAGAGGTTCGCATGTGTTCCGATACTGGTATCCGTTGCATTGGTTTGGTTAGAGTGGGTATCAAAACCTCCATAACTCACCATATAAATTCTCGTTTTTAAACCACCCTTGATTAATCGCGCTACAATCTTTAATTGGTCTGCTAAACTATTGCTTGCTGGATAAGTGGATTGTTGTGTTACATTATTTGCAGCAGCTTTTACAACAGTTGCATACTGCTGTGTTTGCTGCGACATGCTTCGCAGATAAGTCAACTCTTTTCCGGCATAACTATTCGGTGCTGGATCTTGTACCCCACTCAATAAATTATAAAAGCTAGTCGGATTTGTAATGCTCATCCCCATGCTTACTGCTGGACCCTGCAGCGTAAGTGATGTTACTGACCCGATCTGTATACTCAGTGGATCTGTCATAGAACTATTGGGATAGCCATTGGGAAAATTGGGATATTCATAATTCAAATACCTTCCTGCCCAACCGCTGTCTAACTGTTGCGTGCTATCTGCTGCCGTCATCCAAATATCTGTAGCCCTAAAATGCGAAAAGCTGGGTGTAGGATATCCCACACTATTGATCACTTTTAATTTACCATCATTGTATAAAGATTGAAGCCCTGTCATTGCAGGATTTAATCCCACTTTCTGTGTATCACTGAAGGTTAATACTTTCGATTGATCGATCGCAATATTCTTTCTTGCATTGTAATAGTTACCATAAAATTCCAGAGGGATCACCGTATTTACACCATCATTTCCACCAGTTAATTGCACAAGCACCAACACATGGTCTGTATCTGTTGTTGGCATCAATAAAGAAGCCAGCAACGGTGAACTTGCACCAAATGCTTTCACCGAGAAGCCACCAATTAGAGATGGTAGCATGATCCCAGCTGGTAAAGTATTTTTTAAAAAGTCTCTTCTTTTCATGAATTCAATTTCAAGGTTGCTGCTGATTAGATTAATTGGAATTCTGCCAGGTCCATACAATATTTTAATAAGTCGCGCAATCTATTTCTCACCAATGTTGTATTTGTTGCGTTGGTTGGTTGATTGATATAGGTTAGCCAGATATCGGTCCAATAACTATCCGTTAACTGACCACCCAATAAAATATCTTTTTTAATCTGCGCCTTGGAAGTTGCCGATAAATCAATTCTAAACAAATACTTCAACACATCATTCAATAAAATATTCGGATCTCCCGGATTGCTTAAGGTTTGTGCATATGCAATTCCATCTACTATAATTTTCTTTGCATTAAACGTATATCCACTCAAACACATGTTATCAGTGAATTGTACGCGTTTTGGAAATGTATCGCTATTGATCCAGATCTCATAAAACTGTGGGGCTTGATAATAGGCTTTCCATCCACTTACATCTGGTGGGTCTCCAATACTTTGCTGCATATTAGTAACAGCACTCACTAAATAATTCCAGAAACCATAGTTGCTGGTATAATCAGAAGCTGGTTGAAATTGAACATTTAATTCTCTGCACATTCCTACCACCATATCAACCGGGCTTTTTATTTGGCAGCCCATAATTGCAGTATCAAAAAAGTGTTCACTACTTAATAATGCAGTAAGAACAGGTTTTAATTCATAATTGTTGGTTCTAAAAATGTCTGCTAATGGGGTGATGATATTCGCTTCTATGGTGGCATCAATTTCATAATAAACAAACCACCGATAGATCCTCCTGCAGACATATTTTGCCACTTCGTTGGTTGCAAAGATCATATCCATCAAATCGTTGATCTCAAGGTCACCAGCAGTTGCACCTGTTCTACCCGCAATTGTTTTGCTTTGATAGAATGCTGAGAATTGTTTGGTGGTAGTATCATGTCTGGATGCAGTAAAATATGAACTGAATTTGGTACTATCGTTACGCCATCCTGTGAGCACTTTGGCAGCCATCTTTACATCGGTTTCAGTGTATTGAGAATCTACACCCTTACCGCAACAAAACAACTCCTGCAATTCTCTTCCATAGTTTTCATCAGGTGCAGTAGCCGTATTGGCTTGTCCGTTTAAATATACTAACATGCCAGGATCTAAAGTAATTGCCTTGGTTAGTGTTTTAAAATTACCCAATGCGTTTGCTCTCAATAATGCATGATGGTTATAGACATAGTTGGCATTATCAATATTTACCGTTTCAGTTGAAAAATGATTGTGCAGGAATAAGGTCATTTTTTCTCTGATACTTCGATCTTGATTCACTATTAATCCCATCCACCATTTTTTAAAAGCAGCCCTTCTATAATAATGAACGGTACCATCTGTATTTACATCGTTCACCCATGTGTCTCCTATTGCTATACTTGTGTCAGGTTGCGCCACAGATGCTGCAAGTGTATAATCTTTGATTGGAGGCGCTGGCAATGCAGCAGCTGGGTTTAATAATTCATTGATCGTATCAGTCAGTGTCTTTGTTTTGAAATAATCAATATCCTGCTTACTCGCACCAAACATAGTGCGCTTGAGCAAATGGATCACTTCGTTTTCAGTCCACTGTCCCGAATACATATTTAGCCCACTAAATCCTTGAACCGATTTTGCATCATTAGCAACACTCATAAGCTTAGCACATTAAATTACTTGTATAGACTATCTAAGAGTCGAAAAATTACGCTACTGTTATTAAAAACGTATTATATTTTGGATAAACTGAGGATACTGCAATAACAGATTTAAAGAGGGGTCTGGCTCGAATGAGCAAGGTGAAAATAAAAAAAGTCCGTCAATAACCATCGACGGACTTCTCAAAAATGTATCTTTTAACAGAAAAATATTATTCCCAAATCTCTTCTTTACCCTGCAACCAAAGTTTTACAGCTTCAGTTGTAACAGATTTCGGGCGCTCTAATGGCTGACCCAACGCTCTATCCCAACATAAGCTTGCAAGTACACCTAAGGCGCGGCTTACCGCGAATAACACGGTATAGAATTCATATTCTACCATACCATAGTGCACCAGTAATGCACCACTATGTGCATCTACATTCGGCCAAGGATTTTTGATCTTGCCTAAAGATTGCAAGATTGGAGGTACTGTTTCATAGATATTCCAAACGGTGTTTACCAACGGATCATCAGGCATATGTTTTTTCCCAAAGGCCATTTGCGCAGTAAAACGAGGATCTGTTTTACGCAATACCGCGTGTCCGTATCCTGGAACTACTTTACCCGCAGAAAGGGTTTGTTGTACATAAGCTGCGATCTGTTCTTTGGTAGGTTCCTTTGTTTCCAAAGAATCCTGCATTTCATAGATCCATTTAATCACTTCCTGATTTGCCAATCCGTGTAATGGCCCTGCTAATCCATTCATACCAGCAGCATAACTCAAATAAGGATCGCTTAAAGCAGATCCAACAAGATGTGTGGTATGCGCTGAAACGTTTCCACCTTCATGGTCGGCGTGGATGGTCATGTATAAACGCATCAGTTCTTTGAAACTCTCGTTTTCATAGCCCATCATATGCGCCAAATTACCAGCCCAATCCAGTAAACCATTCGGTTGAATATGTTCGTTGTTCTTATATTTTCTACGATAGATATACGCTGCAATTCTTGGCAAACGTGCAATCAGATCCATTGCATCATCATACACAAAACTCCAGTAATCTTTTTTGTTGAGTCCTTTTGCATACTCTTTTGCAAAATTGCTCTCTGTTTGCAATGCCATTACACCAGTCACAAACATGGTCATTGGATGCGTACTCAATGGTAATGCATCAATAGTTGCGAATACATAGTTTGGAACATGACTTCTACGCTGCCACAAACTAGTGATATTCTCGGTTTCTGCAGTTGTTGGCAATTCACCAATTAACATTAAATAGAACAAACCTTCGGGCAAAGGTTCATCACCTTTCGGAGCTTTTGGAAGTTTAACCTGTAATTCAGGAATGGTATATCCCCTGAAACGGATCCCTTCTTCAGAATCTAACAAACTAGTTTCTGTAACTAATCCGGTAATTCCACGCATACCTTGATAAGCTTGAGAAAGGGTCACTTCACCAATCTTACGATTTCCGTTTTCCTTCAACAACTCCTTAATTTCAGCGTTCGCAATTTCTGCTTTCTGCCTGAACCTTTCTTTGATGATTTCCATGTATTCTTTTGTTTATTAGACAAACAGTATGCTTGCTATTACTTTCTAAATCTGCCAAATTATTGGCTGCTAAAGGTAATACAAGTTGCCCTCTGCAACAAAAGATTTCAAGGGAGATAAATCCGATTTTGGGAATTATTTAGGAGCTTTTCTGTATAATACGATCATAACGATCAGAAATATCAGGTTTGGAATCCAGGCAGCGATCATGGGATGCAAATTGCCCTTGGTGGAAAATATAGTAGAAAATTGATTAATAACTATGAATAATGCTGCGATCATAAAGCCTACTGCTAAATGCACGCCACTTCCTCCACGTACTTTTTTACCTGCAACTATGGCCCCGATCATTGTTAATAATAACACGGTAATACAAGTGGCATCTCTCCGATACCTTTCAATTTTCAGGTCGTTGATGCCTTCTGAACCGCGCAATTCCTCTAATTTGATAAAGCGGTCTAATTCTGGAGTGGTTAATTTGTCTTTGGTATATTTATCGCGACTCAGATCTTTCGGCAAAAAATTAAAGTTTCGGTGCTGATCGGGTTCCATCTTTTGCACTTCTTTGAGCCCATCAAATTTTCTATTAACAATGCCTAAGAGTTTCCAGCTTTTGGTGCTGTCCCAAAAAATTTCATCACAACGAGTATTCTCCACAATGAGGTTACCTTTCACTTTGTACAAGAAAAACGGGCCGCCTCTTTTGAGTAAAGTATCGTAGCCATAAATACCACAATAAGTAAAACTGTCGATCCTTCGATAAATATTATTGCTCTTCAACAACAATGCATCATAAGATGAATTACCATCTATATATTTTGCTTCAAATGCACCACGGATCTGATTTGCTTTTGGAACTATATACTGGTTAGATACCCAGAGAAATGCTGCTAATAAACATCCTCCTACCCAGTAAGGTCTTAGCCATCGGCCATAACTCGTACCGCTAGCAAGAATCGCAATGATCTCGCTTTTACCCGCCATTTTGGAAGTAAAAAAAATAACCGCAATAAAAACGAAGAGTGGAAACAATAAAGCTACAATATGCGGAATAAAACCATAATAATATTGCGTAATGATCTTGGTGAATCCTAGTTGAGATTTCACAAAATCATCTGTTTTTTCGCTCACATCCACCACCACTGCAATGACAGTGAAAAGGAATATGGCAAAAAAGAAAGTGGTTAGAAATTTTTTAAGTATGTACCAGTCGATTTTCTTCATACGCTGGCAACAAATATAAAAACAAACATCCATGAAAATGGATGTTTATTTTACGGACTTCATAGATAACGGATTAGTAAGTCGCTGTAAATTAATCCGTCTGCAACTATAAACCTGCAACTTTAGTATATCGTGAATAAATAGAATTGCCAGCGAGGTTTATCCACATCGCCGAACAACACTAGAAGCAAAATTTTTTCTTACAAACGTGTCTTTAAAATGGGCAGCATTTGTTGTTTCCAAGAAACGAAACTGCCTGCTAGAATATTGTTTCTTGCTTCCCCCATCAGCCATAAATAAAAAGACAAATTATGGATACTTGCCAACTGCAATCCCAAAATTTCTTGCGCCACAAATAAATGACGCAAGTATGCTTTGGAATAATACTGACTCATCTCTGAAGGCAATCCAGGATCGATAGAACTAAAATCGGTTGCCCATTTTTTATTGCGAATATTGATCACACCCTGTGTGGTAAATAACATCCCATTTCTTCCGTTTCTGGTAGGCATCACACAATCAAACATATCAATTCCTAAATCGATCCCTTCCAGTAAATTCCAAGGCGTTCCAACACCCATTAAATACCTAGGTTTATCTGCAGGTAAAATGCTACAACAAAGATCGGTGTACTCGTACATCATTTCCTCAGGTTCACCCACACTCAAACCACCAATGGCATTTCCAACAGCTCCTTTTGAGGCTACAAATTCGCAGGATGCTTTCCTCAAATCGGGATAGGTACTGCCTTGTACGATTGGAAATAGGTTTTGGGTATACCCATATTTATCTGGTGTTTCTGCTAATCTGCTGAAACACCTTGTTAACCAACGATGCGTGAGGTCCATACTTTTTCGGGCATAGGTATAGTCGCTCGGGTAAGGCGGACACTCATCAAAAGCCATGATAATATCTGCCCCAATACTGCGCTGAATATCCATCACAGATTCGGGCGAAAACAAGTGTTTACTCCCATCAATATGTGATTGAAAAACAACCCCTTCCTCTTTGATTTTTCGATTAGCTGCAAGCGAGAAAACCTGGTAACCACCACTATCCGTTAAGATCGGGCGATCCCAACCATTGAACTTGTGTAACCCACCTGCGGCCTCTAAAACCTCCGTACCCGGACGCAGGTATAAATGATAGGTATTCCCTAAAATGATCTGTGCTTTTACATCTTGTTTAAGCTGTTGCTGCGTAACTGCTTTTACAGAACCCACGGTGCCCACTGGCATAAAAATGGGCGTCTGAATGCTTCCATGATCGGTTTGAATTGTTCCTGCCCTAGCTTTCCCTTCTGTTGCTTCAAGGCTAAATGTTAATGCGGCCATTTTGCAAATGTCATCTTTTTTCCACATACCCACAAGCCACACGAACCAAGGGCTCATAACTGTTACTTTTGCAGGATGATGATACCGCCTCTATTGTGGACAGTTGTGTTTTATTGCTTTTGTGCAGTAATTGCTATCCAGATTCTCTATTATCTTTTCTTTTTCAGAAGACTTGCTTTTTATAGTCCAACCCATGAAGGCGACAAAATGGAACATCCCGTTTCAATTGTAGTATGTGCCAGAGATGAAGCAGATAACCTCATGCGCAATTTGCCAGGTATTCTGGTTCAGAACTATAAGACTTCTCATGAAATTGTTTTGGTGAATGATAATTCCACTGATGAAAGCAGGTACCTGATCGACGAATTCAAAAAGACTTTCAAAAACATCAATAATATAGAACTTACACAGGAAGCCAAAATGATCAGTGGAAAGAAATTCCCTCTATCCATGGGCATTCGCAGTGCAAAATATGAGATCGTATTATTAACGGATGCCGATTGCGTTCCTGCTTCTGAATTCTGGATCCAAAAAATGCAGGATGCCTATGACCATGATACAGAAATCGTATTGGGCTATGGTGCTTACCATAAAAAAGCAGGTATCCTCAATAAGTTAATTCGCTTTGAAACCTTCCATACCGCATTACAATATCTGTCATATGCTTTGGCTGGCAAACCCTATATGGGCGTTGGTAGAAATTTGAGTTATAAAAAAGACGTGTTCTTACGTAACAAAGGCTTCTCATCAATCAATCAGATCCCAAGTGGCGATGATGATCTGTTTATTAATCAGGTAGCCCGAGCAGAGAATACCAAAATTGTGATCGACCCTGAAGCACATACACTGAGTGAACCAAAACGTAGTTGGAGTGAATGGATGACGCAGAAATACCGTCACTACACCACCGCTAAATATTATAAGGGTAGCCATAAATTTTTATTGGGCTTATATTCTTTTACATTGTTCCTGATCTATCCTCTGCTTGCATTATCGATCATTTTCTTTAACTGGTGGATCGCATTAGCAGTGTTTGGTTTGCGCTTTTTGATACAAGCGATCGTACTGTTTAAATCAATGAAAAAATTAAACGAATCAGACCTCTGGCCTTGGTTTTTATTTTTTGATATTGGGATGTTCTTTTTTTACATTTTTACTTTACCAGCCATATGGAAAGCACCCCGGAAAAACTGGGATTAATTCTGAAATATTTTTCAGAGTTCACACCCCATCAAATAGAACAGTTCGCTGCATTAGAGGAATTGTATAAAGAATGGAATGCAAAAATCAATGTAGTATCTCGAAAAGATATTGATAGCATTTATTTACACCACGTCTTGCACTCGCTCAGCATTGCTGCGATCGTTAATTTCAAACCTGGCACTCAGATCATTGATATCGGCTGTGGCGGCGGATTTCCGGGTGTACCCTTAGCCATATTTTTTCCGGATACACAGTTTCATATGGTAGATAGCATCGCAAAAAAACTGAAAGTGGTTGATGCAGTTTGCGAAGGTGCTGGCATTAAAAATATCACCACGCAACATACTAGGGCCGAAGAAATTAAAAATAGAAAATTCGACTTCGCCGTTTCACGCGCAGTTGCCCCTCTCAAAGATCTATGGAATTGGGCCGGCCCCCTCATCAAAAAAGGAAGCCAGCATGATGTACCTAATGGCCTGATTTGCTTAAAAGGTGGCGACCTTAATCAAGAAATATCTGAAAGCGGACTACGTCCAAAAATGATACCGATCTATAAGTTCTTTGAAGAGGAATACTTCAAGGAGAAGTTCATCATTCACGCAGAAAAAAAATAGCGAAGAACGAAAAGTGAAGAGTGAAGAATGGACATGCATTTTCTAAACGATTATACCTAAGCTGCGCTTAGGTATTTTTATAAGACAGACATCTTTTAAAAGAATAATCCTCGGCAAGCCGAGGATTAAAAAACATTGTTACAAAACGATTGACCCTCCGTTCTTCACTCTTCACTCTTCACTAAAATCTAGTCCGGTATCACAAGTTTGTTATTAGATTTATTGACGTCCGCAAGGCGCTGTGTCGGATCTATCTCAATTGATTTTAAGTCCTTAATCGCGCGTGTTGTTGAAACCGCATATTCCGGGTTTACCCAATGCCATTCTGCTTCTACAATACGAGGAATTGAATTGTTCTCATTTGGCTTTTCACCAAACATCAGATCAAGTGGGATATAGTGCAATTCTTTGCTGCCGTCTTTGAAAGTTAATAAAACTTCGATTGGCATTGGCATTTTACCAACACGCTTAATGGTGATGAAAGTTTTATCGTCTTTTGAACTGATATCGCCTACCGCATAATCAATTGTTTTGGTGCTATTCACCCAATACTCTTTGTACCACTGCAATGCAAGTCCACTTGTTTTTTCAGCTACTCGAATAAAATCATTTGCATTAGGATGTTTAAAATGCCATTGATCGTAATAGTTCAATAACACTTTATCACGAATACTATCGCCAATAATATATCCTAGCTGACCCATAAAAGTTGCACCTTTTGAGTAAGCCGCAGAACTGTATGCCAGGTTGGTATTATAATGATCAGAGTGTGTGCTCATGGGTTCTTCTAATCCAGAACGCACTAATCCGAAATATCCTTCATAGGAACCACTTTGGTGTAGCGGCAATTTTGTTTTATTGGCCTCATTCATACGAGCGATCGCAGCTTTGGTGGCATCGTTGCTGTAAGGCGATTGAGACGCCCAATTCGTATAATAAAAATCAGAAACTTCGCCAGTTGCGTATTCAGTAAACCCTTCATCCATCCAAGGGAACAGACTTTCATTGGTGCCCATCAGATGTTGGTACCAGCTATGCATCCACTCATGAAATACGGTGCCTAAACTTGAGCTTTTCAACAAAGTAGCCATTGCATATTCCATACCACCATCTCCACCTTCAATAAAAGAATATTGCGGATAAGGATATTTGCCAAATCTTTTCTCCATAAATGGCAATGCTTTTTCTGCAGCCCACAAAACATTATACCATGCACTATCTGCTTTTGCATCAACTGGTTTATAAAAAACATTCAACATCACACCAGATGCGGTTTTCTTGGAAAGGTGCTTGTATGTTGGATCTGCTGCCCAAACAAAATCGTGAATATTGGAGCCAGCAAAATTCCAGGTAAGTGTACTACCTGTTGCTGCTGGAACTTTTGCGCCAGGTGTTTCAAATCCAAAACCAATTTGATTGGCATTTTGTAACACACCGGTTGCAGCGATCATATAACTTTTATCGATTGTGATCTTCACGTCATAGTCTCCCCAAACGCCATAGAACTCACGTGCGATATAAGGATTGGCATTCCAACCCTGATAATCGTATTCCACCATTTTTGGATACCACTGACTCATACTATATCGAATACCTTCTGCATTATCTCTCCCACTTCTACGAATTTGTAAAGGAACCTGTGCTTCAAAATTTACATCCAGTAATGTTTTTGATTTTGGTAAAAGCGCTTTATCAAGACGCACTTCTAAAATGGTCTCGTGCTGGATCAATTGCTGATCCTTACCATTGATTTTGATACTGGTTACTTTTTGAAAACCAATTTCTTTATCGGTTAATTTACTGATCCGATCTTTTACCCTCGAATCCCAATCAGGAACCTGATCGCCTCTGCGATTGGTAAGCATATTTTTACCTAGTTCTCTGCTACGTACATCCATACTACTATTGGGCTGAAAAGCATTCCAGTATAAGTGTAGAAATACTTTCTGCAAAGTATCAGGAGAATTATTGATGTATTCGATCTTCTCAGTACCACTGAACTGATTGGTTACCACATTCATGTTCACGTTGATATTGTACTTGATATGTTGCTGCCAACGATCGGGCTGTGCCTGAATTTTACCAAAACAAAACACACTAAAAATACCCGTTGCTAAAAATGCCAGTTTACGCATAGACTTATTTTAAAGCATAAAAATGAATCAATAATCTGAATGTTTAAAAAGAAAATGAAACCACCTTATTCCTTGCCAGCGATCACAACAACGATCTCTCCTTTCACAGTTTTTTCTTTGAAATAAGCAGCTACTTCTTGCAGGGTTCCACGTTTATTTTCTTCAAACATTTTGGTAAGTTCCCGACTAACGCAACAAAGGCGGTCGGCCCCAAAATAAACAGCAAATTCTTCTAGGGTTTTAACCAAACGCATCGGACTTTCATAAATGATCATGGTCCGTTCTTCGTTGGCTAATTGTTTCAATAAGGTTTGCCTTCCTTTTTTCATTGGCAAGAAACCTTCAAATACGAATCGATTGGTTGGAATTCCACTATTTACCAATGCAGGAACAAATGCTGCTGCACCCGGTAAACAATTTACCACCACATCATTTTTGATGCATTCCCGAACCAATAAAAAAGCAGGATCTGATATGCCCGGTGTACCAGCATCGGTGATCAATGCCATTGTTCTCCCAGACTTTAACTGATCAACAATATGCTGCACAATTTTGTGCTCATTGTGTTGATGATAAGGCGAGAGTGGTTTATTGATCTGATAGTGATTCAATAATTTTGATGAAGTGCGCGTATCCTCGCAAAGTATCACATCTACCTGCTGCAATACTTCGATTGAGCGTAATGTCATGTCTTTTAAATTTCCAAGAGGTGTTGGTACGAGGTAGAGCATAGAAATGGTCTAGTTGATCATTTCTATTTCAAAAAATTCCATTACTGGATTTGCCAATAATTTCTGACAAGCATCTTGTGCAACTTGCTTTGCATCCGCTTCACTTGCAGCATCAATTGCTAAAGTAATGTGCTTGCCCACACGTACATCAGATACGCTGGTAATTCCAAGATTTTTTAATCCACCCATCACTGCTTTTCCCTGTGGGTCTAACAAGTCTTTTAGTGGCATTACTTTGATCTGAACATTATAAATCATACGAGTTGAATTAGGTTATTTATAGAACAAAGATAGAATTGTATAAGCGATAAAACTAAGTGTAACAGCTAACCAGCCGAAAACAAAGGCCGAAACCAGTGCTACCAATGCTATAATAATGAATGGCAGTAAGGCTTTCACCGAAAACTGCTTAAATTTCAAAGCCATCATGGGAAGGGTTGAGACCATCAAATAGCTCGCCACTATGATCACTGCATACCAAAACCAGTAGTTGCGCAATAAGTGAATCACCCAAGCATCTTTCGTAAACCAATACACCAATGGGAATGAAGCGATCCAGATCCCTGCTGCTGGTATGGGTACCCCTTTAAATCCATAGCTCTGTTCTGTATCTACATTGAATCTTGCTAAACGATAGGCCCCTGCACATGGCACAATAAATGCAGGCAATAAAAAGAGGGTGCTGATTTCTAGTCCGCCTTCCATTTGAGAAAAACTCAAACGTAAAAACTGGTAAATAATTAAACCTGGAGCAACACCAAAACTTACCACATCTGCCAATGAATCTAATTGCTTCCCTAATTCAGAAGGCACTTTTAATAATCGTGCTACAAAGCCATCAAAAAAATCAACCACAGCTGCGATTGCAATAAAGAGACTTGCCATATAGATTCTTTCAGGGATCTCTACCAAGTTTTCTCCATTGGCATCGAAGCTCACTGATAAACCCGATTGCATGATCGAAACAATTGCCATACAACCAAAGAATAAATTGGCCAGTGTAAACAGATTCGGAATTTGTTTTTTCATTTCGGCCTATGATTTTTTCATCAGTCTTTCAATTTCCTCCACTGTAATAGGAATATTTTTCATCAGATCCTGATTGCCATTTTTGGTGATCCAATAATTGTTTTCAATTCTGATTCCCATTTGCTCTTCTTCAATATAGATACCTGGCTCAATGGTAAATACCATTCCAGCTTTGATAGGTTCTGTTCTAGTTCCCAGATCATGCACATCTATTCCTAAATGGTGCGAGATACCATGATACAAATATTTACGGTATGCTCTGTTTTCTTTGTCCTCATTTTTCACATCCGCTTTCGTGATCAATCCAATTTTCAGGAATTGATTCGTTGCCTCATCGCCCACTTTTTCTGTATAATCAACGATGCTGATACCTGGTTTTAAAATGCCTTTGCAATAATTATGGATCTGCAAACAGGCATTGTATACTTCTTTCTGACGAGCAGTGAATTTTCCATTCACAGGAATGGTTCTAGTTAGATCTGCACAATAGCCACCATACTCAGCACCAAAATCCATCAGGATCAATTCTCCCGATTTACATTCCTGATTATTCGACACATAATGAAGGGTACGTGCACGATCGCCACTGGCAATAATGCTACCATATGCTTGGCCTGTTGCACGCTGACTCAAAAAGCTATGAAAAATTTCCGCTTCAATTTCGTATTCCATCACACCAGGCTTGATAAATTTCAAGAGCCTTCGAAATGTGACATCTGTAATATCTATTGCCTTTTGCATTACTGCAACTTCACCCTTGGTTTTGATACCACGCAATTCTTTCATGATCTTGGCCGCTCTTGCATAATTATGCAATGGATATCTGCTCTTCATTTCAGCAATAAAGCGGTATTCTCTAGACTGGATCAACGAATCTTTACGATCATTCTCGTTCGAGTCTAAGTAGATGGTATCTGCTAAATGTATCCAAGTTTGTAATAATGCATCAATGCTATCAAGCCACAGGATTGATTTGATTCCGGAAATATCGGTTGCTTCGTTTGAACGCAATCTCTTTCCGTTCCATTTTTCTTTTAGTTCATTAGGCCGAACTAAAACCAATACTTCTCTATATTTTGGGTCGGGGCAATCAGGGAATAAAATAACCATACTATCTTCTTGCTCAATGCCTGTAAGCCAATATAGGTCTGTATTCTGCTTAAATGCATGCAATGCATCCCCGTTCGAAGGCCACTCATCGTTGCTCACAAAAATGGCAATACTGTTAGGCTTCATGGCTTTCACAAAGCGCTTTCTATTTTCAATAAAAATGGCAGGGTCTAATGGTAAATATTTCATAACTGGCATTTGATAGGCTGCAAGATAAAAATTAAGCAGCACAAACACTAGGTTGCTAGCTAAAAAGCTGAAATAAGTAAAGAATTAATGTATTCTAGAATTTAACAGTTGGACACTTGATCGTATTTGAGCTATTGGTGAATATACCCGACTTAACGATCGACAATTCATAGGCGCCCTTAGTTCCGTTTAAATTACCCAAAGAAGAAACGGTAGCGTCATAGTTAACAGTAAGTTTCAAGTCGTTCACTTGATAACCTAACATAGGTATCAATGCGTCATGATTTCTGTAATAAAGACCTACAATGAGTTGCTGGTATCCATCACCGCTCAAGTTTCTACTAGCATTCACACCAAGCACTGTTTCCCAGCTACCTCCCATTTTACTTACATAAATATTGGGATTTACGATCCAAAGGTTTTCTATTTTGATACTGGCATTTGCAAATGCATTGTATCTACGATTGATACGATTATCTGAAACAATAGAACTAAAAAAACTTCCTAGCGGTTTGTTTACATGATCAATACTCACCCCTGCATTCAAGTATACATTATCGGATGCAAAATAGGCATAGTTCAATCCCATATTGATATCAAGATAACCAACTGCACTGTATGCATAAGGTTCATTGGAAGGAATAGTAATGTCTACAAAATTTCCATTCCACTGATTATCTGAAGTTAATTTTGAAATGTCGATCCGATTTTGCACATAGCCCAGTGAAAACCCGCCACTCAATAAACTATTATAACCTAACATTTGGTGATAGGCAATTGATGCATATGCCCCAGTGTTACTAAGGTTTCCAGCACCTGCAACATCTTTGATGAGCGAACCACCAACACCCAACCATCCATTTTCAAATCGATCTTCCAACACCCTCGCATCTGCCCAAACACCCATTGTATTATATGGTAAACCAATATTTCCAAATTGACTTCTATAGTTGCCTCCAATACGATAACTATAGTCGGGATTAAAACCAGTATTTGCAGGATTGATCAATAAGGGTGCATTAAAGTATTGCGAATAATGTAAAGCTTGCCCACTCGCCTGAAGCGTTAAGAAAAACAATACAATTCCTACTACAATTTTAAATCGATTCATATTTATTTTATCACCTCAATAAAGTTATATCACCCTTCTTAACAAACGTTACCTTATTACTGAATACTACTTGCAAAGTATAATGATACACTTCTTGCGGCAATGCTTTTCCATTAAATGTTCCATCCCATCCCTGACTTTGATCGGCACTTGCATACACCATATTTCCCCACCTGTCGTAAATGCGCCATGTCATTTGCGCAATGCCATATCCATGTACAAAAATTCGATCATTCGTACCATCCCCATTTGGTGTGAAGGAATTTGCAAGATCACAGGCAGGTATGATCGTTACATCTATTTGCTGACAGGTTGTATCGCTACAACCGCCTGCATTAAATGTAACAAGGCATGCATTATAAGAACCTGTTGCAGGATAAATATGTGCTATAACTGTATCTTTTTTTGTAGTTAAAACAGAATCCCCGTCTCCAAAAATCCATTTATAGAATGTCCCGCCCAAACTAGTGTTGGTAAATGTAACAGCAGTATTGGGCTTAGTTGGCTGAGGAGAATAAATATAACTTGATACTGGTTTTGATGTAACCGTGATGGTTGTGAAAGTTGTATCAGTTTTATTACAACTACTCGTATCGTTGGCAATAAGAGTTACTTTATAAGTTCCAATAGTTGGATACAGATGACTTGGATTTGTTACTGTTGATGTAGGCGATCCATCACCAAAATCCCAGATAAAATCAATACCACCTAATGATGTATTATTTAATTGCGCTGTATAAGGCACACATCCTGCAGCAGGAGTTTGTATTTGTGCTTTAATGTTTGCTGCAATATGTAATTGCAATGGCAAACTATCAAACTTGTTACAATAGCTGGTATCAATTAAAATTAATTTCACATCATAAGTACCTGCAGCCGCATATGCGTGTGTTACAGTTTGTGTGCCAGCATTCTGTGTAGTTCCATCGCCAAAGATCCATTGAAATGAATTTGCGCCGAATGGTTTAGCCGGACTAGCAGGCGGTGTTGACAAGTTGCTAAAGTCGTATGTTAATGAAGTACAAGGACCCACTTTAGTAGGTTGAAATTTCAAAATCGCTGCATCATTTCTAACCCTGATCATTACTGTTGATGAATCAGAAATATTACAGCTAGAGCTGTCAATAGAAATCAGTTTCACCCGATAAAATCCAACAGTATTAAATGTATGTGATGTAACTGCTGTAGTTGTTGTATCCCTTTTTGTACCATCATTATAATCCCAGATATATGTTTTACCCATTGCCAATGAGTCTTCGAATGTTACTGTTAGCGGAACACAACCAGAAGTATCTCCTACACGTCCATTGATGGATGTAACAAGGTCTACTCCCACTCCAGCTAAATTAAATGCGATCTTAATGGCAGCTAAATTACAGCCTGCAGATCCGCCCGAAGCTGAACCATTATTTTGAGCCCAGGCACCACCAGTAGTAGGGAATCTAGTTCCACCACCACAATTGGCACAGATAGATTGATAAATGATTCCATTACGATCAAAACGGCTGGTACCACCATCCACATGATCTGGAAACTGGCCACCAACTTGCCCGAACCAACTACCGTATTTTAAATTCGTAGCATCTTTTGCGAATACAATAAAATAAAAATCACTACCATCTGTAGTTAAAGATGCAGCATCAGGGCCTGGCACTGCAGTCATCCCTTTTGTACCAGCTGAGGGAAAATAATTTTCTCTTTTATTTGCATCGCCACCCCAACCTGAAACATATATATTTTCGCATCGGTCTACCAAAAATGCAGTTGGTGAAATATTAGGAATAGAAGAGTTAGTTCCAAAATTTGTTGAGAAAGTAACTGTACTCAAATCCTGAGAAAGTTTACTGATAAATTGTTTTCCGCCAGTTTCTGTATACAACACATTCTTAGGAGTGATGTCTCCCGTGGTTGTACCCATCACATAAGGATTTGAAAATTTATCAAACTGAATTCCATAGATCAGATCAACTCCGGCTGAACCATAATAACAGGTTTTCTTGATAGCTCCAGCATTACTGAATATCGCAATAAACCCATCCACCAGATCACCAAAATAAGCGGATCCAACAGTGCCAGATTTATCACCAGGAAAATCTGAACTTGCGGTTGCCCCTCCCACATAAATATCATTATTAGAAGGATTCAATGCTAATACAAAACCTGCATCATCGTTGGTTCCACCTAAATAAGTACTAAACAAAGCAGTTGATAAATTCGGATTGTATTTTATAACAACCGCATCTTGCGACCTTCCACCAGGGTTCAAAGCTAAACTTGAGAAAGCCGCATTTACAACAGGAAAATTAGATGATTGAGTTGTTGATGCTAGATAAATATTATCTGATGCGTCAACGATCACTTCACTACGGGCATCGTCGCCATAGTTACGAAGCGTTGATTCGTAACAAGGACCAAGATTGGGATTACAACTAGACTTCTCTCGTATGTTCACTCCATCATCTGCAGAACCGCCAATGATCTTTGATCCGATCATGGATGAACCATCTGAATTTAATTTTGAAAGGATGATATCCCATCCACCGCCTGTACCAAAGCGGGTTCCAGGATAATCGCTTGAATTTGTTCTGCCTGCAATTACTAAATTAAAATTTGCATCCACCACTAAACTATGGGGTTGTTCACTACCAGTAGCACCTCCAATGTAAGTTGCATAGATCCGATCTGAACCGATCGCATTAAATTTCATGATAGCAATATCTGTTCCACCTCTTGGGCCTCTGAATGTAGATTGAAATGCACCATTGCTTACAGGAAATCCCAAATCAAATACGGTTCCACCAGCATAGAAATTTCCTTTACTGTCATAGGTTGCAGTGTAACCCCAGTTATCTGCAATACTTCCAGTGAAAGTAGAAAAGATCAGCGGATCTATTACAAGGGTTTCACGCGGATTCACCGGCTCGTTCAATTGAATCCGAACAATATTTCCTTTTACTACATAATTACATGAAATATCTTTTTTACCAATACTGGTTAATTGATAGGTAGTAGGTTTTAATTCGGTAACATCCTGTGCGGAATTTTTTATCACCAAATTTCCATTGTTCAATTTAACGCCATCTGCACCTGTAATATAAAGTGCAATTTGATTAGGGTCTCCACCCGGATGCACAATAAAATCGTATTTCAATTTTCCCTGATCACTATAATAGCGCACATCAATATTGGGATAAATTTCTTGATAGGTTACTGCATTGAAGATCTTACAATGAGAGGTCCATTTCTTAGCATCGTTTCCAATAAAATAATTGTTATAGGTATTCAAAGCTTTGTCTGGCACAGCAATCGGTGCAGGATTCGCATTTAAAAAGCTCACTTCATATACATGTCCACGAATACTATTTCCTTCATTTGAATTAGTAGTTGCAGCAGATGTAGACTGTATTTTTTTACGAAGAGCACCTCCAGTTCCGGATTGATCATTGGCATGACCAGCATGATCGGTCAGATCTGCAGGGTTATATAAAAGCATTCGATAGGCACCATCTGCTTTTAATGCAAATGCACCTGTAGTTAAATTGCCCTGGAACTTGATTTGCTGATCCCACTGACCTTTATTTTCTACAAACTCGAGGTAGCCCTGCGCAATAGACCTACTGCAAAAGAGAGAAACAATGAATAATACTATGATTCTGGCCAATGCTTTCAACAACTTATATTTTGATGTTAAGATATCTTACTCCAACCATTTTTGCCTTTCTGAGACTGAAGGTAATTTTTCAATTGCAAATTCTTTGCCAATAGTAGATCAGCATCTTCCTCCACCAGCTTTTCAGCCAATTCCTTCGACTTTTCCAGCAGCCCTTTATCATTAACAATACTTGCCAATTTAAAGTTCAATGCCCCACTTTGGCGGGTTCCTTCAATATCGCCCGGACCGCGTATTTCCAAGTCTTTCTCAGCAATTTTGAAACCGTCATTGGTGGCGCACATTATCTTGATACGTTCT